>JABDLU010000036.1 GCA_013002865.1 Acidimicrobiia bacterium
CCCGCCAACCGGCTGGGGATGGTCCGTCTCCTGGTGGGGGTCTATGCGGTGGTGTTTGTTGCCGTCCGCTCCCTGCACTGGCTGGACGTCGCCCGCCTTCCCGAGCGCCGCTTTGATCCGGTCGGAATCCTTGCTCCGCTGTCCGACCCGCTGGCGGTTCCGGTGGTTGCCCTCGCCAGCGGGTTGACCTTGCTGTTCGCCGGTGCGTTCGCGGCCGGCTGGCGCTTCCGGATCACCGGCCCGGTGTTCGCTGCGCTCCTGCTGATGATGACGACATACGGCAACTCGTGGGGCCAGGTCCTCCACACCGAGAACCTGTTGGTCCTCCATGTCATCATCCTGGCGTTCAGCCCGGCCGACACCGCCTACGCCATCGGCCGTGCGCCCCATCCGGGCCACGGGCACGACTTCGGCTGGGCGCTGCGGCTCATGACCATCGTGGTCGTCATCGCCTACGTCATTGCCGGCTTGGCCAAACTCCGCAATGGCGGATTCGACTGGCTGACCGGCGACGTGTTGCGCAACCAGGTGGCCCACGACAATCTGCGCAAGATCTTGCTGGGCGATGTTCATTCCCCGATCGGGGCCTGGCTCGTGCAGTTCGGGTGGCTGTTCCCGCCCATGGCGATCGCCAGCGTGCTCGTCGAGCTGGGGGCTCCGGTAGTGCTCCTCGGCGGGCGGGCCAAACAGCTCTGGGTGGTCGGCGCCTGGGGGTTCCACCTCGGCGTCCTGGCCTTGATGGCGATTCTGTTCCCCTATCAGCTCTTCGGGGTGGCGTTCGTCTCGATGCTGCCGGTCGAGCGCCTTCCCGACCTGCGGGCCAGGTGGCGGGAGCGGGCCCGGTGACGGCCGCCGGCTCTCCCCGGATGGCGACCGAGGAATGCCGCCGGCTCATGGAAGGCGAACGGGTCGCCCGGATGGCGACCTGCGCAGCAAGCGGACCGCACCTGGTCCCGATCGTGTTTGCCATCGATGGCGATCGCATCGTCAGCGCCGTCGACCACAAGCCGAAGCGCACCACCCGGTTGAAGCGCATCAGCAACATCCTCGCCAACCCGGCCGTATCGCTCCTGGCCGACCACTACTCGGAGGAGTGGGATCGACTGTGGTGGGTGCGAGCCGACGGGATCGCAACCATCAGCGAGGCCGGAGCGAGCTACCACCGGGCTCTCGACGCCCTCGCCGACCGCTACCAGCAGTATCGCCACCATCGACCGGAGGGACCGGTCATCGAGGTGGCCGTAGAGCGCTGGACCGGGTGGCGCTTCAGCCCAGAATGAGCTTGGCAGCCCGTTCGATATAGGCCCAGACGTCGGGGCCCGACGAGTTGCTCACCAGGCCGATCGAGACCCCCGAGTCCGGGAAGTAGGCGTGCGCGGTCCGGAACCCGGGTACCCCGCCGCCATGCCACCAGGCGTCGTGGCCGGCGATGGGAGCCACATTGACGCCGAGCCCGTACTCGGTGTCCAGCGTGGGCGATGCCATCTCGGCCAGGCTGGCTTCGGAGAGCAGGCCGCCGTCGACGATCCCGGGAAGCAGCTTGATGACGTCGGTGACCCGGGACTCGAGACCCCCGCCGGTCCAGCCGAGTGACTGCAGGCCGGCCTGCGGCAGGGCCGTCACCACTGCGGTCTCTTCACCCGTCCCCGCCAGGTCGTAATACCCGCTGACCAGCGGCTCGGGCGGCACTTCAGCGGGTGGCAGGTAGGTGTCGTCCATGCCGAGCGGGTCCAGCACCCGGGCCCGCAGCTCCTCGTGAGCGGGGTTGCCGGTGATCTGCTCGATCACCTGGCCGGCCAGCAGGTAGGACGTGGTTCCGTAGGACCATTCGGTCCCCGGCTCGAACAGCAGGCCCTTGACGACCGCGAAGTCGACAATCTCGTCGGGTTGCCACGCCTGGTTGAGGCGGAGCAGCACCTGGTTGGAAAAATCGGGATCGAGCTCGTAGGCGATGAGACCTGAGGTGTGGTTGAGCAGCATGCGGGGTGTGATGGCCGAGCCCGGTGTGAACTGACGCTGCTCCCACGACGGCAGGATCTCGGTCAGCGGGGCGTCGAGGTCGAGCAGTCCTTCCTCCTGCAGCTGCAGCAAGACGGTGGCGGTGGTCATCTTGGTGACGCTGCCGATCCGGAAGAAGTCGTCGCCCTCGATGGGTTCGCCCGACTCCTTGTTGGTCACCCCGACCGGGACCACGACCCGATCCTGACCGGGCGCAGATACCGCAACGACGGCGCCGGCTACGTCCCACTCGGCAATCCAGGATGCGAGCTCGGCTTCCAGCTCGGGCACCGCACCGGCGATGTTGTCCGGGCCGGGCGGAACGGTTGTGGTGGTGGCGGGAGCGGCCGTCGTGGTTGTGCTCGGCGGCGCCGTGGTCGGTGGCGAGCTGGTCGTGGTGGCGGCGTCGCCGTCGGAACCACAGGCCGCGGCTACCAGTGAGAGGGCGAGCATGATGGCGGGCAGGCGTGATCGATTCATAGTTGCGAGAAGATACCGGTATTCGTGTCGCTACGCGAGGGTCAGAACTGCAGTGCCGCCGAGGCCCAGTGGAAGCCGGCGCCGAACGCCGTGAGGACCACGAGGTCGCCCGGTTGGATCCGGCCCCCTTCGTAGGCCTCCCACAAGCCGAAGGGCACGGTGGCCGAACCGGTGTTGCCGTAGCGGTCGACGTTCACGAACACGCGCTCGTCGGCGATGCCGAGCTTCTGGCCGACGGCATCGATGATGCGCTTGTTGGCTTGATGCGGGATGAGGAGCGCGATGTCGTCGATGTCCTTGTCGAGTCGTTCGAGCAGGTCGAGGGTGACACTGCTCATGCGGCGCACCGCTTCCCGGAACACCTCGCTGCCTTTCATGTCGAGCCGCTGGTGGTCTCCGGCGGCGGCCGAGTCGACTGTGAACGGGTGCCGGGTTCCGCCGGTCTGGAGCGTGAGGATGTCGGCTTTGCTGCCATCGGTTCCGGAGATCACATCAACCAGCGTTGCCTTTCCGCCTCCGGGGCCGAGCACCACGGCGCCGGCGGCGTCACCGAACAGCACGCAGGTGGCCCGGTCTTCCCACGAGATGAGCCGGGAGATCAACTCGACACCAACGACGAGAACCTTCTTGGGCTCGAACGCAATCCGTGCCCGGGCGACATCGATCGCCTGGATCCAGCCGGCGCACCCACTTCCGCCCAGGTCGTAGGTGGGAACGTTGCGACAGCCCAGGCGGTCCTGCAGTAGCGAGGCCGTGTCGGGCGTGTACACCTCGGGAGTGTCGGTGGCGACGACGATCTCGTCGATGTCGTCGGGGTTGAGACCGGCGTCCTTCATGGCGACGAGGGCGGCCTGCTCCGACAGGTCGAGGGTCGATTCGTCCTCTGCGGCGAACCGCCGCTCCTTGATCCCGGTCCGGCTGGTGATCCACTCGTCGGTGGTGTCGACCAGACGCGACCAATCCTCGTTGGTCATCACCCGCTCCGGAACGTATCCGCCGAATCCAAGCACTGCCGTCATCTGTCCTCTCCTCCCCGTCGGGTCCGAGCGTAGACGCTCGCGGCCGGGCGGGGGTCGATCCCGTACACTCCTCCGATGTTGAAGACCACGTTCGCCGAGGCCTACGACAACGGCGAGCCCCGCCTGCACTACCGCGCCCTCATGGAGCGGCTGCATTCGCTGGCGCCGGGCGACCTGCAAGGGCGCGCCCGCCTCGTCGAGTCGACGTTTCGCACGCTCGGCATCACCTTCGCCGTCAGCGGACGGGAAGAGGGCCTGGAGCGGACCTGGCCGATGGACCTGGTACCGCGCATCATCCCCGGCTCGGAGTGGGAGATAATCGAAGCAGGCCTCAAACAGCGCGTCCGGGCGCTCAACCTGTTCCTCGACGATCTCTACGTCGGCGCCCAGGCTGCGCTGCACGACGGCGTGATCCCTCGCTGGGTGGTGGAATCGGCCGATGGGTACCTGCGGGAGGCCCACGGCCTGCGGGCGCCGCAGGGTGCCCACTGTGTCGTGGCGGGAATCGACCTGATCCGCGACGGTGGCGGTGTGTACCGGGTCCTCGAAGACAATCTGCGGGTGCCGAGCGGGGTTTCCTACGTGCTCGAAAACCGGGTTGCGATGACTCGGGCACTGCCCATTGCGTTCCGGAATCACGCCGTTCGGCCGGTTTCCCACTACGGCGCATCGCTGCTCACCGCCCTCCGCTCGATCGCGCCGACCGCCAGCGGTGATCCGACGGTCGTGGTGCTCACGCCGGGTATCGCCAACTCGGCGTACTTCGAGCACGCGTTTCTGGCTCGACAGATGGGGGTCGAGTTGGTCGAAGGCCGTGACCTGGTCGTGCAGGACCAGGTGCTGTTCATGCGCACTACCCGCGGGCTGGCCCGGGTGGACGTCGTCTACTCCCGGGTGGGCGACGAGTTCCTCGATCCGGTGGTGTTCCGGCACGATTCGCTGCTGGGCATCCCCGGCATCGTTTCTGCCTACCGGGCCGGCAACGTCACGATCGCCAACGCAATCGGGAACGGGGCAGCCGACGACAAAGCCGTGTACGCGTATGTGCCTGACATGATCCGGTACTTTCTGGCCGAGGAGCCGATCCTCCCCAACGTGACCACCTATCTGCCGTGGCAGAACGAGGACCGTGAGCAGATCTTTGACCGGCTGGAGGAGCTGGTCGTCAAGCCGGTGGCCGAGGCCGGCGGGTACGGGATCGTGATCGGGTCGCAGGCTGATCGGGCCACCCTCGAGGACCTGCGCGCCAAGCTGACGGCTCAGCCACGGGGCTATATCGCTCAGGAGACGATTCAGCTCTCGACCCACCCGACGCTCATCGACGCCTCCCTCGAGGAGCGCCACATCGACCTGCGGCCGTTCGTCCTCACCGGTGAGGACATCGAAGTCATTCCCGGTGGCCTCACCCGGGTCGCCCTGCCGGAGGGTTCGCTGATCGTCAACTCATCGCAGGGCGGCGGATCGAAGGACACCTGGGTATTGGAGGACGACGGTGCTGTCGCGACACGCTGAAGATCTCTACTGGACGGGCCGTTACATCGAGCGGGCGGAGGACACCGCCCGGTTGCTCGATGTCACCCATCACGGCATGCTGGAGCTGAGCGGTGAGGATGCGGCCCAGGCCAACCGCGACGTGCTGGAAGTGTTGTCACTAGAGACGCGGTTCACCGGATCGGCTGAGGACTCGGCAGCGGTGACAAACTTCCTGGTGCTCGACCAGGACAACCCGGGATCGATCAGCTCGGCCGTGGCACGGGCCCGCACCAACGCTCGCGGATTGCGAGACCGCATCTCGAGCGAGCTGTGGGAGGCGATCAACTCCTTCTACCTCGACCTGCAAGCCCTCGACCTCAGCGAGGAGATCCACGAGCACCCGTACCAGGTGTACCGGCGGGTCAAGAACTCCTGTCAGATGGTGACGGGGGTCGCCGCCGAAACCATGCCCCGCGATGATGGCTATCGGTTCCTCACCATGGGCCGCCTGCTGGAGCGAGCCGAGATGACCACCCGCCTCCTCGATGTTCGGTACCACCGCCTGGTCGACTCCCCGGGGGCGATGTCGTTCAACCGCTGGGCCGCCCTCCTGAAATCGGTGTCAGCGTATGAGGCGTATCTGAAGGAGTACCGGGCGGCGGTTGACCCGATCCAGGTGCTGGCCTTCCTGTTGTTATCGGCCGATTTCCCCCGCAGCGTGCAGTTCTGTCTGCAGGGCACCGAACGCGAGCTGGCCGGGCTGATCGACACCGGGGTGCGGTCGGACGCGCAGCGCCTGCTCGGGATGGTGTGCGCCAAGGTGGAGTATTGCGATCTCGGCTCGCTGCTCGGCGGTTCGCTGGGAGACTTCCTCGATGAGCTCCAGGAGGACATCTGGCAGGTCGGGGCCGCCATCGACACCCACTTCTTCCATCACGCCACCGACCTCGACCTCCATCCATACGTGACTCGCTGATGAACCTTCAGATTCGGTACACGACGACGTTCAACTACCCGAAAACGGTGCGCGACTCGCACAACGTGCTCAAGGCCTGTCCGACCTCAAACGCCGCTCAAACGCTCGAGTCCTATGACCTCGCCATCGATCCACCGGCCCGGGTGTTCTCGTATGTCGACTACTGGGGCACCCGGGTCGATTCCTTTGGGATATTCGAGCCACACGAGCAGTTGACGATCGTGGCTACTTCGCACGTCGTAACCCACCCCGCCCCGTCCATCGACCTGTCCATAGACGTCGCTCGCTACGCCGAACCGGACTACCGGGTGGAGTACCGCGCGTACCTCGACCCGACCAGGCACACGGAGTGGACCCCGCCGCTGGCCGAGCTGGCCCGCGACACCGTGCACGGTGTCGAAGATGCCAACGGGGCCGCCACCCGGTTGATGGAGGCCGTCCGGGACCGTCTCAGCTACGCCCCCGGCTCGACCTACGTCGGCATGGAACTGGCGCAGGTGCTGGAGAACGGCCAGGGAGTATGCCAGGACTACGCCCACGCCCACATTGCCCTGGCCCGGAGCGTCGGCATCCCGGCCCGCTACGTGTCCGGGTACCTGTACGCCGCCGACCAGTCACTCGGCAGCACACCGGACGAGGCCGAAATTGACGTCGAGACCCACGCCTGGGTTGAGATCCATATTCCGGGGTGGGGATGGCAGCCGTTCGACCCCACCAATGGGACGCCGGTTGCCGAAAGCCACGTCAAGATCGGCCACGGCCGGGACTACGACGACGTTGCTCCATTGCGGGGCGTTTACCACGGTCCCGAAGATCACGAGCTGGGTGTGAGCGTTCGCATCAGCCGCGAGGAGCTCGCCGGACGCCAATCCCAGCAATAGCGGGAACCCTCTGCCCAAAACCGTCCGTCCCACTTGCGAGTACGCTTTCATATAGGGCAAACAAAGGGGTAGGCGATGCTGTCGGGTCTCCTGTCGATCGGGGCGGGCGGGTTTCTCATCTTCCTCGGCTACGACGCAACGAGCTGTGAGAGCGTGACACAGGGGGGCCGGGTGTTGTTCTGCAGCGGCACCACCGGAGCGCTGGAATCCGCCAGTGGGCTGTCCGGTCCGCTGCTCGGGAGCATCCTGATGTTCGCCGGTGTACTGCTCATTTTCATCGGGTTGACCCGCCTGGCACGCGGCAGCGGCGTGCGGTAGCGGAACTGACGTTCGGCCCTATCCCGGCCGGAAATGCCGTTGCATCCTTCCTCCAGGATGACGGCTCGGCGCGACCAGGATCTCGTAGGCCCGCCGATCGGACCTACCGATCGGCCGGACGATTCGCTGCCCCGGAGCGGCCGAATGCCGCAGCCTGCGGAGGCGTCGGGGAACGCGCCGTCCGCTGATAGACCGCGTAGCGACCAGCGGGAGCGTCCACCCACACCTCCGACGCCTGACCAGGAAGGGTGCTACTACCTCGGGTGAGCCGGCCAGCCGTTGTCGATCGGCCAACGGTGCCGGTGCGCTCCGTCGCCATCCCTGCCGAGCATGGCGGCTGGAGCCTGACGCTCGAACCAATCCTGCTGGGCCTGATCGTTGCGCCCGGCATAGCCGGGTTGGCCATCGGCGGAGCCGCCCTGCTGCTGTTTCTCGCCAGGACACCCGTGCGAATCGCCCTCGTCGACCGGCGCAGGCAGCGCCGGCTGCCTCGAACCGCTGTCGCCGAGCGGGTGGCCACGGCCGAACTGACGGCGATGGCGGCACTCGGCGCGGTGGCCGTCTCTACTGCTGCTGCCCCGTTCTGGTGGCCGCTGGCAGCAGCCACACCGCTGATTGCCACTGAGCTGGCCTACGACGTCCGGAGCCGCAGCCGGCGGCTGATTCCCGAGCTGGCCGGATCGGCCAGCATGGCCGCGGTGGCGGCGATGATTGCCCTGGCCGGCGGAACCGATCATGCAGTCGCAGCCGGCCTGTGGTGTGTCGCCGCAGCCCGGGCCGTAGCGGCCATCGGCTTCGTACGGACCCAGCTGCGGCGCGGCAAGCACCAGCCGTCCCGGCAAGCGACATCCGACGGTCTCCAGCTCGGTGCGCTCGGGATGGTTGCCGGCGGCTGGATGCTGGGATGGGTCTCGACGGCCGGCCTGATCGCCATCGCAGTCGTCGCCCTGGTTCACGCCCTCCTCGTCCGACGCCCCGTCCCGGACGTGCCGGTCATCGGCGCCCAGCAGGTGGTGCTGGGCCTGGCCGTGGTCGTCGCTGCTGGTCTGGGAGCGCTTGCCCCCTAGCTCAGGCCAGCCGGCCGTGGCGACGGCCCAGGAAGTAGGTGCCGACGGCCAGCCCGGCCGCCCCCACCGCCGCCGAGGTGGTGCCGATGACTCGCTTCGCCGTGCGGCTGAACTCCACTATTGGCCATCCGCGGGCTCGTGCAATGCGCTCCAGCTCGCGATCGGGATTGACCGCAACTGGATGGCCGACCAGTTCCAACATCGGCAGGTCACTGACCGAGTCGCTGTAGCCGTAGCTCAGCGCCAGCTCGTATCCGAGCTCGCCGGACAGCTTGGCGATGGCGACCGCCTTGCCCGGGCCGTAGCAGAACGGCTCGGACAGTTTCCCCGTGTAAATGCCATCGGCGACCTCGGCCACCGTGGCGATCGCCCCGGTCATCTCGAGCTCCTCGGCCAGGCGCTGCACGATCTCTATCGGGGACGCCGTCACCATGTAGGTATCCCGGCCCGCCTCGCGGTGCAGCTCCAGGAATCCCTGTGCTTCCCGACGCACATCGTCGACGAGGCGGGGAATGATCTCATCGCCGAGCCGGGTGAGCTCCTCCACGGAAACCCCTTCGATGGCGCCGAGCACCCGGTCCCGAACCTGCGCGACCGAGTCGTCGGTGCTGCCGCTGAACCGGAACGCCACCGCCGAGCGGAGGTCCGACAGCAGCTCCGGGGTGGAGACCATGCCCGCCCGCCAGGCCACGCGGCCGAATGTGTAGAGCGACGAACCGCTGATGAGGGTCCGGTCGAGGTCGAAGAACGCAGCTGACGCCAAGTGAGTACCTCCCCGCCCAACGCTACCGCTCAACGCGGCGGAGCGAAGGCGATCGCCTTCGCTCCAGCCGACACCACGCAGGATCGCGAGTCAGCGAATGTTCACCACCGCGGCAAATGCCGACTGGGCAAACAACGCCATCGCCGTGGCTAATGCCAGGGCGAAGGTCACAACTCGTCTCATCACTACCTCCTCATCTCGAGTAATCGAGCGTTGAGGAGGGAATCGGCAGAATCGAAAAAACCTACAGTGGCCCGGATGCGCCTTCCCGGGCGCCGCGGGTGGTAACCGCGATCCCCTGCTTGCGCAAGGCCTGCAGATCGCGTCGAACGGTCCGCACACTGGCGTCGAGCGCTTCGGCCAGGTCGTTCACGGTGGCTGCCGCCCGCTGAGCATCGGCTTCGGCCAGCAGTCGCCGCAAGCGGTGCCGCCGGACTTCTGCGGAGGTACCGATCTCGTCGTCGCCAGGGCTGGCCACCGTCCAGGCCACATCCACCATGTCATCTGGCCGGAGTGGACGGCCGGTCGGTACATCGCGCCGCGCAAGACGGACTACGGCTACCACGCTGCGGCGCCGGGCAGCCGCGGCCTGGATATCGCGATGCTCGGGCGTAGCCAGCGCCATCGCCCGCTCCGATTCGGTCAGGTCGCCGATGCGCTCGAGCAACCGCTCTTCCGCCTCGGCGAAGGCGGCATCGGCTTTCCCTACCCGTCCAGCGGCTTCGAGCACGAGCCCGCGCCGGTAGGTGATCAGGTAGTCCTGGTCGCTGCCGCGTTGGAGGGTCCCGCCGGCCGCCGCCCCCGCCGCAAGCGCTCCGCCGAGGTCACCCCGGGCGAGACGGGCGAGCGCAACCACCGAATGCAGGCCGCTTTCGAAATCGGCCAGCCCCAGTTCGGCACACAACTCGAGACCGTGGACGGCGATGCGCTCTGCTGCACCGGGCTGGTCGATCGCCAGTTCGAGCTGCGCCTGCGAGTAGAGAAGCTGGACTTCGAGCCAGCGGTTGCCGGACGTGGTGACCGATTCCAGTCCGTGCTCGAGGTGGCTGAACGCCTCATCGAAGTCGCCGGCTCGACGGGCGATGTCGGCCAGATTGCACCTGACCTGGGCAGCGCCATCGGCATTGCCGACCTCCAGGAAATACTCGAGGGCCGAGCGGCAGTAGGCGGTGGCGGTGTCATCGTCTCCGACCACCGAGTGAAGCAGAGAGGCCGCGTTGGCATGCACCATCGCCTCGCCCCGGTGGTGTCCGATCGACCGGAACAGGTCGATGGCATTCGTGAAGGACCGCAGCGACTCGGCAATGCGCCCGGCGTACCACAGGGCGTTGGCACGGTTTGCCGTGTTGACCGCTTCGCCGTGCCGGTACCCGATGCGTCGTGAGAGTTCCACCGCCCGCTCATAGAACTCAATGGCGTCGCCGGCCCTCCCCCGCTCCATCGTGATGATGCCGAGCAACCCGAGCGTCTCGGCTTCACCACGCAGATCGGCCGCCGCTCCGAATAGGGCCAGGGCGGCTTGGGCTTCCAGACTGGCCTGCTCGTACTGCTGTACGGCGCTGAGGGCACTCCCCAGGGCGCGCCGGGCCTGGGCCTGCTGGACCGTGGTCGAGGCGCGGAGGGAGGCAGCCCGGAGGTGGTCGACGGCTGCCTCGGTTTCCCCCGACCACAATCCGATCGTTCCAAGCACCATCAGGTCGGCACATACCCCGTCGTCGGAGCCGACAGCGGTATCGATTCCGAGCGCCTCGGTCACAGCTGCGGCGGCATCGGTGAAGCGGTCGGTGTGTGCCAGGTGCCAGGCATGACGCCGCAGCGCCTCCGCCCGGGCCGACCCGGTGGAGCCGACGGCAGCCAACAGCTCGGCAACCACGTCGGCCTGGCGAGCCCGCTCACCCAGCACGTCGAGGACTCGCTCATAGGCGAACAACACGTCGATGCGGTCGGCGAGCCGGGAGCCGCCGTCGATGGCGCGTCGGTAGTGCTCGGCTGCCGTCCCATACGCTCGCATCCCCTCGGCTCGCTGGGCGGCCCGCACCGCAAACGGCGCCAGCTCGTCGATGCGACCGGCGGCCTCGAGGTGATGCACGATGGCCTCGTCGTCGGCGGAGTCGTGTCGGAGGAGCGCGCCTGCCACGGCTTCGTGCAGGCGGGCGATCTCGTCGCTGGTCAACTCGGCCAGGACGACCCGCCGGGCCAGCTCATGGCGAAAGCGATACCGATCCCCGCGGTCGAGCAGGATGCCGCGGGCGACCAGAACGTCGAGGCTCGCATAGAACTCGGGGCGAGGCCGGTCGATTGCCGCCGCCACGATGGTTGCCTCCGCCTCGTGGCCGGCCACGGCGTAGGCCTCGAGCACAGTGCGTTCGGCGGCGCCCAGGGCGACGAGGCGGCGCGAGATGAGATCCTGGACGGTCGACGGGAGGGGGAAGTCGCCGCCGGGATCGGCCGCCGGCCCGTCGGCGAGTGCGACATGATGCTCGTGGAGCGCGCGGAGGGTCTCGAGGACGAACAGCGGATTGCCCCCGGTCTCGTTCTGGATGCGATCGAGGGTGGCGCGGTCGGGCTGCACGTCCGAGCTGACCCGGATCAGTTCAGCGGTTTCGGCACGAGCCAGCGGCGTTACGGACAGGCGGCGGGATCGGGGGCCGGCGTCGATCTGGCGGAGCGCCTCCCAGACGGCCGAGTGTTCCCGGGCCGCTTGGGCACGGTAGGCCACACAGAGCACAATCGGCGCACCGTCGATCGACCCGGCCAGGTGCCCGATCGCTGCCACGGTCTCCTCGTCGGCCCATTGGAAGTCGTCGAGCACCAGCAGCTGGGGCGTGATTCGGGCCAGACCCCCGATCGTTCGGCCGATGGCCTCTCGCACTCGTTCGGCTTCTTCGAGCGGTTCGAGGGCAGCAACGCGCGGCAGCTCTCCCAGCCGGTCGGCTAGTTGTGGCATCAGGCGGGCCAGCTCGCCGAGCCACAGGTCCCCAATTTGGGCACGGAGTTGCTCGGTACGAAGCGGGGAGAGCGCCCCGCTCAGCGCCGTCACCAGCGGGTGGTAGGAGCGAGCGGCATCCCCGTCGACGGACTCACCCCACAACACGCCACAGCCCCGCCAGTTGGCATCCTCTGCGATAGCTTCCAGAAGCCGGGTTTTGCCGACACCGGCTTCCCCCTCGAACAGCAAGACCGTGCCCCGCCCGGCAAGCGCTCCTTCGATCGCGTCGACGGCGACCGTCCGGGGCTCGTCCCGCCCGACCAGCTCGACGACGGCCCCGGGGTCGAACAGCGGCGACCGGGGCGCAGGCACAAACGGCCGCCGTCCCGAGCGGCGCTGGGCAGCGATCGACTCGAACAGCTGCGTAGTGGCGGGCTCGGGCTCGGCCCCCAGCTCGTCGGCCAGCGCCGAGTAGCACACCTCGTATTGAAGCAACGCATCGTTTGGTCGGCCGGCCAGCAAACAGAGGCGCATCACGTCCCGGTGGGCCTCCTCGTGGAGCGGATCGAGCAGAGCCAGCCGCCGGGCGAAGCTGAGCGCCTCATCGAACTCGCCGCGGCTCTTGTAGATGGCGGCGACGTGGCGCAAGGCTCGAAACAGCAGCCGCCGGAGACGTTCTTGCTCGACAGTGATCCAATCGTCGTACATGCCCGCCAGCAGGTCGCCGCGGTACAGCGCGATCGCGTCGGTCAGCTCACCGAGCCTGCCGGCGGCCGGTTCTTCGACAACTTCCTTGAGCGAGGCGGTCGCGCCCTCGAAGGCCGCCACGTCCAGCCAGAAGTCCGACGACGGGTTGAAGCGAACGGTGTTGGGTGTTGTGAGGATGTGGTGCGCCGGTAGGCCGGCTTCGGTGAGCAGGGTCTGAACCTGCCACAACGCCTGCGAGAGCCGGCGCCGGGCCTGGGTGTCGCTCATGTCGGGCCAAAACAGCCCGGTGAGCTGATCCCGGCCAATCGGGCGGTCGCGGTTGAGGACCAGGTAGGCAAAGAGGGATCTACCAGGGCGCGACGGTATCCGGGGGAGGGTGCGCCCGTTGCTTTCGATCAGCAAGCCCCCCAGCAGTCGAATCTGGAGGCTCACAGCGCCACGCTACCGCTCTTGCGGCGGTCCCGCCACCCCGTGAGGTCCATTTCGGGTCGACAGGGCCACTCACAGTGATGGCCGCAAGGTTGGCCGGTCGGTGAACCCGGCAGGAGACAGTCCACATAGAGCCCTCCCATACATTCGTGACAGCTAACACGGGAGGTAGGGCATGTCATGGTTTGGGAGTCCGAGCCCACACTTTGCCGGCGCCGGTGCGTCCGTCGCCACCAGCCATAGGAGTGACGCCGCCCCCGGTGCGGTTGTTCCGTTTCGTGGCGCCCGCCGCCTGCCGCGCGATACGAGGGTGAGTCGCTATGCGCTTCTCGGTCGTGCGCGAAGCAGCCGGTGGGGCGAGCTGCCGGAGGCTTCGCCGGCGGTGCGCCACACCTCTCCGCGTTTTGCCACCGAACGCTCCGCCGCCCGCAGCACCGCCGACACCGGCCAGCCCGGCGTTGTCATCATTGCCGCGCCGTCGGACCTGCTCGCCCAGCTGGTGGCAACCACGCTTCTCTATGCCCACGTGCCGACCTGCCAGCTCGATCCGTCCGAGCTGAGCAGCGTCGAGCTCGGCTGGCACGGACGGTCGGTGACCCTGAACGGACAACCGATCCGCGGCCTGCTGTGGCGGGCTCTTCGCCCCGGGTCCGGCCACCTCAAGCCCAAGACCGTTGCCAGCTGGCTCGCCGTGGCGAGCTGGCCGACGATGCGCGCGATCAACTCGTACGATTCGGAAGCGTGGTGCAGAGGAGCCGGATGGTCGGTATGGGGGGACCGACTGGCGGACGGCGGGGTCCCGGTTCAGCCCGAACCGGACCCTGCCGCCGCTCCGAGCCGAAGCCTCGTGGTGTGTGGCGCCGTCGTCTCCGGCCCCGACACCGGCCCGGTCAAGGCAGCGGCGGCCACCCTTCAGAAGTCGGGCGTGCGACTCGCCAGCGTCACCTCCCTACCAACCGGCCGGGTCAGCAACGTCGATCCGCAGCCGGAGGTCTCCGACAGCGTGGACGCACGGCGTGCCGCCGCCCGCATAGCCAATTACCTCGCCGCATGAGTTCACCAACCAGGTACCGGTCGTGGGCTCGGGGAAATCAGCCCGAGAGGACCCCGACGCCCACTTCACCGCGTGCCGCTCCACCCACGACGACGCCTACCTTCCCCGACGCTGTTGCGCTTGGCGGAACATCGGGTCAGGCGTGAAGCGATAGCGTCCCAGGAGTCGATTGTGGGTGGGGTGGCGCGGGTGTATCGCAACTGAGCTGAAGCTCAGTTGCGGTCGACGGTCAACGGTCAACCGTCAACGGCCAGAATCGCGGCGGCTAATACCCCGGAAGTGGGGGGTGGGTTTCTATCGTGCGCGCATGCTGACGATCATCGGGGCAACCCTGGAGGACGCCTGCGGCGACGACCCGGGCTTCCTCTGCGAAACGGTGTTCGACGTCACCGACAGCGAGTTCCTCGCCGAGTTGGCCGAGTTTCTCCTCCATCCCGCCAAGGTGCTGCTCATTCTGCTGGCCGCCTGGATCATTGTCCGCGTCGTGCGGCGGCTCATCGACCGCGGCATCGACTCGCTGATCGACCGCCAACTCGACCAGGACGTCGAGGCAGCCGCAGCCGTCGATGACCCTGAAGATGCCGACCCGAACAGGCTCGAGGCACTGGCGGTGCGGGCTATGCGCAAGGCCGAGCGCACCGCCATTCAGGCCGAGCGGGCCCGTCGGCGCTCGGAGACGCTCGGCCTGGTCCTCAAATCCATTGCCGCCCTCACCATCTATACGATCGCCGCCTTCATGGCTATCGCCGAGTTCGGCGTCAACCTCGGGCCGCTGATTGCGAGCGCCGGCATCGTCGGCATCGCGCTCGGTTTCGGCGCCCAGAGCCTGGTGAAGGACTTTCTGTCCGGGATCTTCATGCTCATCGAGGACCAGTTCGGGGTCGGCGACGTCATCGACGTCGGCGATGCGGCCGGTGTTGTCGAGGCGGTCAGCCTTCGCACCACGCTGATCCGCGACGTGCACGGAACCCTGTGGCACGTCCCAAACGGCGAGATCGCCCGGGTCGCCAACAAGTCTCAGGAGTGGGCCAGGGCCGTCCTGGACATCGAGGTGGCCTACGACACCGACCTGCAGCATGCCATGACGGTCATCAAGCGAGTTGCCGATGCCGTCTGGCGCGAAGCCCCCCCAAACGCGACCATCCTCGAAGAGCCAGAGATCTGGGGCGTGGAGAACTTCGCTGCCAGCGCCATTGCCATCCGGCTGGCCGTGAAGGTGGAACCGGGCGAGCAGTGGGCAACCTCACGGGAGATCCGGCGCCGCCTCAAGGCGGCGTTCGACGAGGAACGCATCGAGATCCCGTTCCCGCAGCGGACGGTGTGGGTCCACGAAGTCACCGAAGAGCCGGCCAAGCCGTCCCACACCTCCGAGGCCGACCTCCAGTTCCAGCCCAAGGCCGCTCCCGAAGGCGGGTAGTCAGGTCCGGGCGAACAGGTTCCGGACTACGAAGCCCAGGTTGGCGGGTCGCTCCGCTAGACGGCGCACGTACCAGGGGTACCACTGCTGCCCATAGCTGATGAGGGTGCGCATGCGGTATCCCTCCCGTGCGTAGCGGTACTGGTCGGCCATCCTGATCCCGTACAGCATTTGGATCTCATAGGCGTCCCTATCAACGCCGGCGGCGCCGGCCACAACGCCGAGCCGGTCGACGAGCCGAACGTCGTGGCTGGCTAGACCGAGCCGGACCCCGTCGGCGGTCGCCGAAAGCAGCTCGGCTCCCAACCGGAAGAACGCCTCGTCGATCTCGGTCCGGTCGGTCAGCGCGATCGAACGGGGCTCGCGGTAGGCACCTTTGACCAGCCGGATGCCGGGGCGCAGCGGTACGAGGGCGGCCACATCTGAAGGCGTGCGGTGCAAATACGCCTGCAGGCAGATTCCCACCGGCGCATACGAGGCTTTGACCCGGCGGAACAGCTCGATGGTCGGGTCGACATAGTCGCTCGCCTCCATATCCAGCCACAGCCAGTTGCCGCGGCTCTCGGCCAGGCCGGCAAGCGTTTCGACGGCTGAGACCGCCGCCTCGAAATCGAGATCCAGGCCGAGCTGGGTCGGCTTCACCGAGATCTCCGTATCCACCGAGCCTGCGGCGATCTCGTTGTAGGCGGCCGTGTAGTGGGCAACCACCTCTTCGGCTTGCGCAGCGTCGGTCAGGTGCTCCCCGAGGCGGGTGACCATGCTGGCGACACCCCGTTCGTCCAGCTCCGCGGCGGCCCGCAGGGCGTCGGACAGCTCTTCACCGGGCATGAATTGCCGGAGGGCTCGCTGCACGAAGCCCCACCGGGGAACGTGCGTCCGCAACGTCTCGTTCTCTGACGCCCACAGGAGGGCGGACCGCGCGAGGGACATTGGGGAAAGTTAGTGGTGGAAGCGATCAGCGATCGGCAATCAGCAATCAGCAATCAGCAATCAGCAATCAGCAATCAGGCAACACCGAAGGGCATCCGGCTTCGGGCATCCGGCGACGGGCATCCGGCGACCGGCGACCGGCGACCGGCGACCGGCTACCGATACATCGGATCCGTTAGGTCGGGGTCGATTTCGTAGCGGGCAATGGCGTCCTTGACGACCGCCGGGTCGAGGCGACCCTCCTCAGCGAGGCCGGAGAGCACCGACACCACGACATGGCCGGTGTCGATTTCGAAGAACCGCCGCAGGGCCTCGCGGGTGTCCGACCGGCCGAAGCCGTCGGTGCCGAGCGTGGTGAAGGACCCGGGAATCCAGCGGGCGACCTGGTCGGGCACCATCGTCATGTAATCGCTGACGGCGATGTAGGGGCCGGGTGCCTGTTCGAGCTGTGCTGTCACATACGGAACACGGCGGGCGTCACCGGGGTGCAAGCGGTTCCACCGCTCCACGGTGAGGGCGTCCTCGCGCAGCAGCTTGTAGTTGGTGGCACTGAATAGCTCTGCCCCAACCCCGTAAGTCTCGGCCAGATCGGACTGAGCCTGGCGGGCGGCGGTGTGCGCTGACCCGCTGAACAGGATGGTGGCCGCTGCCTCGGCACCGTCGGGTGCCGGTGCGAAGCGATACAGACCGCGCCGGATTCCTTCTTCCACGCCCTCGGGCCGGGGCGGTTGGGGGTAGTTCTCGTTGTACAGGGTGAGGTAGTAGAAGATGTCCTCACCGTCCCGATACATGCGCTGCAACCCGTCCTCGATGACGACGCCCATCTCGTAGGCGAAGGCGGGGTCGTAGGCCTGGCAGACCGGCACGGTCGATGCCAGCACCAGGCTGTGGCCGTCCTGGTGCTGGAGCCCTTCGCCGAGCAAGGTGGTCCGACCGGCGGTTGCCCCGAGCAGGAACCCCCGCGCCCGGGCGTCCGCAGCCAGCCAGATCAGATCGCCGACCCGCTGGAAACCGAACATCGAATAAAAGATGAAGAACGGGACCATCGGGACGCCCCGGGTCGAGTAGCTGGTGGCGGCGGCGATCCAGCTCGACAGGGCGCCCGCTTCGGTGATGCCCTCCTCGAGAATCTGTCCGTCACTGGCTTCCCGATACGACAACAGGAGCTTGGCGTCGACGGGTTCGTACAACTGCCCCTGCGACGCGTAGATGCCGAGCTCCTTGAACAGCGCATCCCAGCCGAATGTCCGGCCTTCGTCCGGGATGATCGGGACCACCCGCGACCCGAACTGGTCGTCACGGGTCAGACCGCGCAGGAGCCGGGTGAAGGCCATCGTGGTCGAAGCCGCTTGCGTACCGGAGCCGGCCGCGACTTCCTCGAACGGGGCAGACCCCGGCAGTTCCAGGGGCACCCGGATGCTGGTCGACCGGGACGGGACCGGGCCTCCGAGCGCCTCCCGCCGTTCCATCATGTACTGAAACTCGGGTGATTCGACCGGCGGGCGGTAGTACGGGGCGTCCTCGACGTCCAGGGCCTCGTCGGGGATCTCGTCGTTCAGCTTGAGGGTGTTGCGGAGGGTGAGCAGTTGCTCGCGATTGAGCTTCTTGATCTGGTGGGTGGCGTTGCGGCCCTCGACATCCTCTCCAAGGGTCCACCCCTTGATGGTCTTGGCGAGGATCACGGTCGGTGCGCCGACGTGCTGGGTGGCGGCGTGGTACGCCGAGTAGATCTTCTGATGATCCAATCCCCCGCGACGCAGCGACCAGATCTCATCGTCGGTCATATCCTCGACGATCTTGCGCAGCCCCGGCTCCGGGCCGAAAAAGTGCTCGCGGATGTAGGCACCGCTCTCGGCCTTGTACCGCTGATACTCACCGTCGACCGAATCGTTCATCTTCTCGACCAGCAGCCCATCGGTGTCACGGGCGAGCAGCGGGTCCCAGCTCGTTCCCCAGATGACCTTGATCACGTTCCAGCCCGCCCCGCGGAAGATGGCCTCGAGCTCCTGGATGATCTTGCCGTTGCCGCGCACGGGGCCATCGAGCCGCTGCAGGTTGCAGTTGATCACCCAGGTCAGGTTGTCGAGCCGCTCCCGCCCGGCCAGAGAGATCGAGCCGAGCGTCTCGGGCTCGTCGGTCTCACCATCGCCGATGAAGCACCACACCCGCGAGCCTGAGGTGTCGTCCAGGCCGCGGTTTTGCAGGTACTTGTTGAAGCGGGCCTGGTAGATCGAGTTGATCGGGCCCAGCCCCATCGAGACCGTCGGGTACTCCCAGAACTCCGGCATGAGGCGGGGATGCGGATAGCTGCTCAGTCCGCCTTCCAGCTCCCGCCGGAACAGATCCAGCTCGAATTCCTGAATCCGGCGCTCGACGAAGGCGCGGGCATAGATCCCGGGCGAGGCGTGACCCTGGAAGTAGACGGCATCGCCGGGCCGCCCATCCTCCCGACCACGAAAGAAGTGATTGAACCCGACCTCGTAGAGCAGGGCCGACGAGGCATAGGTGCTGAGATGGCCACCGATGGCATCGGCGTTGTGGTTGGCATTTATGACCGTGACGGCCGCATTCCACCGGATGAATCGCCGGATGCGCTTCTCGAGGTCCTCGTCTCCCGGATAGGGAACGTCCGCCTCGGCCGGGATGGTGTTGATGTACGGGGTAGATACCACTCCGGGGACGCCCACCCGCCGGTCGGAGGCACGCTCTAGGAGCCGACCCATGATGTAGTTGGCCCGGGGACGACCCTCGACCTCGATCACATCGTCGAGCGCTTCCAGCCACTCCTCGGTCTCCGCGGGGTCGGGATCCGGCAGATTGTGGGTGAAACCGTCGCCAATGACCACTGGGATTGTCCTTTCGATCGGTGCTTGAGACTACCGGAGGCCGACGCCCAATCCAGAGGGCCCAATCCAAAGGGCACGCACGGTGCGTCCTTTCGGCCACTGCTCCGTCTCCGTGTACAAAGAGACAGGAGTGCTCATGCGTCATCCAACCGGCATCATTCAACTGGTTCGCCGGCGCCTGGCCGGCCGATCGGCCTGCTGCAACGCCGACGGCTCGCGGCTGCCCGCAATAGACACTGGCTGGTGGGGTCATGTGCGGTTCTGAGCCAAAGCGTGCGTCCATTTGACGCCACGTGCGTCTATACATATGAATCAGGAGGAAACATGACAACGACCAACCAGGTGAAACACTCTGTTCGGGAGCGCTACAGCGCCATCGCCCGGGCCGAAGCGGCCTGCTGCACCCCGACCACGAGCACCGACGCGTGCTGCACCGAAGCCGAGGCCACCGAGGCGTGCTGCAGCCCGGCACAGGTTCAGTTCACCAGCAAGGACCACGCCGACGCAGTCGTCGCCGAGTCCGATCTGGGCTTGAGCTGCGGCAGCCCCACTGTGTATGGGGATATCAACCGGGGCAACACGGTGCTCGACCTGGGCAGCGGCGCCGGGGTCGACGTGTTCCGGGCCGCCGGCTTGGTCGGCGAGACGGGACGGGTGATCGGGGTCGACATGACCCAGGACATGATCGACCTCGCCCGGAGGAATGCCGAGAAAGGCGGATTCTGGAACGTCGAGTTCCGCTTTGGCGAAATCGAGCAGCTCCCGATCGAAGACGGCTCAGTCGATGTCATCCTGTCGAACTGCGTCATCAACCTCGTCCCCGACAAGCGGCGGGCGTTCGCTGAAATGCACCGCGTGCTCGGCGTCGGAGGGCGATTCATCATCTCGGACATCGTGACGACCGGCGAGATGCCCGCCGAGCTGCGCGACGACCTGACCGCCTGGGCCGAGTGCGTTTCGGGCGCGATCGACCGGGACGAATACCTCGGCATGATCACCGACAGCGGGTTCAGCGACGTCGAGGTCGTCGCCGGGCACACGTACGACGGAACCCCGACCGAGAGCATCACGGTACGCGGCATCAAGAGATGACCATCACGACGGAGAATGTCTGGCGGGAGTTCTCCGATCGGCTACGCGGATTCATCGCGCGGCGCGCCCCCGCCGACGCGGTCGACGACTTGCTGAGCGACGTCTTCGTGAAGGTGCACTCGAGCATCGATTCGCTGGAAGACGAGCAGCGGCTCGGGCCGTGGCTCTATCAGATCACCCGCAACACCATCACCGACCACTACCGAAAGCGGCGCCTCGACCGCGCTCCCCTCGACGCCGTCGACCCTCCCGAGCCCGACAATGAGCCGGATGCGGCCGAACGGCTCGCCGCAGGCCTGCAACCCATGATTGAGCAACTGCCCGACAAGTACCGGTCGGCCCTGATGCTCACCGAGTTCGACGGCCTCACCCAGGCGCAGATGGGGGAACGGCTCGGGTTGTCGATTTCGGGTGCGAAGTCGCGCGTGCAGCGGGCCCGCGAAATGCTCAAAGCGGACCTCCTGGCGTGTTGCCATTTCGAGTTCGACACCCGGGGTCGCGTCATCGAGTATGAGGCACAGCGGCGCTGCTGTGACACCGTCACTTAGTGTTCGAAGCACGCACCGCGCCGATCGACCGCACCGGCAGGCGCCCCTCCTAGCCGGCTCCCGGCTGCACGAAACCCGATTCGTAGGCGGCGATCACCGCCTGGGTGCGGTCCCGCACCTCGAGCTTCAGCAGGACCGAACCGACGTGGCTTTTGACGGTCTCGGCGCTGACGAACAGCTCGTCGGCGATCTCCCGATTTGAGCGACCTTGGGCCAACAGACGGAACACATCCTGCTCGCGTTCGGTGAGCGTGCCGACGGCCTTCACCAGCTCCGTCGGTGGGCTGGCGGGCACGAAGCTGCGGATGAGCTCGGCGGTGGCAGCCGGAAACAGCAGAGATTCCCCGGAATGGATTACCCGGACCGCCTCGATGAGATCACCGGGCGGGACCCGCTTGAGGATGAACCCGGCCGCGCCGGCGTGCAGCGCCTCGTAGACGTACTCGTCGAGCTCGAACGTTGTGAGGATGAGCACGCGGGCCGGCGAGCCGCTCGACACGATCTGGCGGGTGGCGGCCAGCCCGTCGAGGGACGGCATGCGGATGTCCATGATCACAACGTCGGGCGCCAGCTCCGTTGTCAGCGCGATCGCCTCACGCCCATCGGCAGCCTCCCCGACGACGGTGATGTCGGCTTCGGTGTCGAGCACGGCACGGAGGCCGACGCGAACGAGCTGGTCGTCGTCGGCGATGAGAACACTGATCACCCGGGAAGTGTTATCCGATCGGCAGCCGCGCCCAAACCCGGAACCCGCCGTCCGGTCGCGGGCCGGCCTCCACCACTCCCCCGAGCAGCGCAACTCGCTCCCGTACGCCGACCAGCCCTCGTCCGCCCCCGCCGCCCAGCACATCGCCGAGCTCGTCCGGCGCTGGTCCGGGCCCCTCGTCGATCACTTCGATCTCCAGCGCGCCGGCCGTCCGGTGCAGCCGGACCTCGGTCGCAACGGATCCGGCGTGCTTCAGCACGTTGGTCAGAGCCTCCTGGACCACTCGATAGCCAAAGCGGCTGACGTCGAGCGGGACCTGTTCGAGGTCCCCCTCGGCGATGAGGCGCATCGACATGCCGGCCGCGTCCATCTGTTCAACGAGCCCGGGCACGCTGGTCAGATCCGGCTGGGGCGCTCGCTCGGCGCCCTGATCGTCGCGCAGCAGCCCGAGGATGCGATCGAGCTCGGTGAGCGCCTGACGCCCGCTGGTCTCGATATTGGCCAGCGCCTCGCGGGCGAAGTCCGGATCGCGATCGAACACGTGGCCGGCCGCTCCGGCCTGGACCACCATCATGGTCAGCGTGTGCCCGAGGGAATCGTGGAGCTCGTGGGCCAGCATCGTCCGTTCTTCGAGCACGGACGTGCGCCGGGTGAGAGCGGCCCGCTGTTCGCGCTCAGACGGGCCGAGCAGCGGCCGGGCCATCAGCCCGTGCAGCCGACCGAGGCCACTGATGGCGTGGGTCGAAGCAACGAAGAAGAGAATGCCGACGATTGGCAGCAGCCAGAACAGGGCGTCGGGCACATCCTGCAGCCAGGAGATGTCCACCAGCTCACCATCGACCTCGAACTCGTAGTCCGTGATGAACGTCGCGGCCGGCGCGGATAGGAAGGCCGCCGTGATCGAAACCGCGCCGGTCACGACCACGAACCCGAATATGCCGAGCGGGAAACGCAGCAGCAGCCAGGCAAAGCTGCGCCAGGTGTAGGAGTCGGAGGCGATCGCCCTGGCTCGCGTGGCATAGCTCGCATTGACCGGGATATCGAGGGGCTGGGGCGCCTCGATCGGCTCACCGAGCAGCACGTCGGCCATGCCGCGCTCGATGGCGCCCAGCCCTCGCCACATGAGCACGGCGGCAAACAGAATCAGCACCCCCACCCAGACGATGGCCAGGCCGACCCCGAGTGACAGAGATGTCACCAGGAACACAAAATAGAACACGCCGAACGGAAGGCCCAGCAGGAGGTATACGGCCCGGGTGTAGGTGACGACCTGGGAGAGGGGGGCGAAGAACCGCTTCACTTGCTGATCCTGGCACGCCGGCCGGCGGCCGCCAATGCGCGCCGGCGCCGCCGGGCCCGGAAGCCGCGGCCGCTCACGTCGAGGTCGGGGAAGATCCGGCCCGGGAGTCCCGACAGGATGAACCCGAGCAGGAACAGGGCGATGGCGAGACCCGCCGGGCTCAGGGTCCACATGAGGGGGCCGGTGATTGCTTCCATGTCTCCACTATCTCGAATCCGTCCTCGGACGTCTTCCCGCCGGGGAGGGTTCCCGGGTCCCCCGTTTGGGGGAAAGCCGTCCCGGTCTCAGGCTCCGTTCAGGTTCGGGACGGCATGCTGGTCGGGAAAGGAGGCTCCGATGCTCGCCTTCCTCGCCCTGTGGGCCGTACCGGTGGCGCTGGCGGCAGCGTTCGATTCGGCTGCGCTCGGCCTGGTCGCCGTGGCGGGCTGGCTGTGGGCCGGAGCCGCATTCACTGTGACGGCGTTGCCCGCCGTACCGGGCCGCCGGCGCACGCTGATCAACGGCACCGTGGCGACCGGCCTCTCGACCATCGCCGCCGGCGTCGCCGCCGTGGGCGTGGTTGGGGCACTGGCCGGGTATTGACCCACCGCTAGCGTTGGCGGGTGGACTACCGGCACACCCAGCACAGACCCATCACGTTCGACCTGGCCATAGCAATGCTGCTCATCCTCGTCGTCATCATTGCCGGGTTGGCCGGCTCGGCGGCCGGAATGGTCATCGGCACGCTGACCGGCATCTTCGTGATGGCGGCGCTCTACGTGTTCGGGCGCTTCACCGTCGAGGTCTCTGAGACCGGAATACGCGGCTCGTTCGGGTGGGGGTGGCCGGCTCGAGCAGTCTCGTGGACAGACGTCAGCGCGGCCCGCCGGGTCGAGAATCGGTGGTGGTACGGATGGGGCATCCGCTGGTTCCCGGGCGGAACCCTGTGGAACGTATGGGGGCTGGATGGGATTGAGCTGGACGTGACGTCGGGCCGTCGGGTGCGGTTCGGCACCGACCAGCCGGACGCCCTGCTGGCGGCCGTGCGGGCGGCCGCCGGCATTTGACTAGGAGCGAGCTGCGGCCAGGACCTCATCGATGTCGGCATGGTCGCCGGCGAAGTCTTCGAAGTCGGCATAACGAAGCTCATTTCCGGGGGCGATGACCAGAGTCGCCCCGAGCTGGGTGGGTCGCCGGCCGGTCTTGCTCTGACGGTGGCCGCCCACCAGCGACCGCAGGCCTGCCACATACGCCGACGGCTTGAGGAGTGTGCCGGCCCCCAACTCCCCGGTCCCCACGACGTCGGCGGCCCTGCCGTCTTCATCCAGCAGGACCGCAAACGGCACATCCTCGTCCTCGATGAACGCCTTGGCGTAGCGCTTGCCACCCGTGCCGATGGCGGTGACACCCACCCCGGCCGCAATGAAGTCGTCGTATCGATCGCGGACCTGACCGGCCCGCTCGCGGCAGGTCAGTCAGCCGAAGTGGCGCAGGAACAGGAGCACCTCGGGCCGGTCGGCCCACAGGTCGCCGAGGCGATGCTGGGCGCCGTCGGGATCGATCAGGACGTGGTCACCCAGGGCTGCGACATCAATGGACATGCCGCAACGCTAGGCCCCGAGCGCGTTCTGTATGAACTCGCCGACTCGCCGCCGGAAGGCCACCCGGCTCTCCTCCCAGGCATAGAACATGTGGCCGCCCTGATAGTGCTCGACGGTGAGCCGGGCAGCGACGTCGGGATCGAGCCGCATCAGGTTGCGAATCCGGTCGGTGGTGAAATACGGCGTCACGAGGTCATACCGCCCGTGGGTGATGAACACCCGCAGCTCGGGGTTGAGGCTCATCCCGTAGCGCAGATCGTCGGTCGCTCCAACGTTGCTGTCGAGGGCATGCTGGTCGGCATCCAGCTTCCATGAATTGAACACGTCGTAGCTGAGCAGGTGATAGTCCCGTTCGGTCTCGACCCCGATTGCCTGGCGGAGCTGCTGGTTGATAGCGGCCGTGTATGCCGACTCGATGCCGGCCAGGGTCGGATCGGGCCCGGCGAAGTCGGGCCGATCCGGGAAGGGATCGTGGGCGGTGACGCTGGCGTCGTACAACCCGAGCACCTTGCGTTCGTCCCGGAGCAACTCCCGGACGAAAACCTGCATGGTGATGCGGCCTTCGGCGCGCTGCACAACATCGAATGGCAGCCCGATGAGATCGGCGAGCCGTCCGACGATGGCGGCCCGCTCTTCCGCGGCGAGGCCGGCCCCGCGGGTCAGGTAGGCGACGTAGCCGGTGGTGGCGAACCGCTCGGCGGCGTCCAGAACCTCGGTGAGGGGCGTACCCGGCTCGAACGCTCGCGAGCGGCCGTGAAAGAACGCCGCCGCTGCCATCGTCGGCAGCTTGTCGATCCAGGGCAGGGCGTCGTAGTCGGACGGATTGAGCGGGGCGAACTCCAGCGCCGGCGATATAAGAACTGCTCCCGTCAAGCCGACCCCGTACGACTCGGGCAAGAGCCGGGCCAGCTTGGCGGCGCGGAACCCGCCGTAGCTCTCTCCGGCGATGAAGATCGGGGATTCCCAGCGTGATCGGGTCGACAGCCAGCGGCTGATGAACTCCCCGAGGGACTCGAGGTCGCGTTTGAGCCCGAAGAACGACTTCGGGTCGTGAGCCTCCTTGTCGCCTTCCTTGTCTTTGGCGGTTGGCTCGATGGCGCGGCTGAATCCGGTGCCGACCGGATCGATGAACACGAGGTCGCTGAATCCGAGCCAGGATTCGGGGTTGTCGACCAGTCGGGCGGGGGGCGACGGCAAGGTCCCGTCCGGCGGGAAGGCAATTCGACGGGGTCCGATCGCACCCATGTGAAGATAGGCCGACGCCGCTCCGGGACCACCGTTGAACACGAACGTGACCGGACGGTCCTCTCCTCCGTCGTCGGCCAGGTAGGACGTGGCGAAGATCTCGGCGACCGGGCGCTCCTTCTTATACAGAACGAGCCATTCCGAATGAGCCGTGTAGGCGACCGGCGGATCCCCCGGCCACACGGCGGCGTGCCGCACTGCGGCGGGGACCTCGTGGGTCTTGGGCAGGGTGGTTCCGGTGTCGTCTCCCATGCCGGCCACGCTAGCGGGAGTTGCTGGTCGATCCGGCGGTGGTGCGGTCCGATCAGCCTTGCTCGGTGCGGCGTCCCTGCCGCTTGGCATGCATGAGCGGATGGCGAAACGGTGTCGGCCACAGCCGGAGCGGACCGGCGAAATACGGTTCGGGGTCGAAATCCACCCAACGTTGAGGATCCTGCGCCAGGCGGTCGAGTATGGCGAGGATCACGAACGGATTCACAGCCATGCCGGTGTGCGACGCCACGATGGGGATGTTTTCGCGGGGGGCCCGGCGGGTGCTGCCTGCAACGACATCGTCCGGGATGGCAGCCAGTTCCATGGGTACCAGCCGATCGACCGGGCTGTAGATCGCCACCAGCGGCATCGGGGGGTGGTCGGCCTCCCAGTGAAGCAGCACCTGTTCGGGCTCCAGATCGGTCAGCCGCAGGCCCGCCACCCGGCGGCCGACCAGCCGCAGCAGCTTGTTCAGGTCGTGAGCTCGGGCCGCATCGATGGCGGGCGACCCGAACGTGATGACCCGATCGACATGCTCCGGAATGCGCTCAGCCAGCTCGCGGGCGTAGACGCCCCCCAGGCTCTGACCCACCAGCGAAACCGGGTGGCCGTGCTCTTCAGCCAGCTGGCGGATCTCGTCGCCCAGCTCCTCCTCCACCTCCTCGACATGCTCGAAGATCGACATCCCCCGCGGGCCGAGGTTGACCCCCAGGCCCCAGCTCCGGGCTGGGAACCCGTGCTCACGAAGCGTTCGGTTGAGGCGATTGAGCGACAACTCGGGTGCCAGGAAACCGGGCAGCGTCAGCACCGGCATCGTGCCGTCCCCGACGGGGAGCACATGGTCTCGCATCGGCCGACCCAGCCACCCCGCCAGGCGCTCTCCCCCGCCCCACAGCACGTCGAGGTTGAGACGCAACAGATCGGTCGGGGTCGACTCAGACATGCAGATAGCGGCGAGCAGACACGCTCCCGTTGTAGCCGGTGGCCGGGCATGGTTCTTGAGGCCCAACGGCCCGAAAGCTCGCCCTAAGTCACTTTCTCAGCGCCGGATCCGATGCCCCGGGACGCACCTGGTCGTTCGCCCATCCGTTCAAAGAGTCGCAGCGAATACTGTATTGATTCACTACAACGCAGGAGCATCGACCGTGGCTTGGACCGCAGCAGACATTCCCGATCAGACCGGGCGGATTGCCGTCGTGACGGGGGCCAACAGTGGGCTCGGCCTTGAGACGTCCCGAGAGCTTGCCCGCACAGGCGCCCATGTCATCATGGCGGCCCGCAACCTGGAGAAGGCGGCGGCCGCCGAAGCCGACATCCGGGACGGCCTACCGCTCGCATCGCTCGAGGTGCGTGAGCTGGACCTCAGCTCACTCGCGTCCGTCGCTGCCTTCGCTGCGCAGGTGCGTGGTACCCACGATCGGATCGACATCCTCGTCAACAATGCCGGCGTGATGGCGACGCCGCAACGTAAAACCACCGACGGGTTCGAGCTCCAGTTCGGCACCAATCACCTCGGCCACTTCGCGCTGACTGCTCATCTGATGCCGGCCCTGCTGCGCTCGGAGGCGGGCCGGGTGGTCACGGTCACCAGCACGGCCCGCCATTTTGGCGGCACGCTCGACGTTGAGGATCCCCATCTCACCGAGGACTACAGCCCGTGGAAGGCCTACGGACAGTCCAAGCGAGCCAACGCCCACTTCGCACTCGAGCTCGACCGGCGTCTGCGAGCGGCCGGCGCATCCGTCGAGAGCCTCGTCGCTCACCCCGGCTATTCGAACACCAACTTGCAGGCGGCCAGTGCGTCGGCCTCTGAGGGCTGGTCGCAGCGCTTCTTTCATGAAGCCGTCCAGCGGCTCGGCATGAGCCAGGCGGATGGGGCGCTGCCTCAGCTGCGGGCGGCCACCGATCCCGGGGCGGAAGGGGGAGAGTTGTACGCCCCGCGTTTCGTCAACTTCGGGCCGCCGGTGCGGCGTCCGATCCTGCCCTTCTCCCGCCGGCCGAGCGACCTCGAGCAACTGTGGCGGCTCTCCGAACGGGAAACCGGCATCGAATTCGACGTGGCGGCCGCCAGCTGACGCAGCGCCCCTGGTGCGGCGCAGCCCGGGCGACCCGATCGGCCGTTGATAGGGTTCGACCATGAAACTCAACGCGATCGGCATCTTGTGCTCGGACATCGCCGCCTCGCTCGACTTCTACCGTCGATTGGGCGTGCCCTTCCCCGAATTCACCGCTGCGGAAGGCCACTACGAGGCCGCCCTCGACGGGGGTATGCGGCTCATGCTCGACAGCCACGACATCGCCCGGTCGTTCATCGAGGATTTCACGGAGCCGACCGGCAACGACCTCATCACTCTGGCAATCGAGTGCGCCGATCCGGCCGCGGTCGATCACGCATTCGAGTCCGTCACCGGCACAGGTGCTCCGGCCATTCGACCGCCGTTCGATGCCTTCTGGGGTCAGCGCTACGCCACCGTTGCCGACCCGGACGGAAACCCGGTCGACCTGTTCGCCCCGCTGAGCTGATCAATCCGGGGGCTCGGGCGGCTGCAGCACCGGCATTTCGGCTGTTTCCTCGAGGCCGGTGGCGTTGAGCCGTTCGATCACCCGCCGGCGTGCCGCCTCGGTGCCGAAGGCGGTCACGATGTCTCCGCGACGGATCACCAACCCGCCGCTCGGCACCATGACGACCCTCCCCCGTTGGACCGACACCAGCGTCAGCCCCTCGGGCCATTCGGTCTCCTTCACCTGCCGCTCGTCGGCCATCGAGCCCTTCGGGATGCGGAACTCGAAGAACCGGGCTCCGGGATCGGTGCGAAGCCGGAGTCGCTCGACCTTGAGCTGATGCTCCGTCGACGCGCTCAGAGCCTCGTGGTAGGCAGCAACAGCACTCTCCCTCCGGAACATGCCGACGAGCCGGGTGGGATCATCGTCGGACACCACCGGAAGGCGCCCGACGCCGAGCGCGGCCATTCGCTCAAGGGCCACCGAAACCGGCATCCGGGGGGTGACGGTAACCGGACGCGGCGTCATTGCCTCCCGAACCGCGGCCGCCCCATCGCCGGCCCGGGCCAGGTCGCTGACCGTGATGATCCCGGCCAGACGCCCGTCCTCGACAACTGGAAGGCCGTGATGGCGCTGTTCATCCAGCACCCGTTCAACCGTGCTGAGCGAGTCGCCGGGAGAGAGGCTGGTGACCTTCCGCGTCATGACGGCGCCGACGGTCACCGTGTCGAGGAGGTCGACGTCGCCCCGCTGCGTCAGCTTGATTCCGGCCCGGACCAGGGCCATCGTGTACGCGCTCTCCGGGTGGAGCCGGTCGGCCAAGAACGTTGCCAGGCTGCCCGCCAGCATCAGGGGGAGCACCAGGCCATAGTCACCGGTGATCTCGAACACGATGAGAATCGAGGTCAGCGGGGCCCGCGCCACGGCGGCAAACGTGGCGGCCATGCCGACGACGGCGAACGCGCCCGGCTCGAGCTCCGACACACCCCAGACACCGTCCAGCAACTCCGCTATACCCGACCCGAGAGCCGCCCCGATGAAGAGGCTCGGCATGAAGGCGCCCCCCGAGGCGCGGGCCCCCAGGGTGATCGACGTAGCAACGATCTTGACGCCGGCGATGGCAAGCAGCGTGTACCACACGACGGCGTCGTCGGCCGGCCGCAACAGCCCGGCGATGTAGTCCTGGCCGTCGCCCAGCACCTCCGGGTACAGCAGGCCAAGGGCACCGACGGCCAGGCCGAAGATAAGCGAGCGAACCAGGAAGCTGCCGGGCACGACGATGGTTTCGGTGATGTCGAGCAGCCGCAACAAGACGAAGGCGGCCGCTGCGGCGGCCACGCCGAGCCCGGCAAAAAGGATGAGCTCGCGGGGATCTTCGAGCTGATAGGAGAATGCCTGCAGCAGTTGCTCCTGCCCGATGAGCAGCCGGCTGGTGACCGCCGCCGCCACCGACGAGACAACGACGCCGTTGAGATGCCGCAGATTGAAGTTTCCGAGAATGACTTCCATAGCGAAGAGCATTCCGGCGATGGGAGCGTTGAAACTGGCGCCGATGGCAGCCCCGGCTCCGGCGGCCACCAGGCTCCGAACCCGGTCCTCTCCCTGCCCCCCGTAGCGACCGGCCACCGATCCAACGGTGGCACCGATCTGCACGATCGGTCCTTCCCGGCCGGCCGATCCCCCTGAGCCCAGCGTGGCGGCTGTTGCGAGGATCTTGATCGACCAGGCCCGCAGTCGCAGCCGACCTCCCCGCACCGCCAGGGCGGCCATGGCAGCCGGGACACCGTCTCCCTCGGCTTCTGGGGCGAAGCGCCTTGCCAGCCAGGCTGCGACCCCGAAGCCGAGCGGCACCGTCAACAAAAAGATGGCCCGGTCCACGGAGAGGGCCTCTCCGAGCAGCTCTACGCCGTCGGCCACCCAGCCGATGGCGAGAATGAGCAGGGCGCTGCTCGCCCCGACGATCACACCGACGACCAGCGCCAGGGTTAGAAACACGGCGGTGCCCGACCGATCAAAGTAGTCACCGAGGACGTTTCGTATCGCCGTCACTGGTTTCATGAAAGAACTGTCGGGGCCACGCCGGCGACTCGCCGGTGCGCTAGTTCTTGGCGCGCCGGGCGACCTCTAACGCCCGGCCGGCCCACTCGAGCAAAACCTCGGGGTCGTCCTGGATCGCCGGAGGGATCGACCAGTAGGGCATACGGACGTGCTTGGTGCTCCCGGCCGCTTCGAACTGCGACTCCGTGGTCTCGTCGACCCGGAGATGTGCCGTCCCGGCCGAGTCGATCAGCCCAAACATGACGTTCCCTTCCGACACGCCGTAGCCGCCGAACATCTTCCTCGTCGTCACGTCGCCCAGCGACGCCAGCGCGTCCGCCAGCCGCTCGGCACTCTCGGTGGCGTCGCCGGTGAGCCGTTCGCCTTTGGTCCCCATGATCCGTGATCCTCTGGTCGGTGTACCCGGATGCTATCGGGAACCGACGAGGTCCCGGCGCCGACCTCGATCTGCCGATCAGCGCGGTAGTGGGCTCAGACGATCGTCCACTCGGTGGCAATGGTCTGGTCACCGACACGGATCGTCAACCGTACGGGCCCCGACGGAACGTCCGGAAACGTGAATGATCCCAACTCGTCCACCCGGGCCTCTAAAAGCTCCGCACCCGCCGCCAGTTCCACATGCCCGACCCGAGGAGGAATCAGCTGGCCGGAGATGTGATTCCCACTCACCATCACCTCGATTTCCACGTCACCGGCCTGATATGTGAGTTGGCGATCCGCCACCGTGCCACCTCGAACGGTGGCCAAATCATCAGTCGCAGAATCGAACACGAGAGAGGCCAACTCGGCATCCACCGTGCGCCATGTGAAACTGTCTTTGGCCGCCTGGATGACATCGGCCGGTGCACCGTCGGCGTCTGCGAGCACCTCCTTGAGCGCGTCGAGGGTCGGATCATTGGGCTTCATCGGGTTTCTCCTTGAGTACGGGCTGATATGGCTTCGAGCCGGGTTCGCATCTGTTTCAGGCAACGGGCCCGGCTGGGGCCGATGCTGCCGATCGGGCGGTCGAGCAGGTCGGCGATCTCTGCGTATTCGAGAGGCGGGTCTGCCGTTGCCAGACGGAGGAGTTGCTGGCAATCGTGCGAGAGCTCATTGAAGACCTCGAGCAGCTCGGCGCCCCGTTCGTCGGCGAGTATCGCAGCCATCGGCTCAACGAACACCGGATCGGTGAGGACCTCGATGTCGACCGCCGGGAGCTCTCGCTGGGTCCGCCGCACCACTCGAAGAGCTTCGTTTCGAGCCGTGGTAGCCAGCCATCCGGCGAGGCGTTCGGGGTCGCGGATCCGGTCGAGGTTCTCTACCAGGCGAAGCCACGTGGTCTGCGACACATCCGCCGCCGTGGCGTTATCGAGCCGGAAGCTGCGAGCAACCGACCACACGAGGTTGCCGTATCGATCCACCAGGGCATCCCATGCCGTCTTATCCCCTTCGCCGGCCCGGGCGGCCAGCTCGGTCGACGAGACCTCGTTCTCGGGGCGCTTCACGGCTGCCCGCGTGGGTGTGAATCGATCTGGCAACACTGTGTCCTGCTCCTTGGCTTGTCACCGATATAGAGGACCTCGCCGCCCGCGAAATACATGAGATGTGGGATAGCCCTCCTCTCCGTCGACCGTGGTCAGTCCGGTGGTGCGGGCGGCCAGCCCGCGAACCGGCGCACAACTTCATCGCGAGCCTCCTGTGCCGTCTCACCCAGGGAGCAGATTCGCCGTGCGATCTCGGCGGCGATCTGAGGCGCCGCGAACGACGTGCCCGACCAGCTGGCCCAACCGTTTGTGAAGTCATCGAGCTTGAACCTCTTTTTCTGCCCGTCGACCTCGAACTCATGGGCTTTCAGCTTCCCCTTCCACTTGAAGAAGGTGCTCACAACGCCGACACCGGGTGCAGCGGCGTCGACCCAATCGCCATAGTTGCTGAACCAGGCCCGCTCGCCCTTATAGGTCGCGCCCACCGCAACGACATTGGGCAACGCCGCCGGCCAGAACTTCTCGCTGGAGTTGTTGTTCCCGGCGGCGGCAACCACGGCCGCCCCATTCTCGATAGCCTCGTTGATAGCGCGCTTGAGGATTGGCGGCTCCCGGCCGTCCTCGGTGTAACCACCAAACGACAAGTTGATCACATCGATCGCGCCGAGCCGATCAACTGCCTGGAGGAGTCCCGCCGCGATATCGCAGTCGTCGCCGTCTCCGAAGCTGGACAGAACGCCTTCGATTTCCACCTTCGCCTCGGGCGCATGCTGCCGGATAATGCCGGCGATGAACGTGCCGTGACCGGCCTGCCGGTCTAACACGTCCACGGGCGGCAGGTTTCCGTCTTCCGCTTCAACGATCGGCTCGCCGCAGATGTGCGTCAACGGTTTACCTCCCTCGTCAACCAGGCGAAGGAGACCCTTGAGATCCTCGTCGACGCGGGATTCGTCCCCCGCCTTGGCAACAGTCTCCACCCATGCCGCGTGTGGATCTGCGTAGCCCTGGAGCACCTCATGCTCGGTTACTCCGGTCTGCGGATCTGCCGGGTCCTCCCTCGCCAATCCGGTGTCAAGAACTAGCACGACAATCTTCTCCGGTCCGCAATCGCACGGCTCAGGGAGCGCAGGGGCGCGCTGTACCGGTATGGCTCCGTTGCGAAGCAGCGGATTCCCGAGGTATACGGGGTTCCCGAGGTAAACGGGGTTCCCGAGGTAAACGGGATTTCCGAGGTAGACCGGGTTGCCCAAGTAGACCGGATTTCCGAGGTATACCGGGTTTCCGAGGTACACGGGTGAGCCCGAATACTGGTTACCGAAAAAGACGTGGCAATAGTCCGCCTCGAAATCACAGAGGTCTGGAACGTGCTTGAACTCCCGTCGCAGGAATTCCAGGAACTCCCGAACATCCCCGTTATCTGGGCTCCGCGTGAACACCTTGACGTCGATCGCGGGATCGGCATCGGTCTCATCGAAGGAGAACTCGTGCTCAATCTCGAAACCCTCCCCACGAACTCTTTCGACGGCCTGATCCCACTGAGCTGCGGTCGGCGCGGTCACGATCAGCTTGTTGGTCCGGTACGCAAACCCACGATCGTCGACCGTGATGTTCCGGCTCTTGAGGCGTGTCCTGAACTCGTCCAGCATCTGCTCGGTGATTTGAAACATGGTCCCTCCGAGGCATGGTCGGCCCTTCCGAACCTAGTCTTTCCCGTACGGTGAGTTCTTGCCGACGGCGATGATCGAAGAAGCCCTAGCGCTTGTTGACGGGGTCCAGGACGACCCGCGGGCGACACTGGCAGCCGCCAAGTCTCTGCTCGGCAACGCCGACCTTGCCCCCGATGTGAGAGCTACCGCCTATTGGGCCGCCGGCCTGGCCTCCCGTCAACTCAACGACCTGCCCAGAGCCGAACGTGCTCTGACCGCCGGGCTCGATATCGCTGGTGCACACGGTTTGCTGCGTCGCGCCGCGCAAATTCGCTCCAGCTTCAGTCTGGTTCGCCTCTATACCGGCAACACTCGAGAAGCCCTGGAAGAAGCTGAGCGCGCTTCCGCCGATCTCGACGGAGCCGACCTCGCCCGCAACCGGATGCAGATCGGCTTGATCCAACAGCGTTTGGGTGACCTGCATGCGGCGCTCGATCACTACGAGGCCGCGCTCGCCGGTCTGAGGAACGAGGGAGACCGCTTAGCCGAGGCTCGGCTCCTCACCAACCGTGGGGTTCTTCACGGCTACCTGGGGCGCCTCGATGACGGGGTCGCCGATCTGGCGCTCGCCCTATCCATCGGGCGCGACCTCGACCAGAGCCTGATCGTCGCTGCGTGCGCACACAATCTCGGGTTCATGGAGGGTCGGCGGGGCGACGTCCCGGCCGCCCTGACCTGGTTCGACCAGGCCGAAGAGGCCTACGACCAACTGGGTCGCCCACCAGGGATGGTTGAAGTGCTGCTGGCGAATCGTGCCGAACTCCTGCTGTCGGTTGGCCTATTCGACGAAGCGGCGGCCGCCGCCGCAGCTGCGCTCGCCGGGTTGGAGCGTTCAGACAACGTCACGGACCTATCCGAGACTCGCTGGCTGATGGCAGAAGTCTCGTTAGCGAATGGCAACCCCGATGAGGGATTGAAACACGCCACGACGGCCGTACAGGAGTTCACGTCGCAGGATCGGGCGGGGTGGCAACTGATGGCTGAATACACTGCCCTCCGGTGTCGATTCGCTTCGACCCCCTCTCAGCTGACGGCGCCCGACGTGGTTCAACTCGGGACCCGCATGAAGGAAATCGGGCTTGCCGGCGAGGGCGATCACTGTCTGCTCTTGGCGGGTCGCCTGGCGCTCCAGATAGGCGACATGACCCTCGCCCGGTCGCATCTGCAGAGCGCCGCCCGAGCCCGCTCGCGGGGCCCGGCGGTTGGCCGAGCACAGGCGTGGCTCGCCGAGGCCATGCTGAGGGAGGCGGAAGGCAATCAGCGCGGCGCGCTCCGGGCGATCGATGCCGGTCTCGGTGTCATCCGCGACTACCGATCGACGCTGGGCGCTACCGACCTGCGGTCGTACGCAGCCGCTCACGGGCTGGAGTTGGCCCGCATGGCGACGCGGCTGGCGATCGACAGCCAATCGCCATGGCGAGTGCTGCGGGCGGTCGAGGACTGGAGGTCGGTAAGCCGGCAGGTGGCTGCGGTGCGCCCACCCACCGACCATGATCTCGAGCAACTCTTGGCCGAGTTGCGGCGGGTGGAGACCGAACTGCGTGAAGCGGCGTTGAACGGCGAGCCCACCGCCGGGCTGGGCGCTCAACGGACGAGCCTCGAGAAACGGATCCGGTCTCGCGAGCGCCAACTCCGCGGCGGGGCGGTGACAGATGAGCGGCGGAGCTGGACCCGCAAGGCCGTCACCACGGCGGTCGGATCTCGAACGTTGCTCTCGTTCATGACCCACGCCGATCAGATCTACCGCGTGGCGGTTGAAGGGGGCTCAGCAACGCTGACCAGGACGCTCGGAGCGGCTGCGGCGCGTTCGGAGTTGGATTCGCTTCTGTTTTCGCTGAACCGGCTCGCGCTGGGGAGAGGCTCGCCGCGCTCGCTCGCTGCCGCAGCGGCAACAATGGAGGTCAAGATCGCTTCGCTTCGAAGCAACCTGCTCGGTGGTCTCGACCCCGGGGTTGGCCCGGTAGTGGTCATCCCGAGCGGTGCCCTGCACCGGGTTCCGTGGCCGGCGCTGATGCCGGAGGTCGAGGTGTCGGTTGCGCCCTCCCTCGAGGCCTGGGATCGTGCATCTCAGAACCGACCATCGGTTGCCAGGTCATCGGCAGCCACCCTGATCGCCGGGCCGGACCTGACCGCAGCCCCCGCGGAGGTTGCGGCCATAGCCGAGTCCTACCGGAATCCGCATGTGCTGACCGGCATGGAAGCCACCGCCACCTCTGCCCTCTCAGCACTCGATGGCGCTGCGGTCGGTCATGTGGCCGCCCACGGTGTGTTCCGCGCGGACAACCCGTCGTTTTCCTCGCTACTGATGAGCGATGCTCCACTGACTGTGTACGACCTGCAGTTGATACGAACACCGCCCGGGCTCATGGTGCTCTCATCGTGCGACACGGGGATCTCAAAGGTCATCGCCGGAGATGAGCTACTTGGATTGTCGGCAGCGTTGATCGACATGGGGGTAGGCAACCTCGTTGCCCCCATCGTCCCGATCGCAGACGAGGTCGTCCCCGACCTCATGGCTGACTTTCACCGCTACCTCACAGGCGGAGCAACACCGTCTCGGTCATTGGCCGACGTTCTGGCCGGTCGGGACGCACTGACCGACCAGGAGCGGGCGCTCCGCGCCTCGTTCGTCTGCCTCGGCGCCTGATTCTGGCGGCGAAGCGCCCCGCCCCGGCACTCCCGGTCTAATACGGAGCCGGGAGCGACTTTCCGGTTTCGAGCACGCTCTTCAGGCCCGAGACGATGTAGGGGAACCCGTTTGTGAAATCCTCGTAGGTCTTGCTGCCCGCCGGGGCGTCGTAGAGCTCGACCGTCAGCTTGGAGGCACCGTTTACGTCTTCGACCAGCCATACCTCGCGGGCGGGTCCCTCGGCAGTCAACTCCGGATCCCAGTGGGCCGTGAAGGTGTACTCCAGGCGATGCGGCGGGTCAATGGCGATGACCTCTCCGTCGGCGACCACCGAGCCATCGCCGCCGAGGTACCGGACGGCGCTGCCCTCGGTCCATTCAGACTCCACTCGCGTCCCGTAGAAGTAGCGGACGGTGTAGTCGCCGTCGGTGATCGCTTTCCACACCTCCTTGACGTCGGCGGCAATGAACGCCTGATACACGTGGCTGGGCTCGGACATGGGTTCGTCTCCTCCTTCGAGATGAGCCTTCAGGCCGGCAATCGCACCCACCGTCGGCTCGGTGTACTTGCTGATCCACCGGTCGTGGACCAGTCGGATCGGAATCGGGTTGAGGTAGTGGAGCTTGCTGCGGCCCGACCGGCGGGTCGTGATCAACCCGGCTTCCTCCAGCACCCGCAAATGGCTCATGACACCGAACCGGGTCATGTCCGGTAGGTGTGTACAGAGCCGACCGAGCGATTGGCCATCTTCGACAAACAGGCTGTCGAGCAGCAGTCGCCGGCTGGGATCGTTGAGAGCTCGGAATACCTCATCCACTCATCGATTATATGTGAGTAATTACTCACATGTCAACCCCGCTACGCTGAACCGCCATGCCTCGCTCGCTGCGGCCGGTCGTCGCGCTGATCACACTCCTTGCCGCCTGCACCACAACGACCGACCCGACCACCATGCCCTCGTCGACGGTGGCCGGAACGCCCGGTGGCCGGCCACCCCGCTGCGACGTCCAGCTCATTGCCGAGCAGGTCGGCACCGTCGAATCGGCCGGCCTTACCGAGATCTCCGGGCTCGCCGCCAGTCGCGCCTACCCCGGTGTCCTGTGGGCACACAACGACTCGGGTGACGACGCGGCGATCCACGCCCTCGCCGGGGACGGGACCGCCCTCGGCCGGACGCTGCTGCCCGACCTCACCGCCCGCGACTGGGAGGACATCGCCATCGGTCCAGGCCCCGAAGCCGGGCGCGACTACCTCTATCTGGCCGACATCGGAGACAACCGCGGCGACCGCGCCACCGTACAGATCCACCGCCTGCCCGAGCCGAGCCCCGGCACCAACCGGGTCGGCGGCGGCGAGACCCTCACCCTCACCTATTCGTCCGGCCCGGCCGAAGCCGAGACGCTGCTGGTCGATCCCGACTCGGGCGACCTCGTGATTCTCGGGAAAGCACTGTCCGGTGTCACGCCGGTCTTCTTCGTGCCGGGCACGACCGACTGGTCGACGCCCCAGCAGGCCGACAATCTGGGCGACATCGAGCTCGGCACGTTCGCCGTCGCCACCGGAGGAGATGCCACCGACGGCGTGGTCGTCGTGCGCACCTACGACGAGATCTTCCGCTGGACTCGGCCGCCAGGGCGCGACCTCGCTGCGACGCTGTTCGGCCCCGGATGCCGGGCGGGGACGGTTCGCGACAGCCAGGGCGAGGCGATCGCCATTGGCCCCGACGGCCAGATCTTCACCACCAGCGAAGGGGCGTTCCCGCCTATCCACCGCTTCGCCCCTCCTTCCTGACCGGTTGCACCAGTGCGGCATGGCGGACTGCTAGGTTCGGATCGTGCTCATCATGGTGGTGGTAGTGACCGCATACGCATGTGCGGTTGTAGGGGGCTTCCTCCTCGGGCGTCACGGTGCGCCCTGGCTCCGTCGGCGAATGCACTGACGGCCCTTAAGGATCCTTTCAGCGGCTGCCCGATACGGTGCGTTGATCGACCAAGAAAGGACGTCTGATGAAGACCCGCACCAAGATCATCGTGGCCGGAACCGCGGTCGTTGCGCTGAGCGCGGCCGGTAGTGGAATCGCCCTCAGCTCGACCGACGACGACGGGACCGAAGTACCCATCACCGGGGTCGCTCTGGAGCGAGCCACCGCAGCGGCGCTAGAGGCCACCGGCGGCGGGACCGTCACAGAGACCGAGCAGGGCGACGAGGAGAGCTTCTACGAAGTGGAAGTTCGGAGGCTCGACGGCTCCTCAGTCGACGTCCAGCTCGACGAGGACTTCCAGCTCGTTGAGATCACCGAAGACAGCGAGACCGACGAAGGCGATCAGGACTGATCCGCCGCACCCCCCGGCGCGGCGAGCCCACCGACCTCGGTGGGCTCGCTCAGTTCAGAGGGCCTCTTCCTCCGGTGCCCACGGCACCACGAAGTCATCGGCGCTACGGGGAGGCGGACCGTCGGCCGGATCACCGGGCGTCACCGCCCGGTCGGACTCTCGCCCAAGCTCGGCTTCGAGCCGGTCGCGCTCGGCGACCAGCTTGCGGAGGTCACTGATCGCGACCTCGATTGCAATGTTCAGTTCGTCTAGGCGGCGCCCGGCTTCTTCCCCCATGTGTGGAAGATATCGCACCTGCGGCGGAGCCGATACGCGGCTACTGGAGGGCGTCGACCAATGCGCCCGTCAATACGTCGTAGCCGATCGGCAGTGGGTGGATATCGGGGCGTTGATCGAGCATGTGGGTGGTGGATGCCGTCCGACCGCGCATCGGCTCGAACCCATCGGCGACGAGCACTCCGCCATCGCCTGCCACGGCAACCGCGATGGCATTGAACGAAGCCAGGGTTTCGTCGGTCGCCCCCTCCAGCTCGGTGCCGAGGCCGAGGCTGAACGGGTTGTATGCAGTCAAGAACACGATCGTCGCATCCGGCGCCGCCTGCCGCAGCTCGTCCAGGATGTACTCCAGGTCGGGGCCGTAGCTCTGGAAGGTGGCATCCAGCCGATCCCGACACGCCGGCGCGTCGAGCGACTCGCTGCACGCCTCCGAGCCGAGGTGGCCGAGCAGGTTGTTGGCCCCGATGTCGATGGTCACATAGGCGACGTCGCGGCCCTCCATGAACGCGACGGCCTCGTCTAGCTGGCCGCTGCGAATCAGCGTGCCGGTGGTCTCTCCGGACACGCCGAAGTTCTCCAGGCCGTACTCGACGCCATCGCGCCGCTCGAGCTGGCGGTGGAAACGGGATACGTAGCCGTCTCGAGGGTCGTCGACGCCGACATTGGCCGCCAGGGAATCGCCGAGTGCCACATATACCGGGGTTGCCGATCGGGCGGCAACCTCACCGCGGCCGAACCGCTCCGGCGGAGCCCCGGCAGCACCGACTGCCGAAGCCGCCGCGGCGCGCAGCCCGTCGAGCAGCGATGCCGAGGTCAGCAGATCGGTGCTTCCCTG
>JABDLU010000068.1 GCA_013002865.1 Acidimicrobiia bacterium
ACCGGCCCATCTACCAGCTCATGCTGACGCTGGGCGTCGGATTCATCATCATCGAAGTGGTGCGGGAAGTGTGGGGCAGGCCCGAGTTCACCATGGCCCGCCCGGCGCTGTTCAACGGCACCGGTGAAGGGTGTCCCGGCCAGGGTCTCGGCGGCTTCTTCAGCGGATGTTCGACCGTCGAGGTGTTCGGCGCCCGCTTGCGGGTCTACAACGAGGGCTTCGTCGTTCTCGTCGGGGCCATCGTCCTCATTGCTGTGACGCTGCTGCTCAAGCGGACCCGCCTCGGCATGATCATTCGAGCGGGCGTTCAAGACCCCGAGATGGTCGAGGCGCTCGGCATCAACGTGCGCCGCGTGTTCACCCTCGTCTTTGCGCTCGGATCCGGCCTGGCCGCGCTCGGCGGAGTCCTGGCCGCGCCGTCGATCGGGCTATCGACCGGTATGGGTGCCCTGTTCCTGCTCGGCGCCCTGATCGCCATGGCCATCGGCGGCCTCACGAGCTTCCCAGGGGCGGCCGGCGGCGCAGTTCTCGTCGGACTCCTCGAGACCCTCATTATCCGGTTCGGTCAGGTGGGCATCAACCTCCCATTCCTGGACGAGCCCTTCGAGCCCTCGCCAACCCTCGTCCCGGCGGCATCGATCATCCTCATGGTGATCGTGCTGCTGGTGCTGCCGGCCGGCCTGTTCGGACGGAGTGAGCGATGACCACGGTGGCCCAGACGACCCCAGGGGTGAGAGGCTGGCTGCGGCGGCGTCGCGGACTCCTCGCCCTGGTCGCCGGGCTGGTGCTTCTCCCGTTCGTAATCTCGATCGTCGTCGATGGGCAAGGCATCAGTGCGGTGCTCGACAACGAGCAAGGGAATGCCCGCTTCCTGCAAGGCCTTGCCATCGAGGTGATGATCCTGGCGCTCTATGCGATCAGCTACGACCTGGTGCTCGGCGTTACCGGTCTGCTCTCGTTCGGGCATGCCATGTTCTTCGCGGTCGGCGCCTACACCTTCGGGATCATGCTCAAGGAGTACGAACTGGCCTGGCCGCTGGCGTTGCTCGTGGTATTCATCGCCGCGCTGCTGCAGGCCGGACTGTTTGCGCTGGTGCTACCCCGGGTGAAGGGATTGACGTTCGCGCTGGTGACTCTCGGCATGGCGTCGGTGTTCTGGATCGTGATCCAGTCGAGCGACCTGGCCGACCTCGCCGGCGCCGAGATCGGGCTGCAGGGGGTACAGCCACCGGTGTGGTTCCTCGATACCACCAACCAGCGGTTCGCGTTCTACCTGGTGTCGCTCGCCATCCTGTTCGGGGTGTACGTGCTCTACACCCGCATCATCGATTCCCCGGTGGGGACCGTGCTGCAGGCCACCCGGGAAAACGAGGACCGTGCCCTGATGCTGGGCTACAACACCTTCTGGTTCAAATTCCTGGCGCTCGTCATCGCGTCGGTCACGGCCGTGATCGCCGGGAGCTTGCACACCATGCATCAACCGATCGTGACCCCAAACGTGGCCGGACTCGGTTTCACCGTCACGGCGCTGCTGATCATTCTCATCGGCGGCGTCGGCACCATCAGCGGCGCACTGATCGGGGCAGCGGTGTTCCGGCTGTTGCAGTTCTACCTGGAGAAGTGGTTCGGCGGCACCTCCGAGCTCCTGATTGGATTCGCCTACATCGCCATCGTCCTGTACCTGCCCTTCGGGATCGTTGGGACGTGGCGGGCCAAGTCGTTCCGGATCAAGGAGGGCCGGGAGCGGCTATTGCGCGCGTTCAGCGGGGGAGAGGAACCCCGTCAGGCCGGCGAGTGACCGTGGCCCGGCCGGTCCCCGCCTTCGACTGGATCGCCCACCACGCCGACCTGCGCCCCACGGCCGAGGCCCTCATCGACGACGGGCGAGAGCTCACTCTCTCCTACGCCGATCTCCACGACCGGGTCCGGCGTCTGGCGGCTTGGCTGGCTGGCAACGGCGTGGGAGTTGGCGACCGGGTGGCCATCCTGTCCGGGAACACCACCGACACCTTCGAAGCGCTGTTCGCCTGCGCGAAGCTGTCGGCGATCCTGGTTCCTCTCAACTCGCGGCTGGCCGTTCCCGAGCTGAAGTTCATCGTCGATGACTGCCGTCCGAAGGTGCTCATATACGAGGAGGGCTTTACCGACGCCGCCGGCACCCTCAACACTCCGGTCACGCTGCGCCTGGGTGACGAGTTTGAAAACGCCAAGGCGGCCGCCGACCCGTCCGGCATCGGGCCGGTGACGGCCACTCACGACGACCCGTGGGCCATCCTTTACACGTCCGGGACCACCGGCCATCCGAAGGGTGCGCTCTGCACCCACGGGATGTTCTTCTGGAACGCCATCAACATCGGCCACGCGGTCGGCCTCACCCAGGACTCGACCAACCTCAACGTGCTGCCGACCTTCCACGCCGGCGGCCTCAACCTGTACACCACCCCCTGCCTCCATCTCGGTGCGCGCTCGGTGAACCTGCGGGAGTTCGATCCCGCACGGGTGATCCACTGGCTGGAGAGCGGCGAAATCACGCACTTCTTCGGCGTGCCCGCCGTGTACCAGTTCCTCGCCGAGGACGAGCGCTGGCCGGATGCCGACCTCGGGCCGGTGCATTCATGGGCGTGCGGCGGTGCCCCGATGCCGGTTGCCCTGCTGGAGCGCTACGCCGCCCGGGGAATCGTCATTCGCCAGGGGATGGGGCTCACCGAGACCAGCCCAACGGTGTTCCTCACCGATCTCGACCATGCGTTGTCGAAAGCCGGCTCGGTTGGCAAGCCGGCGCTCCACACCGAGATCCGGGTGGTGGACGAGGAGGGAAACGACGTGGCGGTCGACGCGGTCGGCGAGCTGCTGGTGCGCGGCCCGAA
>JABDLU010000084.1 GCA_013002865.1 Acidimicrobiia bacterium
CGTTGTCGAGGTCCTCGACGGGCTCAAGCCCGGCATTCTGCGGGGAGCCGGCTCACCGGAGTTCCTCTACTTGTTGATGCCGGTCCGGCTGTAACCGTCATGCGGCTCGAGACCGTCGAGCTCCAGAGCTTCCGGAGTTATCCACATCTGGAGTTTGTTCCCGACCCGGGGACGAACCTGCTCATCGGAGACAACGGTGCCGGCAAGACCAACCTGCTTGAGGCAATTGCCTACCTGAGCACGTTACGGAGCTTTCGAAAGGCCCCCGACGACGCGCTCATCGCGTCGAGCGCGGACGGTGCCATCGTGCGGGGGGCGGTCGGCGCTCCGGTCTCCAACCACACGATTGAGATCGAGCTATCGCGGGCGGGCCGGCGCCGGGTGCTGCTCGACGGAAAACGCCCGACCCGCAATGCCGAGCTGCGGTCCCGTCTCCGTTGTGTGACCTTTCTCCCCGACGATCTCGAGCTGGCAAAAGGCAGCGCCGGGCAGCGGCGGAATCTGCTCGACGATATCGCCTCCCAGCTGCGAGTGACCGCCGGCGCCGATCAGGCCGACCTGGAACGGTCCCTTCGCCAGCGCAATGCGCTGCTGAGGAATCACGGGCCGACCGCCGACCCCGATGCGCTCGCCAGTTTCGAGGACGCCATCGCCGAGGCCGGATCCAAGGTCGTGGCCGCCCGCCACGAGACGGCCACACGGCTTGGACCGTATCTGCAAGATGCCTACGGAACTTTGGCGGACAACCGGGTCGAATGGTCCTACGAATCGCGCTGGGGTGACTGGGAGGACGAGCCCGCCGTCCTGCGTTCAAAACTGGCGGACGCGCTGGCAGGCGCACGGCGTAAAGACATGGAGCGACGGGTTACGACGGTCGGACCGCAGCGTGATGAGCCCCGGCTGTTCCTGGACGATCGCGACTCCCGGACCCACGCCAGCCAGGGCGAACAGCGGTCCCTGGTGCTGGCACTGCGCCTCGCAACGTTCGACCTGTTGGCGGGCACCTTTGACGAGCCACCGGTTCTGTTGCTGGACGACGTGTTCTCAGAGCTCGATCCGCACAGGGCCGAGGCCGTGGTCGACCGCCTTCCGATTGCGCAGGCCTTCCTGACGAGTGCCCGCCACGGTGAGGTGAACGCAGTGAACGGAGCACGGTGGACGGTGGATCCGGCCGGGAAAGTAGTGATGGCATGAGCCTCGATCCCGTGGCCGACATGCTGGCGCCGTACCTCGAGCGCCTCGGCATCACTAAGCCAGACGCCGCTGCCCGGGTGATGAACGACTGGACGAACCTGGCAGGAGAGCCGTGGGCGACCAGCACCCGGCCGGGCAAGCTGGAGCATGGCGAGCTCACCCTCGACGTTGTTGATGCCGGCACCCTTTCCGTGCTGCGATACCGAACCGGCGAGCTATTGCAGGCACTCGACAACGCGGTTGGGGAGGGGCTCGTCGAGGTGATTCGACTCCGGGTGGCGAAACAACCGTGGTGAGTGATATTTTGCCCCGAAATCAGCGGGCTGGGAGGGTGCTTCTGGTCCCGTTTTACCTTCGTTTAGCGAGCCGGCGCTGGTATAATCACATGTCTGTAAATAACCTCTAACCCGGACCGGTGTGTGGCTACCAAAACCGATAACTCTTCGTCTGGCGCGTCCTATAGCGCAAGCGACATCACGATCCTGGAGGGCCTCGAGGCGGTACGGAAGCGGCCCGCCATGTATATCGGCTCCACCGGTCCCAAGGGCCTCCATCACCTGATTTGGGAGGTCGTGGATAACGCCGTCGACGAGGCGATGGCCGGCTTCGCGACCATGATCGACGTGACCCTGCTGGCCGACGGGGGAGTCAGAGTACGCGACAACGGGCGGGGCATTCCCGTTGACAAGCACAAGAAGAGCAAGGAATCGGCCCTGACCACGGTGCTCACCACCCTCCACGCCGGTGGGAAGTTCGAAGCGGGCGCCTACACCGTCTCGGGAGGACTGCACGGGGTCGGCGTGTCGGTCGTCAATGCGCTGTCGACCACCCTCGATGCCGTCGTCGTGCGAGACGGATTTCAGTGGACCCAATCCTATGAGCGGGGCAAGCCGACCGGCCCGGTCAAGAAGGGCAAGGCTGCCAAGCGCACCGGGACCACGATCACCTTCTGGGCAGACTCCGAGATTTTTGCCGAGACGACGGATTACAGCTACGCCACGGTGGCCTCCCGGCTCAAGGAAATGGCATTTCTCAACAAGGGGCTGGAGATCCGGCTCAGCGACGAGCGGGACGATGAGCACGAAGACACCGTGTTCAAGTACAGCGGGGGCCTGGTCGACTTCATCAAATACCTCAACGGCGCTCGCGACCCGCTCCACGGACGTATCTTCGACGCTGAATCTGTCGGCGACGAGTCCGAGCTCGAGCTTGCGATGCAATGGACCACCGGATACACCGAGACGGTCTTGACCTTCGCCAACAACATCAACACGCACGAGGGCGGCACTCACGAAGAGGGACTGCGCCGAGCGCTCACGAGAGCGGTCAACGATTTCGCCAAGGCCAAAAACCTTATCAAGGAGAAGGACCCGGCACTGACCGGAGAAGACATCCGGGAGGGCCTCACCGCGGTGTTGTCGGTCAAGGTCCGCCAGCCCCAGTTTGAGGGACAAACCAAGACCAAGCTGGGCAACACCGAGATCCGATCATTCGTCGAGGTCGCACTGAACAAAGCCATTCCGGAATGGCTGGAGCGCAATCCCGGCGAGGGACGCAAGATCGTCGACAAGTGCCTCACGGCGGCCCGGGCTCGCCTCGCCGCCCGCCAGGCCCGCGACCTGACTCGTCGCAAGAGCCTGCTCGAGTCCGGTGGCCTCCCCGGCAAACTGGCCGATTGCTCATCGCGGGAGCCGGACGAGTCCGAGCTGTTCATCGTGGAGGGTGACTCGGCGGCCGGTCCGGCCAAACAGGCGCGCGACTCTCGCGTGCAAGCGGTGCTGCCGATTCGCGGCAAGATCCTCAACGTCGAGAAGGCCCGGCTGCCCAAGGTTCTGCAGAACACCGAGATTCAGGCCCTCATCACGGCGGTCGGCGCCAACATCGGCGATGAGTTCGAGCTTGAGAAGGCCCGATATCACAAGATCGTGCTGCTCACCGACGCCGATGTTGACGGTGCCCATATCCGGACGTTGCTGTTGACGTTCTTCTTCCGTCACATGCGCCAACTCATCGAGGCCGGGTTCGTCTATATCGCCCAGCCGCCGCTGTATCGGGTCAAGCACGGCAAGCAGGTCACCTATCTGAAGGACGACCGCGAACTGGAGGCGTTTCAGAAGAACCTCAACGGCAAGAAGGCCAACATAAACCGGTTCAAGGGCCTCGGGGAGATGAACGCAAATCAGCTGTGGGAAACCGCCATGGATCCCGTCACCCGAACTCTCGTCCAGGTCGAGTTGGAGGACGCCTTCCTGGCCGACGAGATCTTTAGCACCCTCATGGGCGACAACGTCGAGGGCCGCCGTACCTTCATTCAGCAGAACGCCAAAGACGTCCGTTTTCTCGATATCTGATGCCAGACGATCAAGCCACCATCGGACAAATCAACATCCGCGAGGAGATGTCGACCTCCTTCCTCGACTATGCGATGTCGGTCATCGTTTCTCGCGCCCTGCCCGACGTGCGCGATGGCCTCAAGCCGGTTCACCGGCGCATTCTCTACTCGATGGAGGAGAACGGGATCCGGGCCGGAAGCCCGTTCAAGAAGTGCGCCCAGGTGGTTGGCGACGTCATGGGCAAGTACCACCCGCACGGTGATAGCGCCATCTACGACGCTCTCGTTCGCCTCGGGCAGGACTTTTCCTCCCGCTATCCGCTCATTGAGCCGCAGGGCAACTTCGGCACCGTCGATGATCCCCCCGCCGCTTACCGGTACACCGAGTGCCGCCTCGAGAACCTCGCCTCCCACATGCTCGAAGGCATCAGTGAAAACACCGTCGACTTCAAGGAGAATTACTCGGGTGAGTACAGCGAGCCCGAGGTATTGCCTGCCAGGTTCCCCAACCTGCTGGTCAACGGCTCAACCGGGATCGCCGTCGGCATGGCAACCAACATCCCGCCCCACAACCTCGGCGAGGTGGTCGATGCGTGCATTCACACACTCGACAACCCCGACGCCACCACAGAAGAGCTCATGGAGTTCGTCAAGGGGCCCGACTTCCCGACCGGCGGCTACATCGTCGGCACGCAGGGAGTACGCGACGCCCTCATGACCGGTCGGGGATCGGTCAAGATCCGCGCCGTCACCGACGTCGACGAAGTCCGGAAGGGCCGCACCGGGATCATCGTGACCGAGATCCCGTACCAGACCGGGCACGACCGGATCATGACCAAGATCGCCGAGCTTGTGCACGCCAAGCGCATCGAGGGAATCGCCGACCTGCGCGATGAATCAAGCTCGCGGGTTGGGACCCGGCTCGTCATCGAGCTCAAGCGCGATGCGCGGCCCCAGGTGGTGCTCAATCAGCTGTACAAGTTGACGCCGCTCCAGGACACCTTCGGGGTGAACTTCGTGGCGCTGGTAGACGGCATTCCCCGCACACTGAGCCTGGCGGAGGCCATCAAGCACTATCTGGACCACCAGATGGAAGTCGTGGAGCGCCGCACCCAGTTCCGGCTGGACAAGGCCGAGGCCCGGTCCCACATCGTCGAAGGCCTCCTCATAGCCGTCGACAACATCGACGAGGTCGTCAAGCTCATTCGCGGATCCGCCGATGTGGAATCAGCCCGGGCCGCCCTCATCGAGCGGTTCGAGCTGACCGAGATCCAGGCCAACCACATCCTCGACATGCCGCTCCGGCGCCTCACCGCGCTCGAGAGCGACAAGCTGCGCGCCGAGTTTGCCGATCTCCAGAAGACCATCAAGGCCCTCGAGGCGATCCTGAAGAGCCCGGCCAAGCGCCGCAAGCTGATCGCCAAGGAGCTGGAAGCGATTCGGGAGAAATACGCCGACCATCGGCGGACCCGGATCGTCCCCGACGAAGGCGAGTTCTCGATGGAGGACCTCATCGCCGATGAGGAACTGGTCGTCACCGTTACCCAGGCCGGGTACGTCAAGTCCGTCGTGGCCAATACCTACCGGGCCCAGGGGCGGGGCGGACGGGGAGTGCAGGGCACCAAGCTCGCCGAAGACGATGTGATCAGCCGCGTGCTGCACACCACCGCCCATGCCTACCTCCTGTTCTTCACGAATCGGGGCATGGTGCATCGGATCCGGGCCCACGAGATCCCACGCAAGAACCGCACCGCCAAGGGCACCCTGGCCCAGGCGTTCATGGCCATCGAGCCGGATGAGCACATCGAGGCGGTGGTCGATACCCGCGACTACGAGACCTCGCAGTATCTCGTGATCGCCACTCGCAACGGCCAGGTCAAGAAGACGAAGTTCGCGGAGTACGACTCCCGGCAGGCCAGCCTGATCGCCATCAAACTGGCCGACGATGACGAGGTGGTGTCGGTCCGTACCACCAGCGGAGATGCCGACATCCTGCTGTTCACCCACAAGGGCCAGGGCATCCGGTTCGCCGAGAGCGATATCCGGTCGATGGGTCGCAGTACCCAGGGTGTGCGCGGCATCAAGCTCCGTGACGGAGACTTCGTTGTGTCCGCCGCCCAGGACGGTGAAGGCGATGAGGTCCTGCTCCTGACCACCGCCGGCTACGGCAAGCGCACCAAGATGGACCAGTTCCCCAAGCAGAAGCGGGGCGGTCTCGGCGTCAAGGCCATCAAGATCACGCCCAGCCGGGGGACGCTGATCTCGGCCCGTGCCGTCAGCCCCGGCAGCCAGGTGTTCGTGACGTCGAGCGACGGCATCGTGATGCGCACCGGCGTCGATTCCATCAGCCGCCAGAAGCGCGATGCCTCCGGCGTGAAGGTCATGAACCTGGAGGACGGAGCCACCTTGACCGCCTTCACGCTGGTGCCGGCCGAGGAGACATGATCTGGTCGGGAACCCGGGTGCGCCGTCATAGCGTCGGTACCGGGTACAATCGCTCCCACTCCAAGCAGAGGTTCTATGGCCGTCCGTAGGGTCCGGAGGGTCTTGAGGAAGATCGATCCCTGGACCGTCCTCAAAGTCTCCATAATTTTCAACTTCATCATCGTGATGGCTATCTCCATCGGGATTGCGATCGCGTGGACGCTGCTGCGCAATAGCGGCATCCCCGACGACATCGTGAGCTCGATCAATGAGCTGGCCATCTTCGAGGAAGACATAAGCCTCGACGGCCCGTCTTACTTCCGGGTGATGGTGTTCTTCAGCATCGTCTCAACCGTGCTGCTGACCGGTCTGGCAACCCTCTCGGCCATTTTCTATAACCTCATCTCCGACGTGGTCGGTGGCATCGAGTTCGTGGTGCTCGAAGAGGTCCTCGAAATCCCGCGGACGGCCGCTCCGGCCGTGCGAGAGAGCCGCAAGCGGACGGAGACGCCCTCCGCCCCGCAGCCGAACGGGCCACTGGCCGAGATGCCGACCGAGGAATCACCGGTCACTCGCTAGGCCGCCGTCGACGGACCTCCGCGCCCTACTCCTCAGCGCAGGTGACGGAGAACGTACCCGGGGTGGGTTCCGGCTCATCACCGGTCCCCCCGATGAAGGCAAAACCGGCATTGCTCTCTAGGAATGTGGCCGTGCCCGTCACCGTTGCGCCGTCGACCTCCCAGGAATCGACGCCGATCGGTAGGGCTGCCAACTGGTCGTAGGTCTCCCAGAACTCGGGGTCGGCCCGCCACTCGAGGTCGTTGGTGTCGTCGGATACCTTGATAGAGGGCGGGTCATCGAAGTTCTCGTCGCCTTCGGGAGGTAGCAGCAACTCGAGACCACCGCCGCTGCCGTCGGCGCTCACCCCGATCGCCCAGAAGGCGCCGAAGAAATCCGGGTCGCACCGGTAGATGGCATCTGGGGTGACGTCGAAGACGTAATCGGTGCCGGCGATCGATACGGTGGCAACGTTGGCATCACCGGATGGGGGTGCCGGCTCATCACCGTCGTCGGTGGTAGTGGTGGTGGCGTCCGCCGAACCGCCGGTAGTCGTGGCCGTTGGAGCCGTGGTGGCGGTTACATCGTCATCACTTGCCTCGCCGCCTCCGCACCCTGCGGCAAACAATACCAACACAACTGCGAGCACCATCGTGTTCCACACCCGTCCCACCAGGAACCTCCCCATAGAGCTTGGTGGGACACTACCGCGCCGTTCGCCGCCGGAGCCCATCCTGGTCCCAGCGCCGGCCGGTAGCCTGAGTTGGCAACGAAGAGGAGGACCTGATGGACACGACCTCGATCCTGCGCCGCCTCCAGCTGGATGGTGCGCTGCACGGCGTTTACGCAGGAGGCTGGCGGGAGGCACGCGGGGATACGTTGTCGTCGGTCAACCCGGCAACCG
>JABDLU010000099.1 GCA_013002865.1 Acidimicrobiia bacterium
GCAGGTCGAGCCGCTTGTTGATCTGCTCCAGCAGGAACGTCCGATCGGCCGCGGTCACCTCGGTGTAGGGCGTATCGACCCGGGTGTCGGTGGTTCCGATCACCGAGCGCCGTCCCATCGGTATCACGTAGAACAATCGCTGAGTGTCGTCGAAGAACGCCAGCACCCTCCGGCTCGGGGTGATCTGGGGAACAACCAGATGAATCCCCTTCGAGTAGACGATGCGGTGGTCGGTCTGGGGACCCAACTCACGGTTGAGTGGGTCGACGAATGGGCCCGCCGCATTGATGATCACCCGGGCCCGGCAGTGCAAGGTCCGGCCGGTTTCCCGATCGCGCAGCTCGGCTTCCCAGACGCCGCCGGTGCGCGTGGCATCGATCAGCTCAACGTAGTTGGCGGCCGCGGCGCCGACATCTAGTGCCGACCGGACGAAGCTGAACACGAAGCGGGAATCGTTGTCGGGTAGATAGGCGTCGTAGTACTCGACGCCGCCCCGGGCTCCCGTCGTGTCGACCACCGGTTCGACCTTTTCGATCTTGCGGGGGCTCAGCATGCGGGGCATGTGGGTCTTGAAGCTGCCGATGGCCCAGTAGGCCAGCGAGCCGAGGGCAGCCAGCCACGGCGGGAACGGCGAGCTCCGGTCGAGGGTGGCCAGGAACCCGATGGGCTTCACGTTGTCGGGATAGGCCTTGATGAGGCGGTTGCGGGACACGCACAACTTGCGAACGAGCAGGAACTCGTAGCTCTCGAGGTACTTGAATCCACCCCAGACGAGATTGGAGGACTCCTGGCTGGTGAACCCGCCGAAGTCTCCCCGGTCGATCAGCGCGATGGTGGCGCCCCGGCCGGCCAGGACGGCGGCGGCCACCGCGCCGTTGATCCCGCCCCCGACGATGAGGGCATCGAATGCCCCGCCGTCGATTTCCTCGATAGACGTCGACCGTAGCTTCACCCGTTCAGGCTACCGGCGCCACCGGTCGCACCGGTAGGGTGCCGGTCATGAAGCGGATTGGCCTGCTCGGCGGAATGAGTTGGGAATCGTCGATCGAGTACGAACGCATCATCAACACCGAGGTCCGGCGCCGCCTCGGGGGCACCCACTCGGGTGACCTCGTGGTCCGCTCGTACGATTTCGCCGAGATCGAGCGCCTCCAGGAGGCGGGATCGTGGGACGAGGCCGGGCGGTTGCTGGCGGCCGACGCCCGGAATCTCGAGGCGGCCGGAGCGGAAATCATCGTCCTGTGCACCAACACGATGCACCGGGTAGCCGAAACCATCGAGTCCGCCATTGCGGGCCGGTTCATCCACCTGGCGGACGCCACTGCCGAGGCCGTCACAGCGGCCGGAATTGGGCGCGTCGCCCTGCTCGGGACTCGCTACACCATGGAGGAAGCCTTCTACCGGGACCGTCTCAGCGCCGCCGGCCTGGACGTGCGGGTCCCCGACGAGCCAGATCGCACGATGGTGCACGACGTCATTTTCGAAGAGCTGGTCCAGGGTCTCGTCCGGGAGGAGTCGCGGGCCCGCTATCTGGCCGCCATCGACCGCCTGATCGCCGACGGTGCCGAGGGGGTCATCGCCGGGTGCACCGAGATTGAACTGCTGGTCCGGCCCGAGCACGTCGCCGTGCCCTATTTCCCGACGACCGCGCTGCATGCGCTGGCTGCGGTGGAGGCGGCGCTCGGTTGATCAGGACGCCCGGTCGAGCATGTCCTGCTCGGCAGCGAACAGGGCGCGAGCAAACTGGAGCGGGCTCAGCTCGTCCGGGAGCGGATAGCCGACCGGTGACCCGAGCCAGGTGCGCAATTGCTCGGCGCCGGCGCCCTCTTCCTCGATCAGCAACCGGGCAAGGTCATCGGTCCAAACGAACTGCAAAGCACCCTCCTGTGTCATCCCACCTCCACCATAGGAGACGTGTCAAGCATCCAATTTGTTCCCCGTCGTAGGCTGGCGGGACCGCAACCGGGGAGGACGACATGTCGGACTGGAACGCTCAAATCATCGACGAATTCATGACCAACGACGGCAAGGTCGGGGGCATGTTCGAGGGAAAGCCGCTGTTGCTGCTCCATCACGTCGGCGCCAAGACCGGAACGGACCGCACCAGCCCGTTGATGTATCAAGAACTCGACGGAGGATGGGCGATCTTCGCCTCCAAGGCTGGAGCCGACACACATCCGCACTGGATGCACAATGTGGTCGCCAACCCGGACATCGCGATTCGGGTCGGATCCGAAGAGATTCCCGTTACCGCCCGGGTGGCGTCACCCGAGGAGCGGGAGCCGATTTGGGAGCGCCAGAAGGCCGATCATCCGCAGTTCGCCGAATACGAGGCCGGCACCGACCGCGAGATCCCGGTCATCATCCTCGAGCCCCGCTGATCACACGTCGAGGGCGGCGAGCACGCCGTTGACGAGCCGGGCGCTTTGCATGACGTAGAAGTGCACCGAGGGAACGCCGGCTTCGAGGAGCTCCCGGGTTTGAACGGTGGCCCATTCGATGCCGATGTGCGGCGCGTCGGCTTCGGGCGCCGCCATCACCTCGTCGGCCAGGGCGGCCGGGATCTCGCAGTGGAATGTCCTCGGGATGCTGACCACCTGGCGCTGAGTGGCGAGGATCTTGATACCGGGAATGATTGGAACGGTGATTCCCTGAGCGCGACAGGCTTCGACGAAGTCGAAGTAGTGGCGGTTGTCGAAGAACATCTGGGTGACGATGTACTCGGCACCGGCGTCGACCTTCTGCTTGACGCGGGCGATGTCGGCGGTGAGATTGGGAGCCTCGAAGTGCTTCTCGGGGTAGCCGGCGGCTCCGATGCAGAACTCAGTCGGCGCCGCATCGAGCAAGTCCTCCAGGTAGATCCCCTTGTTCATCTCGGTGATCTGGGTGATGAGGTCGGTGGCGTACAGGTTGCGACTCCGGCCGTGATCGAGCCGCTTTTCGTACCCGGAGGAGTCGCCCCGGATCGCCAGCACGTTGTCGATGTCCAGATACCGCAACTCGATGAGGAAATCTTCTGTCTCCTGGCGGGTGAACCCTTCACACAGGATGTGGGGGACGGCGTCGACGTTGAACTTGTTCTGAATCAGGGCGCACACGCCGAGCGTCCCGGGCCGCTTGCGCTTGATTCGCTTCTGATAGCCGGTCGGCCCCTCGACATATTCGACCTCGGCGGCGTGGCTCGTGATGTCTATGAAGGGCGGCCGGTGGGTGATCAATTCTTCGATCAGCCCGAGCAAGCTCGCCAGATCGCCGCCCCGCGTCGGGGGGATGATCTCAAACGTGATGAAGGGATCGGCTGCTCGCTCGAGGTGTTCGGTGACCCGCATGTGTGCTCACTCTACGTCCCGACGGTGACGGCGTGGGGGCTTACCGACGTTTCACACCACGACGGCTAGCGCGAAACCGTCGTATCCCTTTGTGCCCACCGTCTGGATCACCGTTGCGTCCACCCCCGGATCCTGTCCCAGCCATCGCACGGCGGCGGCCGCGCCCGATTGGTCCGTTGGGTCGGCCACCGCACCGCCCTGCACCACGTTGTCCAGCACGATCAGCGCCCCCGGGCGGGACAACCGGACGGCCCACTCGAGGTAGGCGGCGTTGTTTGGCT
>JABDLU010000121.1 GCA_013002865.1 Acidimicrobiia bacterium
ACTCCGGATCCAGACCGACCGTGCCACCCGTATCGCACACGCCGTCGCCGAGGACGAGGTCACCGAGGTTGCCGGTGGAGTTGACGACGATCGGAACGGGAGGAGCCGCCAGATCAAGGACGTACACTGCGCCACGATCGGCCGGGCCGCCGTCGTCGTCGCCGTACACACCGATCGCCACGCCGATCGTGCCATCACCGTCCAGGTCACCCAGACCGGCCACCCCAAAGCCGAACTGATCGCTTGTGCTTAGGGGCGCGGCCGGCCAGCCTTCCAGGTTGCTGATCTTCTGCTCGGCTTTGACAGTTGCGTCGGTGTTGAGGAACAGCACATAGGCGGCTCCGGCCAAGCTCGACCCGTCATCGTCCTTGGGCGCTCCGACGAGCAGATCCGGGACGCCGTCGGCATCGACGTCGCCGATACCGGCCACTGCCGTGCCGAATTCGTCATTGTTGTCGAGCGTCGCTGCCAGGGAGCCGGCCGTGTCACTTATCTTCTGCTGGGCCTTCACGGTCCCGTTGGCGTTGAGGCGCAGGACGTACGCAGCGCCACGGTCGGTCCCGCCGTCGTCGTCCCAATAGGCACCGACGGCGATGTCGCCCAGCCCGTCGCCGTCAATGTCGCCGAGGCCGGCTACGTCGATCCCGAACGCATCCGTGGTGTCGAGAACGGCACCCAATCCTCCGCTGGTCTCGCTGATCTTCTGCTCCGCCTTGACAGTGCCGTCCGCATTCAGGAAGAGCACGTACACGGCGCCCTGATCGACGCCCCCGTCGTCGTCGTCCTTGGCGCCAACGGCAATGTCGTTCAAGCCATCGCCGTCGAGATCACCGATGGCCGCCACCGAGGAGCCGAATCGATCGTTGTTATCGAGTGTCGCACCAAGACCACCCTGGGTCTCGCTGATCACCCGCTCACCCTTGACGGTGCCGTCCGAGTTGAGGAACAGGATGTAGACCGCTCCCTGGTTCCCGCCCCCGTCGTCATCCTGATGCACCCCGACGGCAAGGTCGGGAATGAGATCACCGTCGAGGTCTCCGATCCCGGCCACGCCCATCCCGAACTCGTCGAGGTTGGCAAGCGGCGTGGCGAGCCCACCGGCCGTGTCGCTGATCTTTTGCTCGGACTTCACTGTTCCGTTGGCGTTGAGAAAGAGCACATAGACGGCGCCCCGATCGCTTCCGCCGTCGTCGTCGAAGGGTGCCCCAACCGCCAGATCGGCGATCCCGTCCCCGTCGACGTCTCCGATGCTGGCCACCGACCGCCCGAAGTGATCATTGGTCGTCAAGGTGGCGGTGAGGCCTCCCTGGGTATCGCTGATCTTCTGCTCGGTTGCAACTGTTCCGTCGGCGGCGGAGGTCGGAGCATCGAGGTAATCCGGCTCGCCATCGCGATCGGCGTCTCTGGCATCCCGCGGGTCGCCGTCGGCGTTCGGGTCGGCACCCTCACTTGCCGTCGGCGTGCCGTCGCCGTCGTCGTCGGCGTCGAGGTAGTTGGGAGTGGTGTCGCCGTCGGTGTCGGGTCCCGGATTGGTGGCCGGGTTGTTGTCGAGGTCCGTGTTGGCATCCTCTTCGAGATCGCACAGCCCGTCCGAATCAGCGTCTGTGCAACCCGGCGGCGAGCCGGCTACCCCCTCCCACAGGAACAAGAAGGGCTGGTTCTTGTCGTCGCCCGAGTTGGTCTCCAACTCATTGTCGGGTCCCCATGCCGAGCCGTTCCAGTAGAGGTAGTGAATGTCGTTCGAGTCGTCGTTCACCGCCAGCATGATCCCGTCGGCTCCCGGCTCCGGATACAGCATCTGTGAGTTGGGCTGGGCTCCGATTCCCGGGGTGCTGGCTTCTGCTGACCAGCCGCTGCCACTCGTCCAGGTGCGATACCGGGGGGTGTTGGTCGGCTCGCCGTAGGTCGCCAATGCCCGTCCTGACAGGCCTTCAAACGCAACGGCAACCGCCGGCTCGGTCACACCGGTGGAACCGGTTGTCACCGTGGTCTGGTCGATCCAGGCGCTCCCGTCCCACACCGCCAGCCACACATCGGAGTCGTTCGTGTTGACCCCCAATGCGATGCTGTTGCTCGACGGGTCGGCACCGACCGTCAGCCAGCGGGCGTAGTCGAAGCCGATTCCACTCAGCATGGACTCGGATGACCAGCCGGCGCCCGTCCACCGGCGGTAGTAGACGTCGTCGGTGCCTTTCCCGAACACGACCATGGCAGTACCCGATTGCTGCTCGTAGGCGACGTTGATGTCGGTTCGATCCCCGCCGCCGCCATTGTCGAGAACGATGCTGTTGCCCCAGCTCGCACCGTCCCAGACAAAGGCGTAGTCCTGACTGTTGGAGTTACTGACGATGAGGACCAGTTCGTCTTGGTAGGGATGGGCCGCCAATTGCAGGTGCCGGGGCGTACCGCCAACCGGGAGCGTGAGGTTGGTCGGACCCGTCCACGTCGAGCCGTTCCAGACCCAGAATCTGAGATTCCCGCCGTCGGTCGAGACGACGACCGCGTCGCCGCTGACGGGCTCGTAGGCGACATCGAAGCCCCACCAGAAGGTCTGGCTCATGTTCCCAAGCGGGTTGATCGGCAACGCCGCCCACGATGAGCCATCCCACATCTCACCGGTGACATTGCCGGATGCCGCATCGACACCGAGGACGATCGCCTCATCCCGGGTCGGGGCTTCCGCCCCCTGAATGATGCGCCACTCGCCGACGACCTGAGAAGACTGGGTCCCGGTGAACGAAGAGCCATCCCATCCACTGTAGAGAGGTATGTTCTGGCCGCTTTGACGCCAGATCGCACCGGGAACGGCCGGGCTCGGGCTGGCCTCGAACGCCCCGACGTCCACGGTGGCCGTGCTGTCGCCGTCGCCGTCGATGGGCCGCGCCACGCCTCGCTGATCAGTGGCCGGTGCGCCGGTGTTCGTGCCTCCATCGATGGCGTCACTGCCGGTGAGCAGGGCGTGCGTGTGGGTGAGACCGCCGTTGTCCTGCAGCGGGCCGAGCAGTGGGGAGGCGTTGACCTGATCGCCGGTCTGGTTGAAGCTGCACGTATTGGTGTCCTCGAGGTTGTAGCCCTGCGAGAACAGCGCGTTCGAGCAGTTCCCACCAGTGGGGTTGCCGGCCACGATCGTGTTCTTGACGTTGAAGAGTCCGCTCTGAACCCTGACGCCTCCTCCAGCGTTTGAGGCCGAGTTGTTCGTGATGGTGACGTTGAGAAGATTGGTGGTGTTCTCAACTGAAATTCCGCCGCCGTTCCTACCGGCCGAGTTCCCACTCAACGTTGAGTTGGTCAGGTTGATCACGCTCCCCCCGCCCCGATTCAGGATGGCCCCGCCGTCCTCCGACCCGGCCGAGTTGCCGACGAAGGTCGATCCGGTGATCGTCGCCGTCGCCGAGTCGTTGTGGAACCCACCGCCGCGTCGAAACGCTGCGTTGCCCGAAAACAACGTGTCCTCGACGAGCGCCGTGGCGTCCTTGATGGCCACCGCCCCGCCGTCGTCACCGGCGTTGTCGATGAACTCGGCCCGCTGCACCGTCAGCGAAAGTCCCGAGCCGTTGACATAGATGGCGCCCCCCACCTTCTGGCCGGTGTTCTCGGCAAAGACCGCATCCTGGATGATCAGGTCGCCGATGCTCATGATCGCGGCCCCGTCGTCCTCCTGCCCGTAGCGAACGGTGACGTCCGAGATGTCCAGGGTGGCGCCGGCGAACACCTCAAACACCCGGTCGATGCCGTTGAGGTTGGTGGTGCCGGCCTGGATGATGGTGGTGGCGGCGCCGGCACCGTTGATGGTGACATCGCTCGTGATGTCGAGATCCCCCTGCACGCCGGAATCCTCCCCCGACGAGCCGAGCGCAAGGGTGTAGGTGCCCGCCGGCAGCGATATCGTGTCCGGACCGGCGAGGGCATTCGCCTCCTGGATTGCAGCTCGCAGCGTGCACTCCGGATCGGGCCCGATCATGTTGCCGGTGTCGCAGACACCGTTGCCGGGAACGAGGTCGACCAGGTCCGCCGACGAGTTCA
>JABDLU010000159.1 GCA_013002865.1 Acidimicrobiia bacterium
GCTCATTGCTGATTGCTGATTGCTGATTGCCGATTGCCTGACCTTCCTCTGACTTGCAACCTGCAACTTGAAACTGGCAACTCCACTCAAGAACACGGGAACGCGCAAGCAACCCGTAGGGTTGCCCACCCCCCTCCTTGCCTCCCCCACTCGCTGCGCTCGCGGGGGAGGTAACCCTGACGCCTGATGCCTTCTCTAGCCTGCAACTCGCAGCTCCGCCCCCCGGCCCCCTACAATCGCCCCATGCCCGTTGTTATCGAACAGACCCCGAATCCGAACGCGTTGAAGTTCACCGTCGGTCAGGATGTTGGCGGCCCAACCACGGTGGTGGCAGGGCAGGAGTCCGACGACCCGACTGCGCAGGCCCTGGTTGAGTTGCCCGGCGTGACCAGCGTGTTCATGACCGCCGATTTCGTCACGCTCACCCGCAGCCCCGATGGTGATTGGGCGGCCATCGCCGATTCGGCCAAGCAGATCCTCGAGGAGCGCTTCGGCTAGTCCACCCCGGGCCTACGCAACGGTTCCCCGGTACGCTGGTGGCATGCTCGACACGCTGGGACGGCCCGTTCGCGACCTCCGCATCTCGGTCACCGACCGGTGCAATTTTCGGTGTAGCTACTGCATGCCGAAGGAGATCTTCAACCGCGAGTACGAGTTCCTCAGTCGTGACCTCCTGCTCAGCTTCGAGGAGATCACCCGGGTGGCCCGGTTGCTCGTGGAGCGCGGCGTCGAGAAGATCCGCCTCACTGGAGGGGAGCCGCTGCTGAGGACCGATCTCGACAGCCTCGTCGAGATGCTGTCGGGCCTCGGAGATATCGACCTCACGCTCACCACTAACGGGTCCTTGCTCGACCGCAAGGCCGCCCGGTTGGCCGACGCTGGGCTCGACCGGGTCACCGTCAGCCTCGACTCGATGGACGATGCGGTGTTTCAGGCGATGAACGACGTGAACTTCCCGGTCGATCGCGTGCTGGCGGGCATCGAAGCGGCCGCCGCCGCCGGGCTCGGTCCGGTCAAGGTGAATGCCGTCGTCAAGCGCGGGCTAAACGACCACACGGTGGTCGATATGGCCCGCCACTTCCAGGGCACCGGCCACATCGTCCGGTTCATCGAGTACATGGACGTGGGAGCGACCAACGGATGGCGCATGGAGGACGTCGTGCCCGCCGCCGAGATCGTGGCCGCCATCTCGGCGGCAATTCCCAGTGAGCCCATTGGGCCGAATTATCCAGGTGAGGTCGCCCGCCGGTATCGGTATATCGATGGGAGTGGTGAGTTCGGGGTCATCGCATCGGTGACGCAACCGTTTTGCGGCGCATGCACCCGGCTCCGACTGTCCGCCGAAGGGTCGCTGTTCACCTGCCTGTTCGCGACCGAAGGCCACGACCTGCGCGAGCGACTCCGTTCCGGAGCAGACGACAGCGCGCTGGGAGATTTCGTCGACTCGGTATGGGCAGCTCGCGGCGACCGCTATTCGGAGATCCGCTCGTCGGAGACCCAGGGACTCTCCCGGGTGGAGATGAGCTACATCGGCGGCTGAGCGGTCCGTGATCGGTATGTGCGGAAGTAGTGGAGGGCAGCCGTCGCCAGCAGCGCCGCCCACAGCGGGGTGAGCCCCGTGACCGACGGACCGCCGACATAGATCAACCCGACCACCAGCGTGAACAGGCCGAGCATCCGGCCGAAGCGGAGTCGAGTCTCGCTCAAGTCCCCGGGATGGAGGTCGGCGCGGCTGGTGGGGGTTTGCGTGTTCACGATCGCAAGGAACCCTCCGGCCGCCACCACGCCAACCACGATCCACTCGGCAACCGTCGGCTGTGTCCACTCCAGCGTGTCAGCCACCCAGAAGGCGGTTACGAAGGCGGCTACCCCCATCATGGCGGCAAACACGAGCGTGCGATCCGCCCCCGGTGGCTCGGCGTAGCGGTCGGTCCCGAGCGCCAGGATCAAGGTCCCGAGCGCCGGCCAGGTCTCGGCCTGGCTGCCCAGATAGGCAGCGGCCGCCGTTAGGACGATGCCGTCGATCCAATGAGCGGATACGCCGGTGGTGCGGACGGCGATGCGGGCGGCCACCAGCACCGCACCGGCCGACGCCAGCGAAGGCGCTCCCAGGGCAAGCAGCGGAATCACCAGCACGGCCGCCACCCCGGCAGAGGCGGTGTCGTCGGGATCGAGCTCGCGGCCAATCGCCCACGCCAGGAAGACGGCGGCCCCGGCCCGAAACGCCCACAGCCACACATCGTCGGCTTCGGTCGCCCATCGGAATAACAGGGTTCCGGCTCCGGCGGCGACGGCGGCGGCCAGCACGAATCGGTTTGATCGATGCTCGACATCGAGGGCGCGGCCCAGGCCGGTCCGGATTTGAAAGCGGGGTCGCGAGGTCATGGCCACCTTTGACGGTCCGTCGCCCAAATTACTACTGCTACGGCACCTACCGGGTCAGATCAAGGCCCCGGTCAGATCAAGGCTCGCAAGCTCTGTACCAGGCGGATCACATTCGACTTCTTGGCGCCGAACCCCATCAGGCCGATTCGCCACACCTTGCCCGCCACCTCACCGAGGCCGCCGCCGATCTCGATGTCGAAATCGTTGAGGAGCCGCCCGCGCAGCCCGTCGTCGACGCCCTTGGGCAGACGGACCGAGGTCAACTGCGGCAGACGGTATCCCCGCCGGGCAAACAGCTTGAAGCCCATGTCGGTTAGCTCAGCTTGGAGAAAATCACCCGCCTCGCGATGGCGGGCCCAGCGCTCTTCCAGGCCCTCGTCCAGCACCAGCCGGAGACCCTCCCACAGGCCGTAGACCATCGAGATTGGGGCCGTGTGGTGATAGGCCCGGGCTCCTTCGCCCTCTTCCCAATAGCGACGGAGCATCGAAACGTCGAGATACCACGACTGCACCGGCGTCTTCCTGTCGGCAACGGTTTGGGCGGCCCGCGGCGAGAAGGTGATCGGCGCCAGCCCGGGGGGCACGCTCAAACACTTCTGGGTGCCGGAGAAGCAGACGTCGATGCCCCACTTGTCCACTTCGAGGGCCATACCGCCCAGTCCGGTTACGGAGTCAACGATCAGCAACGGGGAGGGACCGATCTCCCGGCGGACCAGTTCGACGGGGCTGGCGGCACCGGTCGAGGTCTCGGCCTGTACCAGCCCGACGGCCTTTGGCTTTACGCTCCGTACCGCCTGTCCGAGCTCCTCCGGATTGACCGGGTCGCCCCAGGCGGCCTCGACGATGGTGACGTCGGCGCCGGCCCGGCCGGCGGCGTCCGCCATTCGCGCCCCGAACACGCCGTTCACCCCGATGACGATGCGGTCCCCGGGCTCCAGCACGTTGACGAGGGCCGTCTCCATGCCGGCGCTGCCCGTTCCCGACACCGGGAACGTAAGCGGATTGCGGGTACGGAAGACCTGGCGCAACCGGTGGCTGGTCTCATCCATGATGCGGATGAACTCGGGATCGAGGTGACCGAGCACCGGCTTGCCGAGGGCATCGAGCACGGCCGGGTCGACCGGGGAAGGCCCCGGCCCCAGCAGCAGCCGGGTCGGGGGAGCCAGGGGCGATCGCATCATCTGACGGTACCACCGCTCGGTAAGGTGCCGGAATGCTCATCAGCGATCTCGTCGACGTGGTCGGGTTCGACCACTGCCTCACCGACCCCGGGCTGCGGACCGGGTACGAAGTGGACTGGACCGGCCGGTACCGGGGCCACACCGTGGCCGTACTGCGGCCCGGGTCCATCGAGGAGCTCGCCGCCGTGATGAAGCTGTGCCACGACGCCGGCGAGCCGGTGGTTGTGCAGGGTGGCAACACCGGGATGGTCGGCGGCGGCGTGCCGCTGCACGGCGAGCTGGTGGTTTCTGTCGCCCGGCTGGGCAATCTGCGGGTCATCTCCAACTTGAGTCTGCAGGCGGGGGCCGGAGCAACCCTGGCCGCCGTGCAGCAAGCGGCGGCATCGGTCGGTGCCCGGTTTGGTGTCGACACCGCCGCTCGTGAGTCGGCAACGATCGGCGGGATGATCGCCACCAACGCCGGGGGCATGAACGTCGTGCGGTACGGGCCGATGGGCGATCAGCTGATTGATGCCGGGGTCGTCCTGGCCGACGGGCGGTATGTCCCGTCCCTGCTCATCTCAGACGACGACCTGCTCGGCCACCTGGCGGGCAGCGAAGGCACGTTGGCGGTGGTGGCGCATGCCACCCTGGCGATCGGCCCAACGCCTCCCGATCTAGCGATCGCCATGGTCGAGGTGCCCGCCTCGGAGATCGAAGCCGTCGTTGGCCGAGTTGGATCCCTCGAAAGCGTGTTTGCGGTCGAGTTGTTTGGGGCCCGCGAGGTCGAGCTGGCGGCGATGGGGATCGGCCGGTCCGCCCCCGCCCGGGCAGACTGGCTGGTGCTCGCCGAGTGCCGCTCGGATGGCGACCCCCTCCCGGAGTTGCAGGCTGCGGTCGGTGACCTCCCTGCCGTGGTGGCAACCGGGCAGCGCGAAGGGGGAGAGCTGTGGCTGTTCCGGGAGGCGCTCACCGAATCGGTGGCCCGGCTCGGTGTGCCACACAAGTACGACGTTCGGATTCCCCACGGGGCGCTGAATGACCTCCGGGCGACCGTCGAGACGGCGGCCCCGGATGCGGACATCTTCCTGTGGGGCCACGCGTTCTCCGACCGCCAACGGACCCCGCTCGCCAACGTGCACGTCAACGCCGTGGGTGTGGTGGACGACGAGGCGGTGTTCGATGCCATCGAGACCCTGAACGGATCGGTCGCAGCCGAGCACGGGATCGGCACCGCCAAGCGCCACCGGGCGGCGGCGGCACGATCGGATCTCGCCGAGCTACGGATGCTGAAGGACCGCCTCGACCCGAAGGGCCTCCTCAACCCCAACGTGCTGTTTCCGCCGCAGTGATACCCGATGTCGAGCGTTACAGGTAGTCGGCCAGGACCTGCTCGAGGGTCGGCTCGCCCCGTTCTTCGATCGTGTAGTGCACACGGGTGTGGGGGATCGTGAGCTTGAGCAGGGCGGCCAGATCGATCGGAGTTCCCACCACGACGGTGTCCGGCGCGGCAGCGTCGATGGTTGCCCGCAGCTCAGCCTGCTGGTCGGCCCCGTATCCCATTGCCGGCAGCACCGCACCGATGTGTGGATAGTCCTCGTAGACCCGGCGAATAGAGCCGACGGCGAAGGGTCGCGGGTCGACGATCTCGGAGGCGCCGAGGTCCTGGGCGGCGATCAGTCCGGCACCGTACGCCATACCGCCGTGGGTGATGGTGGGGCCATCGTCGAGCACCAGCACCCGCTGCCCGGTCACCAGCTCCGGTTCGTCGACGGTGATCGGGCCGGCCGCCCGGACGACCGTCGCTCCCGGGTTGACGGTCCTCACGGTGATCTCTACCTCCTCGACCTGCTCGGGTGTGGCCGTGTCGACTTTGTTGATGAGCACGACATCGGCCCGGCGGAGGTTGGCCTCGCCGGGCCAGTGGTCCACTCCGTGGCCGGCTCGATGTGAGTCCGCGACACAGATGTGCAGGTCGGGCCGGTAAAACGGCAGATCGTTGTTGCCGCCATCCCACAGGATGAGTTCTGATTCCGCTTCGGCGGCCTCGAGGATGGCGCCGTAGTCGACGCCGGCGTAGATGACGGTGCCGGTTGCCACGTAGCGCTCGTACTCCTCCCGCTCCTCGATGGTGACCTCGGCCGCGTCGAGATCGGCGAACGTGGCGAACCGCTGCACTCGCTGCTTCACCAGGTTGCCATAGGGCATCGGGTGCCGCACGGCGACCACAGTGCGCCCGGCGTCGGTCAGGAGCCGATGAATCTTGCGGCTGGTCGGGCTTTTGCCGGCACCGGTGCGAGTCGCCGTCACGGCGATGACCGGTTTGGTGGACTCGAGCATCGTCTCGGCACCGGCCAGCAGATAGGCAGCGCCGGCCGCTACCGCCCGGGCCCCGAGGTGCATGACGTGCTCGTGGGTCACGTCTGAGTAGGAGAAGACTACGGTGTCGACCCGGTGCTCGGCGACGAGCTGCTCGAGGTCGGACTCGGGGTGGATCGGGATGCCGCTCGGGTAGCCCGGGCCGGCCAGCTCGGGCGGGTAGCGGCGCCCGTCGATGTTGGGAATCTGCGTGGCCGTGAACGCCACGACCTGGACGTCTGGGTTGTCTCGATACAGCACATTGAAGTTGTGGAAGTCGCGCCCGGCGGCGCCCAGGATCAGGATTCTCTGCGGCATGGCCGCATTCTGGCCCGTCTCCGCCCATTGATGGGTAGATCGGCGAGCCGAAGGATGGGTAGGGTCGATGCATGGTGCCGGCATTTGAAATGGTTGGGCGGGTGCTGCTGGCCACGCTGCTGGCGGGGGTCATCGGTCTCGAGCGCGAGTTCCACGGCAAATCGGCGGGATTGCGGACCTATTCGCTGGTCGGGCTCGGTGCGGGCATGTTCACCCTCGCGTCGATCGTCGGCTTTGTTGGCGGGGACGAGTCGAGGGTTGCGGCCCAGATCGTCACCGGGGTGGGATTCCTCGGCGCTGGGGCCATCTTCCGCGAAGGGGTCGGGGTCGAAGGGCTCACGACGGCGGCGGGCCTGTGGGCGGCGGCCGCGATCGGTATGGCGAGCGGTTCTGGCGAGTACCTCCTGGCCGGCACCGGCACCGTCGCAGCGCTGGGTGTGTTCTTTGGCCTCTATGCCATCGACGAGTGGGTGCGCCGACAACGAGTGGCCGTGCCCGCTCATGTCGAGGTCTTCCTCGAGTCACCCGGCCGGATAGCCGAGATCGTCAAGTTCAGCCGCCGCATCGACCCCAGCATTCGCCAACTGGGCATGGATCGCCACACGGATGGAACGGCCGTTCTGACACTTGCAGTCGTCGAAGAGAAGGCCCATCTCGCCGCCGAGATGATGGCCTCCCTCAAGGGCGTCACCAACGCCCGCGTCGTACCCGCCCTCGAGAAACGGCGCTTCCCCACCGAATAGGGAAGGCGGCGTTGCTTGGGAGGTGAGTCGCCGGTCGCCGGTCGCCGGTCGACGGTTTCCGGTTGCAGGTCGCTGGTCGACTGATAGGACTCGCTGCTCCAATAGAGAACACAGGAACGCGCTTTCACCCCCCTCCTGGCCTCCCCACTCGCTGCGCTCGCGGGGGAGGTATCCCGATGCCCGATGCCGCCGCGCTGACCTGCAACCTGCAACTTGGAACTGGCAACTCAATCAGCACCACAGAAACGCGCTTGCCTCCGCGGAAGAGCTAACGCCCGCTACTGCGCCGGCACCACCAGCGGCATCACGCCCTGGCCGAGCAGCGCTTCCGCTTCGCCTTCGGTTTCCCAGAGGGCGTCGATGATGCGGGTGTCGCCGGCCGCGGAGTCGCCGCCGCCGACGCGCCACTGTTCGGCGGCAGGAGCCACGTCCCGGACTCGCCGCACGCCCGGGCTCGGGAATCCTTCCTGGCTCATGACCGCGACGGCGTAGCCCCACTCGGCCGGGTCGCCGTCGCCGAAGATCTCCCGGGGTACCCGGACGATGACCTTGCCGCGGTCGCCGAGCACCACCACATCGAACGTTGGCTGGGTCTCTTCGGTCGAGCCGTCCGGCTGAGCAACGTAGATGGCGGGCTGCCAGCCCTCGATGGTGATGCCGAACTCCCAGCCTTGCTCGGAGCTCAACGAGGCGTTGCGACCGTCGATGAGGTCCTGTGCCCCCGTCCCGCTCCCGGGATCCTTGTCCACGTAGATGTCGAACGTCTGGATGGCGAGCCCGTTTGGACTGCCCCACGGGTTGTTGATGATCGTGTTGATCTCCACGTTGAACACGAGGTTGTCGCCGGATACACCGACCTCGAAGTTGCGCAGGTCATAGGAGTTGGGGATGAAGACCTGGTCGGTCGGGTAGCTATAGGTGCCGGGCCCGTGGTCGTCGCCGGACGGGTCTGCGACGGTGCGCAAGGCTTCGAAGTCGGACAGGTTGGGAGCCTGCGCGACCGCCGGGCCCTCGGCCGGGAACAATGTCCCGAAGTACGACTTGAGGAACACCCGGTCACCTTCCTCGAGCGCCCCGAAGGTGCGGACCGGCACTGCCACGATGTAACTGTTTCCGTCGACCGTCGACTCGAGCTCCCGGCATTCCGGCAGCTGCGGGTTGCCGGGCACGGGGAGCGGGTCGTACAGACAAGCCCCCGATGCTTCGAAGCGGATCAGCTGGGTGGCACCGAAGCCGAGCACCTGATCGTCGAGGGTGACGGCGCGCTTGGTTCCCGACGGTGCCCCCAGGTAGATCTCCTGGGTTCCGACGGTCGTGCGCGACGGCCCATCGACCCGTAGGTACATGTTCTCGGTGTCGAACGCGTAGTAGAGCCCGTCGACCAGGTCGTCGACCCGGCCGGGATAGAACCCGGCTGCCAGCCAGCTGGGATCGGCCGCCCCGGCGCTGATTTCGACCGTCACGACGTCCTCGGGTGACCGCTCCGCCAGGATCGGAGTCTCGGGGATGATGGGCACCGACACATAGCTGGGCCGGTCCTCGCCGATCAGGTCGTAGACCTGTCCGAGCAGCTCCCGGAACGCGGTGTCGAAATAGTCGTCGTTGCCGGAGTCCTGGTCGGCCCCGTACCACCAGAACCAGTCTGAGCCCTCGGCGAAGTACATGATGCGGCGGGCGGCCTCGAGGTCATCCTCGGGCACCTCGCCGGAGCGCTCGGCGGCTCCGAAGTCGCGTCGCATGCGGAACAGGTAGTCCCAGGCCGTGGCCTCTTCCGGCTCGCCGATCCAGGTGGCGTAGTTCGGTGAGAACCACGCCCCGGGCCACACCTCTTCCAGCACCGGAAGCGAGTCGCCGTCGAGCACCTCGCCGGGCAGGACGGTCTCGAAAAAGTCGGCGTTCTCGATGGCTCCGTACAGGGCTTCGAAGAACGGGATGCCGTCGTCGTCGTAGGACTCCCAGGCGTTTTCCCCGTCGAGGATGACCGAGACCACGTGGGTGCCGGACGCTCCTTGTTCTTCGAGGCGGTCCTGGATGGCTTCCATCCGGCTGATGAAATCGGCGGCGGCCTGGTCCGGCGTCATGCCCGAGTACTGAAAGCCGAGCTGGTCGCTGATGGCGAGGTCGCGGAAGAACATCCCGACGTCGGGATCGCTCGGGTTGTCGGCCAGATACGGCTGGTAGAGCGCTTCGGCCTCCAGCACGGTGCCGTTGCCATCCCGTTCGAAGTTGCCGATACCGAGGGATGCCGCCAGGACATCCTCGCCGGTCGCAACCCACTCAACACCCTCCTTGGCGAAGAACGGCATCACGGCCTCTGCCACCGCACCCTCGCCCGGCCACATGCCGACCGGCCGGCGGCCGAGCAGGCGCTCGGCCTCGGCGAGACCCTCGGCGATGTGGGCTCGGGCGTCGGCGATCTGGCGGAATTGGTTGGTGGGCAGCAACGCGGTCGGGTCGCCGACGCTGGCCAGGTTGGTGTCGGCGATGAGCGGCAGGATCGGGTGGGCCAGCGGGGTGGTGATCACCTCGATCTGTCCGGCATCCCACATCTCCCGGTGAAGCGGGATCACCTGTTGGATGATGGACAGGTGTTCGGCCATGACAGTGGCCTTGTCGTCCTCGGTGTAGTCGCGTTCTTTGGCGACCAGGCCGGCGAGCGGCTCCTGTGCCAGGAAGGAGGGATCGGTCCAGGACAGGTTGAACAGGAGCTGCAGATCGCGAAAGTCGTCGGTCGTGAAGGAGTCGATGCCCGACGCCCCGTCCTTCTGCTGACGGAGCTCCTGATAGCGGGGGAAGCGGCCGATCTGTTTGGGGCTGGCGTCGAAGAATCGGTCGAAGAGGAACTGCTTCTCGTCGTCGGAGAGCTCGTCGGCGGGGATCTCGGTCAGCACCCAGTAGCGATCCTTCACCCCGTTGGCCAGCTCCTCCAGCTGCAACATGAGGACGGGGGTGAGGTTGAAGGTCGCCCTGATGTCGTAGTCGCGCAAGAAGGCGGCCATGTCCCAGTAGTCCTTGGTGGCATGGACCCGCACCCACGGACGGGTGACGACGCCATCGGCATCTTTGGGATAGAGCGGCTGGTGCTGGTGATAGAGCAGCATCAGTTTGAGATCCACCGCGGCCGCCGGTGGGGACGTCGTCGTGGTGGCTCCCGGCGTCGACGTTGTGGTGGTCGAATCGCCGTCGGGGTCGGCGGTGGTCTCGGCAGAATCCGAGCGGGTGCAGGCGGTGGCCAGCACGGCGAGCGCCAGCAAGAGCGCGAAGAGCTTCCTCATCGGCAGGATTGTAGGGATCGGCCCGGGCCTGGATCGCGGCCTACGATGCGGCGGCGACGGAGGGAGCAGATGGAGCCGGCGGATCGAGTGGTCGTCATCACGGGCGGTGGTGGAGGGATCGGTGCCGCCCTGGCCCGGCGCTTTCACGCCGAGGGTGCCCGGCACGTGGCGGTGGCCGACATCGACCGAACGGGCGCGGAAGCCGTGGCTGCCGACGTCGGCGGTTCGGCCCACGTCGTGGACGCCGCCGACGGGGAGGCCGTCGCCGCGCTCGTTGAATCGGTGGAGAACACGGCGGGCCCCGTCGACCTGTTCTGCGCCAACGCCGGCGTCGCCGTAGCCGGTGGGGTCGATGCCGATACCGACGCCTGGCAGCGCAGCTGGGACGTCAATGTCATGTCGCAGGTGTATGCCGCCCGGGCGGTGCTGCCATCGATGCTGTCCCGGGGGGAGGGGTACCTGGTCCTCACGGCCTCGGCGGCGGGATTGACGACCAGCCTTGACACGGCGCCGTACGCCGTCACCAAGCATGCGTCGGTGGCCCTCGCTGAGTGGCTCGCCATCACCTACGGCGACGCTGGGATCCGGGTGTCGTGCCTTGCGCCCCAGTTCGTCGACACCTCGATGGGCCGGATGGCCGGGAGCGGGAACCCGGCCGCCGAGGCGTGGGTGCGGTCGGTGATGATCGAAGCTGACGACGTCGCCGCCGCCGTCATCGATGCAGTGCAAGCCGAACGGTTCCTGATCCTGCCCCATCCTGAGGTGGAAGGTTTCTTCCGCAACAAGGCAGCCGACTACGACCGCTGGCTGGGCGGGATGCGCAAGCTGCGGCGGGGGTTCCAGGCTCCGTAGGAATCTTTTCGCGCCCAACCAACTGGGTATTGACGCCGGCTGCCCGTCCGTGTTTCACTAATTCACGAGTTTCACAAATTCACAAGCTGACATGGGAGGGGCCATGGCGTTGCTGTTCGCGAACCGATCCGCTGCTGCTCGGGGAGGAGGGCCAATCGCCATTCCCCACCACCACACGGTCTCCCGGCGCCAGTTCCTCGGGGCGGCCGGGGCGACTGCGGCCGCCGCCACCCTGGTCGGGACCGGTGCGATTGGTGCGATGCCGGCCCGGGCGGCGGGTGGTGTACCAACCTTTCCGGTTCAGCCGCCACCAAGCCCGATCGCGGCGACTGTGCCGACGGTGGGTCCGGACGACCCGCCGCTCGACCCGCCCTTCGACTTCATCCACTGGCTGCTGCCCGGGCCCGAGGACGCCGCCACTCCGATCCTCGGATTGCCGGGGTTCGGGCTCGACGTCGACCCTTCACTGGTCGGCGACTACCGCGGGTTCACCGCCTACTCGGTGATCGTCGGTGAGGCGACCGGCAGCGATGGAGTGACCTACGACGTCGAGTTCGACGTGCGCGTGATGGACGGTACCTATCAGGCCGCCGACGGGTCACGCCACAACGGCACATTTGCGTTCTTCTGACTGGATCTCTTCGATCCCAGTTCGGGAGACCAGACCCACGACTTCAATCCCGGGATTCTTCCCAACGGGCTGTTCTGGACCATGGCGATCCCATCGAGCGGTTTTTCCGTCGGCGGGGGCGGTCGCGAGGCCCGGCTCACCGTTGAGAACATCCCAATTCCCGACACCTTTCAGTTCGCCAACAACGCCTCGATCTCCGCGGAGATCAGCGTTGACGTGCACTGGAATGCGACGTCGGCCAAGACCCGTCGCGGCTTCGGCACGGACGTCCCTGCCGACGACCCGGGGGCCTTCCTCGGTGACTTCTGTGATGCCACCAGCCACGGCTACGCCAGCGGGGCCGAAACCGGCTTCCAGTTCGAGACCAATCGGATGACCGCCGACGGCTTCTTTGCCGAGTTGGGCAACCAGCGCAATGGCGTTTTCCTGAGCGAGACGGCGCCCGCCGAGGCGCTGATGTACGGCACCAGTGCCGATCGGTCGGGCGGGTCACCCCTCGAGAGTGCCGCCGTCTCGGGCCACATCTTCGTGTGGCTGTCCCCACTCCGACCCGGTGACGTCGATCAGATCCGGCATGTCGAGTTCCTCGTCAATGGGCGCGTGCGTCATCGGGAGAACTTCGCTCCCTATGACATGATCGGCGGGGGAGACGCC
>JABDLU010000164.1 GCA_013002865.1 Acidimicrobiia bacterium
CGGTGCCGTGGCGGTTGGTGCCCCGTTCCAGCCCGTCCGGGTGAAAGCTGGCGGTGGTCACCGCAGTCGGCAGCTCCGTGCCGAGCAGGTCGCGATAGCCGCTGAACGAGCTGTCCAGGATCCCGATAGTGACATCGCGGCCGGTCCAGCCTGCTCCGTGCCACGCCTCGACCTCGCTGCCGGTCACGCCTTCCGAGGTCACGGCCGCTTCCCACATCTCGACCTGGATCTCGAGCCCACCGACCACACCCAGCGCCAGCAACTCGCGCAACTCGGAGGCCGTGCCCGTCACCGTCCCGGCAGTGGCCGATCGTCCCGCACCCCAGAATCCCCCCGCCCCGCCCCCCAGCACCCGGGCGGTGACCTCGACGGTGGGGTGGACCGCACCGAGCCGATCGCCGGCTACAACCTGCTTGGGCGGCCGAGGGGTATCGGGTACGGGCGGGTCGGCTCGCGCCGGTTCGGGACCAGCAAGGCCGGCGGCGAGGAGCAGCGCGGCAAGCAGCAGAGAGGGCGCACGGAACACCCGTCAAGTATCGCGCAGGCCGGGATTCATGCGATCGGTCAGGCGGCGCGCAGGGCGAGCAATTCAGGTTCGAGGCGGGCAAAGGCCTCCTGGAAGCGCTCCCAGGCCTGGCGGGCTCCGGGCAAGTCACCGGCCCGCGCCAACGCTTCGATCTCGGCGGCGGCGGCGGCCCCTTCCTTGGCGGCGAAGGTTGCCAGATTGCCCTTGAGCTGATGAGCGGCCGAGGCCGCGATGTCGAAGTCCCCGTCGTCGAGCGCCGCGACGAGCGCATCAGCCACGGCCGGGTACTCCTCGACGAACAACCCCACCATGTCGGCCAGCAGGTCGAGGTTCCCCTCCACCCGCTCCAGTGCCTCGCGTCGATCAACCAACGCACTATCTGATCCGTTCGCGAGCTGAGTCACGGTGGCAACCGGCGTCTGCTGTGCAATCGCAGACTCCGACCGCACGAGGCTTGCCATGGTGGCAAACAACTCGTCGGCGTTGAACGGTTTGGAGACATAGGCGTCCATGCCCGCCTGCAAGCACCGTTCCCGGTCTCCATCCATCGCATGGGCGGTCAGGGCGATGATCGGGACATGGGTTCCCAACTCGGTTTCCTGACGGCGGATGATGCCGGTGGCATCGAAGCCGTCACAGTTGGGCATCGAAACATCCATGAGGATGATGTCGATCCCACCCTTGTCGAATTCGGTGACGGCCTCAAACCCGTCGTTGGCGGTCACCACCGTATGGCCGCGCTTGACCAGGAGACTCTTGGCGAGATGCCGATTGGTCGCGCTGTCGTCGGCGACCAGCACATGGAAGCGACGGCGGCGTTCTCGCAACCAGTGGCGTGTGACCAGCTCTGCGGCGCCGTCGGCACTCGCAAAGGCCACCGCTGCTCGGATGGCCTCCATGATCTCACCCTGCTCGAGGGGCTTGGTGAGATAGGCGGCGGCTCCGAGGGCTCGGAACTGTGCTGCATCGCCCCGATGCCCGGCGGCCGTCAGCACGAGAAGCGGAACCCCGTTGAGCTGCGGATTCGTGGAGAGCGAGGCGATATCCCGGGCTGCGTCTCCCTGCACGTCGAGGACGACGGCTTGCACGGATACTCCCCGTTCGCGGGCGCCGGCTGCGGCTACGAGGGCTGCCGGCACATCCGGGACCGGCAGCGCTATTGCGCCGGCTTGCCGCAGCATCTCTGCCAAGCTGCGCCGCTCCGCCGGCACAGCTGATACCAGAAGAACGAGCTGATCGGCCTCGGTTGCGTCCCCAATCGAGAGCTGCAGATCGGACTGGTCGTGCATGACTGCCAACTCGACCACGGCATGGATGGTGCTGCCGACGCCGGGCTCGCTCTCAGCCCAGATCTCACCATCCATCGCATCGACGAGCTGGCGGGCAATGGACAAGCCAAGACCGGTCCCGCCATATTTGCGGGTCGTCGACCCGTCGGCCTGCGAAAAGACATTGAATATCGTCTCGAGCTTGCTGCGGGCGATCCCGATGCCGGTGTCCTCCACCTCGAAGTGGACCCGTGCCATCTGTTCGGCGGCCGCTTCCTCCAGCCTTGCACGGATCGTCACCCCGCCAACGTGCGTGAACTTGATCGCGTTGTCGACGAGGTTGTAGAGAATCTGGCGCAACCGGCCGGGATCTCCGATCACGCCATCGGGGATGTCATCCGCCAGCGCATGCTCCAGCTGAAGCCCCTTCTCGGCGGCCCGCACCGCCAGCGTCCTGACAGTGTCTCCCACCGTGTCCGACAAGCTGAACGGCACCTTTTCCAGCTCGAGTCGACCGGCTTCAATCTTCGATAAGTCGAGGACGTCGTTGATGAGCGACAGCAGCCCATCTACGGCCGACTTGACCGTCCCGAGGTACTCGCGCTGCTCGGGGGTCAGCTCGGTCGAAAGCGTGAGGTCGGTCATGCCGACGATGGCGTTCATCGGCGTACGGATTTCATGGCTGATCGATGCCAGGAACTGTGACTTGGCCACGGTTGCCTTTTCAGCAGCATCCTTGGCTGCCTGCAGAGCAAGCGCGGCCTGTTTGCGATCGGTGATGTCGCGCGAGGTTGCCTGGATCTCGGCAACGGAACCACTTACCGGGTCGCGGAAGACACGGCTGGTCGTTTCGAACCAGGCATACTCACCGTTCTTGCGTCGGATTCGATAGTGAACGGTTTGCACATCCGGAATGACGACGTTGTCGGCCGCTTCGCGAATCGCCGCCAGATCATCGGGGTGATAGTGAGCGAAGGCGCTGGTCCCGACCAGCTCGTCCGGCTCATACCCCAGGAGGGCCGCTGCGGCAGGCGAGGCGTAGAGATAGGTGCCGTCCGGCGCGTGACGGCTGATCAGATCTGTTGAATTCTCGGCCAGCAAGCGGAACTCGCGCTCGCTGTCGGCAAGTGCGACATGGGCTTCGGCGAGGTCACGCTGGGCACGGCGGGCCTCGGTGACGTCGAGGATGGCAACGATGGTCTTGGAGAGATCGAGTCCGTCGAAATTGGTGCCGGAGCACCAATAGAGAACGCCGTCCCAGCGTCGCCCGGTCTGGGAGAGGCCGACGAATTCGGATGATGCCCGGGAGTCCCCGTTCCAGACGGCCGACAGTATCGCCCGGAGCGCTGGACCGGCGCCGTCCAGAGATTCGTCTGCCCGCATGTGGCCGATCAATTCTTGTCGGTCCGAGGCGTCCATGAGATCGATGGCGGCCCGGTTGACGTCTGTGACTCGGATCATCCGGATCACCGTCCGCATTTCCTCTGGATGCGCCTCCATGTACTCGTCGATGTCGTCGACACCTTCCTCGCGCAGCCGTTGCAGCCAGACGCCGAGCTCCGAGAAGTCCTCCTCCCACAATGCCACCGGGGCCATATCGAAAAGCAGCTGGTATCGAGTCCCGGCCGAGCCAACCGCGTGTTTGACGGCGTTGAGGGCAAACACTGTCACGAAGAACACCGCGAGCTGGGTGGTAAGGCCGAAGATGTTGTGCTCCTGGCCGCTCGGGAGCGTTTCGCTCTGCTGCAGGAACGCATCGTTGAGGAGGACGAGTTCGGCCGCCCACATTGCCGCCAGGAAGACGACGTAGGGACGGAAATGGCTCTTTCGGATGAACAGGGTCCCCACGGCCGCAAAGGCTGCAACCGCAATCATCATGCTGCTCACGACCGCAGCTGATTGCAGCGGGACAAGCACAGACATCAAGCCGACGACCATGAGTACCAGCACTACCGGCTTGTGGTGGTTGCGCATCCGCTGCTGCCAGGCCACGAGTCCCACGGCGAGCGACACGCAGGCAGCGGCTGCCAGGGGAACGTCCCGGTTCAACCATGCCACCAGGCCGAGCACGGGAGCGAAGGCCAGTGCCGACCATTGGACCAGGGCCACGAAGGCACGTTCGGTGGAAGCCGGGAGCGAGTGTTTCTCTTCCTCACCGATGGTGTGGTTGGTGGCGCGCTCGGTGCTCATCTCATACCATTCGCCATTGATTTCCAATGGTTTAGGAAGAATGTGGTGGGGACCGTTCCATTTGTGAATTGGATCGGTCCACTCGCACGAGACCCCCGATCGCCTGGCCGAATTGCCGGTTTGGCAGCCGCGGTTGCAGTGGTGGAACGCCCACCTTCGACGAGGGCATCGTGCCAGGATGGAGGCATGTCAGATCCACCCATCCCGGAGGAAATCCTCTCCCACTACGACGCCATCGAGGAGGGCAACCGGCTTCAGTCGGGGGACGGCCGGCTGGAGATGGCCCGCACCCGGCTGCTGCTGACCCGTTACCTCCCCGACCCGCCCGCGGTGGTGCTCGACATCGGCGGGGGGCCGGGTACCCACGCCATCTGGCTGGCCGAGCTCGGCCACCAGGTGCATCTGCGCGACATCATCCCCAAGCACATCGACCAGGCCATCGCAGCCGCGACCACGCCGCTGGCGTCTGCCGCGGTCGGTGACGCCCGCAGGCTCGACTTCGCCGACGGGTCGGCCGACGCCGTCCTGTTGCTCGGACCGCTCTATCACCTGACCACCGCGACGGACCGGCTGGCTGCGCTCGGCGAGGCCCGGCGGGTCCTGCCACCCGGTGGCCTCATCGCAGCCGCCGCCATCAGCCGGTTCGCCTCGGCGCTCGACGGCCAATGGCGCAACTTCGTGGCGGACCCGGCGTTCTTCGAGCGAGTCACCAGGACCCTGGCCGACGGCCAGCATCGCAACCCGACCGACGATCCCAGCTATTTCACCACGGCCTACTTCCACCGCCCCGACGAGCTGGCGGGCGAGCTGGCGGCCGCCGGCTTCACTGATGTCAGGGTCGAGCCGGTCGAGGGGATCGGCTGGATCATGCCCGACTTCGATGCCCGCTGGGCCGACCCGGACGCTCGAGACACGATCCTCGAGTTGATCGAGCACACCGCCGGCGTACCGGAGCTGCTCGGAGTCAGCCAGCATCTGCTGGCGTTCGGGCGCCGGGACTGAGACTGCCGGTAACCTCGCGCCGTGACCGAGCGGCATATCGTGGCAATGGGCGGAGGCGGGATTGCCGGCACCACGCCGGGTCTGGATCGCTATCTGCTTGGCCTGGCCGGAAAGGAACGCCCCCGGGTGTGTTTTCTGGGGACCGCATCCGGTGACGATCCCGGCTACGAAGCGGCGGTACTGCGCGCGTTCGTCGAGCTGGGGGCCGAGCCCCGCCCTGTGCGCCTCTTCCAACGGGACATCGCCGACCTCGGCGGGTTCCTCCTCAGCCAGGACGTCATCTGCGTCGGCGGTGGCAACACCGCCAACATGCTGGCGGTGTGGCGAGTCCACGGCGTGGACCGCCTTCTGAGAGAAGCCTGGGACGCCGGGGTGATCCTGGCGGGAGTGAGCGCGGGAGCCAATTGCTGGTTCGAGGCCTCGACGACCGATTCATTCCTCATCGGCAACGCCGACCCGCTCGCCGATGGACTCGGCTTCCTGCCGGGCAGCTTCTGCCCCCACTACAGCTCCGAACCGGCCAGACGGCCCCGCTTCGCCGAGCTGATCGGTGAGGGAACGCTCCCCGCCGGCTACGGCGCCGATGACGGGGTGGCTCTCCACTTCGTGGACACCGCGCTGCACGCCACGGTGGTGGCCGACCCGGATGCAGCTGCCTACCGGGTCGAACGGTCGGGGGCGTCGGCGAAGGAGACCCGCCTCTCACCCTCCGTCACAGCCGGCTGAGAGGGCTCAGGCCTCGATGGTCCGGCGGCGCCCGGCAGCGGCCCCGAGACGCCAGCCGATCAGAAAGAGCGTCAGGAAGGCGGCGGCCACCAGAACAAACGACAGCTGGATCCCATCGTCGAATACAAACCGGCGCAGCGTCATACCCAGCCCGATGGTGACGGCCAGCACGCCGGCGCCGACCCGCAGCGACGCCGGATCATCCCAGGCGCGCATCAGCAGCCAGCCGACGACCAGGGCGATCAGGAACGGCCCGGCGGTGTGCAACACGCCGGCCGCGGACTCTTCGGCGCCGTGGTTGGCGCGGCCGGCAACCACAAACACGAGTACGGAGCCAACGTCGTAACTCAACAACCAGGGCTTCATGAACTGGAGGCTATCGACGCACCGTTCGCATCCTGAGCCGGGTCAGCGAGCGTTCTGGAACCAACGCCCGACCGCGGCTGCCAGCACCACGCCCGCGGCTGCCCCCACCAGGGCCAAGCCGAGATCGGACGCCTCGTAGCGGCGGTCGGTGAACACATCCTGGGCGACCTCGAGCAGCACCAGCACCGCAACGCTCCCCCCGAACGCCAGCCACAACGCCCGTCGGCGATCGGCGACCAGGACAAACGCGATGACGCCGGTGGTGATGCCACCGACGACGTGCGCGGGACCGTCCACCTCGGCGATGTCGTCCCAGAAGAAGTCGGGCGGGTCGGCGGCGAACAGCAGGTAGCCGAACACGACCACCCATACGCCACCGATGACGAGTGCCCAGATCCGCCAGGGCGGCCAACGAGTCGATTTCATGGGTGGTCAGCGTATCGGGCGGGAGGATTCCTGCATGAGATGTTCGATGAAGAAGTCGACGATGGCCCCGTAGGCCCGCGCCTTGTTGGCGTGCTTTACCATGTCGTGGCCCTCGTCGTCGAAGACGAGGTAGTCGATCTGCTTGCCGTTGCTTCGCAACTCCTCGACCAGCCGATCTGACTCTCCGACAACCACGCGCGGATCGTTCCGTCCCTGGATGACGAGCAGTGGCGCCGCCAACGCATCGAGGTGGGTGCGGGGTGACCGGTCCGTCAGGAACTCCCGGTCCCGGTCCGGATGCCCGATCGACAGGTAGAAGAACGTCTTCCACGTCTCGGGCAGAGCGTCCAGGAACGTAAACAGGTCGTAGGGCCCGAACATCTCGATGCCGGCCGCCCAGATGTCGGGATGCCGGCCGAGCAGCGTCAGGGTCATGTACCCCCCATAGCTGCGGCCCATCACCCCGATGCGGTCGGTGTCGAGCCGATCATCTTTGGACAGCATCTCGACGGCGGCCACATGGTCGAGCCGGTCCGCTCCGCCCCAGTCGTTGTCGACCTGCTTCGTGTAGGCCATCCCGTAACCGGTCGAGCCGCGGGCGTTCGGGACGAACACCGCGAATCCGTGCAGCACGAATAGCTGGATGAGCGGCATCGAAAACCAGGTGAAATCGGGCCGTTCCTGACTCTGGGGGCCGCCGTGGACGTAATAGACCACGGGGAGCGGGCCCGATGCGTCGGCGGGAACATAGAGCCGGGCCGACACCCGGGTTCCGTCGTGCGAAATGAACGAAGCGTCTTCTCCGGGAGCCAGCCGGGCGGTGTCTACCCCGACGACCTCCTCTGTCGTGTGGCGGTGAGCACCGGTGTCGTCCAGCGTGTAGAGCTGCACGGGCGTCGTAGCCGTCGAGAACGCGACGGCCCACCGTCCAGTGGCGGTCTCGCGGGATGCCGACTGGACGACCCCGTCCGCCAGCGCCCCCGTTCCCCACAGGACGCGATCGACGGTCACAGCGTCGCCGTCGAAGCTGCCCTCGTACCCCCAAGAGCAGCCGTCGATGTTGTAGGCGAGGTGGTAACGATCACCGTCGAGGTGCTGGATGCCCGTCAGCTCGCCGACCCCCTCGTGTCGAGTACCCCGGATCGGCACTTCAATCGGGTCGCCGCCGGTGATCGGGACCAGGCCCAGCCCGTAGGTGTCGGTGAACAGGCTGGTCGTCACCAGCACGGAGTCGTCCCGCACGTGCCCGGCACCAAAGCCGGTCGGCGCCACCTCGCCGGTGCGCTCCTCAAGCGGCGTTCCCGCCAGCAGCCGGCGCTGCCCGGTGTCTGCCTCCCACACGTACAGCACACTGTCCCCGGCGCTATACGCGTCGATGACGGCGAACCGTCGATAGTCATCGCTATGACCGATCGGGAAGTTGCCGTATACCGAGCTGCCCAGGTCGGTGAGCTCGCGGGAACTCAGATCGGCCACATAGGTCTGATAGTTCGGATCGGTCCGCGGGGAGATGGCGAGGATCGCCTTGCCGTCGGCCGGCTCGGAGGCGGTCAGTACCTGCAGGCCGGCGAACCGGTCTCCCCACACGGGCTCGGGCTCGCCGCCGCCGATCGGCACGAAGTGTGGTTGGTAGTTCTCGTCGCCGTGATGGTCGATGGTCAGCAGGATTGTGCCGAGGTCGGGATGGACCGAGAACGGCTGTCCGGGGCCGAGCAGCTTGGGGTTTGGCAAGGCGAGGTCGGCGGGGATCAGCTGCACAGGATCCCCACCGGTCAGGTCGAGCGAAAAGAGGCTCATGTGCCCCGATTGGTTGGAGACGAAGTACAGGCGGTCGCCGACCACCTGCGGGGACAGATGCAGCTTGGCGGAGAGGAGCGATTCAACGAGTGCGCTGGTATCGGCCATCGGCTGAGCCTATCTTTTTCGCAGCCAGGCGAGCGGCCTGATTGGCGACCACCGGCCTCTAAGGTGCACCCTATGAGCGTGGTCCTCGAGCACATGGAACTCGGTTTCCCGTGGACCTGCCTCGACCCGTTCCTCTTCACGGTTCATCACCTCGACCACTATCCCGAGGGCCACACCCATCAGGGCCCGCACCCCGATCTCCTGGCCGGACGCCCGATCGGGACCGACTTCACCTACCAGGACGGCTGGAGCATGTATCACGGGGACAAGATTCCCGGGTTCCCCCAGCATCCCCATCGCGGCTTCGAGACCGTGACCGTCGTTCGGCACGGGTTCGTGGATCACTCGGATTCACTCGGCGCCACCGCCCGCTACGGCGAAGGCGACGTGCAGTGGCTCACGACCGGCTCGGGCATCATGCACGCCGAGATGTTCCCGCTAATCCACCAGGACGCTCCCAACACAATGGAGCTGTTTCAGATCTGGCTCAACCTGCCGCCACGCAACAAAATGGTTCCCGCCTATTTCGGGATGCTGTGGAGCGAGGAGATCCCCACGGTGACCCTGCCCTCCGGCGTCACCGTCGACGTGATCGCCGGGGAACTGGACGGGCACCGCGCCCCGGCCGCCCCACCCGATTCGTGGGCGTCCCAGCCCGGCTCCGACCTGGCGATCTGGCTGATAAGGATGCCGGCCGACTCCGAGTGGACCCTCCCGCCGACTGCTCCCGGTGTGAACCGCATGCTGTATTGCTTTGTCGGCTCCGACGCCGGGGTCGACGCCACCGCGATCCGGAAAGAGGAAGCGGTCCGCCTCGATCCGGAGCAGCCGGCCCGACTGGCCGCCGGCAGTGAGAACACCGAGTTCTTGCTGCTGCAGGGCCGCCCGATAGCGGCGCCGGTGTTCCAGATGGGCCCGTTCGTGATGAACTCGCCCGAGGAACTCCAGCAGGCGTTCGTCGACTACCGCACCACCCAGTTCGGAGGGTGGCCGTGGTCTAGGCCGGACCCCGTCCACGACCGCACCGAGGGCAGGTTCGCGCTCCACGCCGACGGCCGGGTCGAGCACCGGGCGATGACGGCCCGCCCCTAGCGTCGCTGGACTGGTCCGCCGGCCTACTCGATTCCCCGGGCAGCCGCAGTCCCGGATCGGTACTCTGGCGAGGCGAGAGGGAGGCCCTATGCCGGAGTACACCAAGGTCACGCTGGAAGAGTCCGAGATCCCGACCCAGTGGTACAACATCGTGCCCGACCTCCCGGAGCCGCCACCGCCGCCGCTCCATCCCGGCACTCACGAGCCGGTCGGTCCCGACGACCTCGCGCCGCTGTTCCCGATGGAGCTCATCGGCCAGGAAGTCAGCCAGGAGCGCTACATCGACATCCCCGGCGAGGTGCTCGATGTGTATCGGCTGTGGCGGCCGACGCCGCTGTACCGGGCGCGCCGGCTCGAAAAGGTCCTCGATACCCCCGCCAAGATCTTCTACAAGTACGAAGGGGTGAGCCCGGCCGGGTCGCACAAGCCCAACACGGCCGTCCCGCAGGCCTTCTACAACGCCGCCCAGGGTGTGAAGAAGCTCACCACCGAAACCGGTGCAGGCCAGTGGGGCTCGGCGCTGGCATTCGCGTGTGCCCAGTTCGGCCTCGAGTGCGAGGTCTGGCAGGTCCGGGCGTCCTATGACGGCAAGCCGGACCGCAAGACGATGATGATGGTGTGGGGGGCCACCGTCCACCCCAGCCCGTCCGACGTGACCGAGGCCGGACGGCAGATCTTGGCGCTCGACCCCGACTCCCCCGGCAGCCTCGGTATCGCCATCTCAGAAGCGGTGATGCGGGCCGCCCCCGATCCCGACACCAAGTACGCCCTCGGGTCGGTGCTCAATCACGTCCTCATGCATCAGACGGTCATCGGTGAAGAGGCTTTGAAGCAGATGGAGAAGGTCGGCGAGATGCCCGACGTGCTGGTGGGGTGCACCGGAGGAGGCTCCAATTTCGGCGGGTTGTCCTTCCCATTCCTGCGGGAGAAGATGGCCGGCAAAATCGATCCCACTATTCGCTGCGTCGAGCCAGCATCCTGTCCGTCGCTCACCAAGGGCGAGTACCGGTACGACTTTGGCGACACCATCGGCATGACTCCCCTCATGAAGATGCACACACTGGGTCACGACTTCATCCCCGATCCCATCCACGCCGGCGGCCTGCGCTACCACGGCATGGCCCCTCTCGTATCCCACATCTATGAGCTGGGATTGTTGGAGGCGGAAGCCATCCACCAGACCGAGTGCTTCGAGGGGGCCGTGACCTTCGCCCGGAGCGAAGGGATCGTCCCGGCCCCCGAACCGGCCCATGCCATCGCGGCGATGATCCGGGAGGCGATCCGGTGCCGGGAGTCGG
>JABDLU010000167.1 GCA_013002865.1 Acidimicrobiia bacterium
GCTGATGCCTGATGCCCTTCTGGCTTGGAACCTGCAACTTGAAACCGGCAACTCCAATCAGGAGCACGGGAACGCGCTTTCACCCCCCTCCTTGCCTCCCCCACTCGCTGCGCTCGCGGGCGAGGTATCCCCGCTGATTGCTGATTGCTGATTGCTGATTGCTGATTGCCTGATGCCCTTCTGGCTTGGAACCTGCAACTTGAAACCGGCAACTCCAATCAGGAGCACGGGAACGCGCTTTCACCCCCCTCCTTGCCTCCCCCACCTTCGGCGGGGGAGGTATCCCCGCTGATTGCTGATTGCTGATTGCTGATGCCCTTCTGGCCTGCAACTTGGAACCTGCAACCGGCAACTTCTTCCGGCTCGCTGTCAGCTTCCTATCGCCTCGCGGACGGCTTCTTCGAGCTCTTTGTGGGCGCCGCTCGTGTCGAGGTACGGCGTGTTTGGCAGATTCTGCGCGTGGTGGAAGTAGTCCATGGCTGCGCCGTAGCGGGCGGCCAGTTCCGACCGCGTGCCCGGTTCGATGAGGCGTACCCGATCGGGGTCGAGCGCCTTCTCGGCGATGGTTCTGGCGCCGCCGTTGGCGAACACGATCACCGGGGCCCCGCGCTGCATCGCCTCGGCGAGAGCGGTCCCGCCTTCCTCCCTCACGCCCGCGAAGACGACGGCGCCGGCCCGATCGAGCAGGTCCATCGCTTCGGGATAGGGCAGCCAGCCGCGCAGGTCGACCCGATCGGCGATGTCGAGCTCCCCGACGAGCCTCTCGACGGCGCTGCGCTCGGGCCCGTCCCCGACCACGACCAGCCGTACGTCACTCCCGGCCTCGGCCAGGCCATGCAGTACAAAGCGGATGCCCTTGCGTGTCTCGAAGGATGACAGGAAGAGGATGAACCGCTCGCGAGGCTTTGGAGTCTGTTCGACCTCGGTGAACATCACGTGGTTGAGGAGGCGATCGCCATCCCGGGCCGGGATGAGGCGCCGCCGGGTTTCGCTGCTCTGCAGTAGCCGCACGCTCGCCTTGCGCCAGGTTCGTCGCGTGGCCGGCAACAGGGACAGGGCACGGACCGCTATCCAATCGACCAACTCCGAGATGACGCCTTTTATCCCGAGTGCCCGCCACATACCACGCGGAGTCGTGACCGCCCCACCAACGGGGCCCCACACCAGCGGGAGGTTGAGTTTGCGGCCCGGGGAAGGCAGCCAGTACGACGCGTAGGAAATGTGGTGGGCGGCATCGAAGACCTCATCCGCAGCCATCCGGCGGGCGACCCGGCCAGCCCGGCGCTGCCATCCCAGGTAGGTCAAGAAGTACCCGATCAGGTTTCGCCTGGTCTTGTTGGTCGGATCGTGCGGCACCCAGCGCGCCCAGCGGGGCTCCTCGACCAACCGGAACATGATGGGCGAATCGGGGTTGTCCCGGCGCCACGCCTCGAGGGCAGGGATGTGCTCCGGTCCCACGAGGACGACCGGATCGGCGAACCGGGCCAGCGAGCGGACGACGCTCCACGCCACGCCCGGTTCGGAGCCGCGACCGGGCTCGCAGGCGTAGGCAAACACCAGAACGCGCGGGCGTCGGGCGTCGGCGTAGCCGTTCATCGGCGGGTCCACCCCGGTGCCGCCCGGCTCCAGCGAACCACCGTGCCCTCGATCGCCACAAATGCGCCGAGGCCGAAGATGCACCACAGCCAGATGGCTGCCTGGGGGCCCTCCAGGCTCGGGTCGAAGACTCCGTTGATGAGCATGGCGAGGGCGCCGACCATGCACCATGCCATGAAGCCGGCTTTCTGGTCCTGGTCGGCGAGCTGAAATCGCTTGCGGGCCCGATGGAGCGTGCGAAACCAGATCCCCCACAGCGCCAGCCACAGACCGGCCCCGATGAGGCCCATCCGGGCCACCACCGACAGGTGCGAGTTGTGTGGATTGCGCAACTCCGGTCCGACGTCGGGGCCGGCTACGAAGCCGTACCGGGCGGCCAGGTTGGGGCCGAATCCAAACCCGGACAGGAACCGCTCGGCGGTGAACGTGTCCTCCATGACCAGCGTCCAGAGCTGGATTCGCCACGCAATTGTCCCGTCGTCCTCATTGGTGCCGTCGGGATCGAAGTCGTAGTCGATCGAGAGGATGTTGGAGAACAGCTGGTCGACCGACACGGTCCGGCGCTCGAGATCGAACCGGATGTTGAACGAGAAGGCGAGGATCAGGGCAGCAATCAGGACCATGAGCACCGATCCCATCATCGGTCGAGCTTCCCGTCCGGCCAGGTAAACGATCAGCAACGCCACGAAGCCCGCCACGAGGACGCCGCGGTTCTGGGTGCCGGCCAGCGCCAGCAGCAGGAGCGCTGCGACCGTCAGCGCAGTGTTGCGCAGTCTGTCTTTGCGCTCGATCTCTGGAGCAATGACGAGGAGGAGGAAGGCGACGGCGAGAACGGCCTGGACTCCGAGGTTTCCCGGCTTGTGAGACGTAACCGGGACATCGGAGTCGGGGATCAGTATCCCAATGTCGAGCCGGTTGGCGTAGATGAGCCGCACAACACCGATTCCAAGGAAAATGGGGATGATCCTGGTGTACCAACGCAAGAACAGCTCATAGGCCGGTTCCCAGGCCTTGGCGAGGGTGCCGATGATGATTGCGAACAGTCCGTAGTACCAGATGGCTGCATCCCGGGCCGTATCTTGCATGTCGTTGGTGATCATGCCGAACACGGTGAGCACCGCCCCGTACCCCATGAACACGATGAGGATCTGCATCGGCGGGCTCAACTTGACGAACCGACCCACTTCTCGCGAGCGGGCGACTACGTACAAGCCGAACACCATGGCGAGCTCGCCGACGAACAGCGGCGTGCCGGGGATATGGATCCACGCGAAGGCGCGGTCGAAGAGCAGGTAGCCCGCCAGGATCACGCCGAGGACGCGGGCGAGAGATTGGTACCGCAGCGTGCGGTGGCGACGAGTGCTTCGTATGGCCGTTTGGACTTCGCTGCCCGGCTCGTACCCCCGAGCCGGGGGCAGCGTTGGATCAGTCACGGCGCCCTCCCCACCTTCCTCGTGTCGCCGGGTGGTGTCGCCCGGGCTCAGCCCCTGGCTTCTTGAACCTGCTTTTCGATCCAGCGGTAGGTGCCGACCAATCCCTCTTCGAGAGCGGTGCCGGGTTCCCAACCGAGGACTTCGCGCAGCTTAGTGTTGTCTGAATTCCGGCCGCGGACGCCCTGCGGCCCGTCGACATGCTTGAGCCGAATGTCGTGCTTGCCCGAAATCTCGATGATGATCCGGGCAAGCTCGTTGATGGTGACCATGCGGTCCCGGCCGAGGTTGAGCGGCTCGGTGTAGTCGGACATCATCAGCCGGTAGATGCCCTCGACCGTGTCGTCGACGTGGCAGAACGAGCGGGTCTGCTCGCCGTCACCCCAGATCTCGATCGTGCCACCGTTTTCGGCCTCGGCGACCTTGCGGCACAGCGCGGCCGGAGCCTTCTCGCGACCACCGGTCCAGGTGCCGTACGGCCCGTAGATGTTGTGGAACCGCACCACTCGCACGTCCAGGCCGTAGTCGAGGTTGTAGTAGTGGGCGGCAATCTCGGAGATGAGCTTCTCCCAGCCGTAGGCATCCTGGGGAGCAGCCGGATACGCATCCTCTTCCTTGAGCGGCGTCACATCGGCGTTCTCCTGCAGGTACTCGGGGTAGATGCAGGCCGAGGATGTGTACAGATATCGCGACACACCGTTTTCCCGGGCCGCTTCCAGCGTGTGGAGGTTGATCAACGCGTTGTTGTGCAAAATCGTCGAGTGGTTGGCCGAGATGAAGCCCATGCCTCCCATGTCGGCGGCAAGCGCATAGACGTGATCGACGTCGCGGGTGGCCTCGAGGCAGTTCTCCCAGCGGCGGAGGTCGAGGATTTCGAACTCGTCGGCATCGATTTCGCTGAACTCCGGCTCCTTGATGTCGACCCCGCGGACCCAGTAGCCGCGCTCGCGGAGGTTGGTAACGAGATGATGGCCGATGAATCCGCCGGCGCCGGTTACGAGTACGCGTTCCATGTCTGGTCTTGCTTCCTTTTCTTAGTGGTTGTCAACGTTTTTTTTACAGCTGACGGGAGCCCCGGAGTCTCCGTGGCTAGTCAGTGTACTTCACTTTCCGTGGTCGTATCAGGCCGTTGTGGTTCATGTTTCGAGCTGATCGACGGACACCAGCGCAGGCGGCCGGCGGAGGACGCGAACGACGAATCTCGGGTTGTTTCCCAGGTACCGCTTCCACAGTCGCCGCGGCTCTTTCAGCAGCCGGTACAGCCATTCCAGCCCGCGCTTTTGCATCCACGGTGGCGCCTGGGGGAGCAGTCCGGCATGGATGTCGAAGGCCGCCCCCACCCCGAGCAGGGCCGGTGCCTGGAGGCGTGCGATGTTTGCTGCCATCCAGCGCTCTTGTTTCGGCGTTGAGAGCCCAACCCACACGAAATCCGGTGCAGCGGCATTGATACGGTCGGCGATCTCGCCGGCCTCTTGATCCGTTAGTTCACGGAACGGGGGTGAGTACGTGCCGACGATCTTCAGGCCGGGGAACCGGTCGGTCAGCCGTGTGGCGAGGAGCTCGGGGACCCCTTCCTTGCCGCCGTAGAAGTAGTGGGTCCAGCCTTCGGCGGCCGAGCGCCGGCAGATCTCGAGCATCAGGTCCGGCCCGTACACCCGCGTCATGTGGTCGGCGCCCGCTCGCTTGCCCGCCCACACCATCGGCATGCCGTCGGGCGTGGTCAAGCCCGAGCGGTTGTGGATCCGTCGCAGCTCGGGGTCGTCCTGGGATTCCATGACGCCGTGGACGCCGGTGACACAGACATAATGCTGCTCGCCCTCCTGCACCCACCGGGCCAGTTCTGCGAGTGCAGCCTCCATGTCGACCGCGCTGATACCGACGCCGAGGACGTCAACTCGAGGGATTCCCATAGGGCGATTATCGACCCTGCGGTCGGGGATCTGAAATGGTGCGTGCGACCCTTTCGTACACTGCCTCGAGGGCGCTGAGGCCCTGCTGCTCGGAATACTTCTCCTCGTACAGCGCCCGGGCCCGCCCACCGGTCGCGGCGACCGCAGCGTCGTCGAGCAAGCGGCGGAGCCCGGCGGCGAGGTCGGCCGGATCCCCCGGACGGGCCAGCCAATCGGGGCCCAGAGGGGCGACGACCTCGGGGATCGGGCCGATGTCTGAGGCGAGCACGGGAAGTCCGGCGGCGAGCGCTTCGAGCAGCACCATGCTGAGGCCTTCGTACCAGATCGACGGCAGAACCAGGGCGCGGGCGGCGAGCATACGCTTGCGAACCTCGGCATGGTCGAGTTGTCCCAGCAGGGTGATGCCCCCGCCGGCCCGGCGCAACTCCGCTTCAAGGGGTCCGACCCCGATGATCTCCAGCTTGTGCCCCGTGTCAGCCCGCTCCCAGGCGTCGACCAGCACGTCGGGGGCCTTCTCGGTCGTGAGCCGGCCGACGAACAGGACGACGTCCGACTGTTCGACCGGAACCGAGCGCGGGCCGGGATCAGGCACGAAATTGGGTTTGACGGCGATCCGGTCGGCGGGCACACCGGACTCGATGAAACGCTCTCGGGCGAATTCGGTGAGCGCCAGGATGAGATCGACATCCTTCGCCCACGTGCCCCGGCGGCGATTGAAGGTGATCGTGGCGGCCGACGCCAGCGACTGGGTGTAGCTGCCGAGGTAGCACTTGTGGCGCACGCCGTGCCAGGCGTTCTGGCTCGAGACGCACAGCTCACACGGCCGGCTGTCCCGAAGCAACATGGCGTTGGCGCACGCCAGGCGGTAGTTGTGGAGCGTCAGCACCGTCGGTGAGCCGGCGTCGTGCGCAGCCTGGAACACGGAGGGCGAGAGGTGGTACCAGGTGTTGTGCACGTGGGTCACATCGGGCCGGTGGATCTCAACCAGATCTCGAACCTTCTCTGCCGCCGACCGATTCCACGGGGCTCGCATCATGTCTTTGGCAGCGCCGACCGGGGTGAGCGGGTTCTGCTCGCGATGTTCGATGACCGAATGCCCGGCGTTGCGAAGCAGCTCCGCCTCGTTGGAGGCCACGGTATCTTCGCCCCCGGGCTGGCGGTATTGGGTGTGGAGCTGCAGGATTCTCACGTCGTCGCAGTGTACGCGCTAACGGTCGATTCGGACGGGATCGCGTCGAGGCGATCCTCCCCTCGCTTGCCTCTCAAGTCTTCACTCTCCGCGGTCGATACCACTGCTCGTAGCTAACTCGACCACTGTGAGGGATTATCGATGAAGCGTCTGGCCGCAGCTGTAGCTGTGATCGCACTACTCGTACCACTGCAAGGCGCCATCGCCGGCCCGGGCTCCACCTCGGGAACCGAAATCGCCTTCTACAGCCCCGCCGGCTCTACCTGGCATGTTCCCGGCAAAGCCGACTTCTTCTACGGCGCTCCCGGTGACACGCCGCTGATGTGCGACTGGGACGGCGACGGGATCGCCACCGTGGGCGTCTATCGAGAGAGCACCGGCTACCTGCTGCTCAGCGACGGCAACCGTACGGGCGCGGCCAGCTATGAATTCTTCTATGGCATCCCCGGAGACCGGCCCCTGTGCGGCGACTGGGACGGCGACGGCAGGGACACCATCGGCATCTATCGCCCGAGTGACCGCCGCTTCTTCCTCCGCAACACCAACTCGCAGGGATTCGGCGACAAGGACTTCCAGTTCGGGTTCGCGGAGGGTCATCCATTCGCCGGTGACTTCAACGGCGACGGCATCGACACCGTCGGTGTGCGCGATCCCAAGTCGGGATGGGTCGAAATTGCCCGCGGCAACTACTCGGACACGCCCGTGCTCGAGGCCTACTTCGGCTCGACAAAGGACACGCTCGTGGTCGGCGACTGGGACGGCGACGGTACGGATCGGCTGGGTGTGTTCCAACCGGCCACCAAGACGCTGGCAGTGACCAACCTGTTCGGGGATACCCGGGTCGCCAAGATCTACGACCTCGGCATGGCTCCGGGCATTCCACTGGCAGCCGAGTTCAATGGCACCTCCGGGGCGGCGACCGCCTATCCCGAGTGGAGCGGTCCGTCGATCACCAACGTCGTCACCTTCCAGGCCCCGGCGGCCCCCGAACCGGCTGCTCCGGCGCCGGCCCCCGTCGAGGAGCCGCCGGCTGAGGACTTCGTGGCGCCCGTGCCGGCCACCGCCCCGGCGTCGCCCATCGTGACCCCGGCGGTGTCGGTGCCTGCCAACGCCATCCGCATCAGCCCCGGCACCAACATCCAGAGCATCGTGGATGCCAACGGCGGGGGAGCTACCTTCCTTCTCGAAGCCGGTGTGCATCGCATGCAAGAGGTGCATCCCAAGTCCGGCCAAACCTTCATCGGGGCGCCCGGCGCGGTGATGAGCGGCGCCCGGCTGCTGACTTCGTGGCAGCAAGACGGCAGTCGGTGGTACGTCACCGGCCAGACCCAGGCCGGCCGCCAGCACGGGTCCTGTGAATCAGACGCCCCGCGCTGTGCCTATCCGGAAGAGTTGTTCATCAACGACGTCCGCCAGTTCCACGTGTCGAGCCTCGGCCAGGTTGGACCGGGCAAGTGGTTCTTCGACTACGGAGCCGACCGCATCTACATCGGTGAGAACCCGGCGGGCAAGCGTATCGAGACATCCGTCACGGAGAAGGCCTTCTCGGGTCAGGTGTCAAACGTGACGATCACCGGCCTGGTCATCGAGAAGTACGCCTCGCCCGCACAGGTCGGCGCGATCGACACTCGCGCCAATCCGAGCGGACACACCAACGGCTCGAACTGGTTTATCGCCAACAACGAGGTGCGCCTCAACCATGGCGTCGGCATCAAGTCGACCGACGGAAGCCGGGTTGTCGGCAACTACGTTCACCACAACGGTCAGCTCGGCCTCGGTGGTGACGGTCCCAACATGCTGATCGAAGACAACGAGATCTCGTACAACAACGTGAGCGGTTATGCCTACGGCTGGGAGGGAGGCGGCACCAAGTGGTCGAAGACCTCGGACCTGGTGGTCCGCAACAACTACGCCCACCACAACGTCGGGCCGGGCCTGTGGACCGATATCGACAACATCCGCACCCTGTATGAGGGCAACCGGGTGACCGACAACGACCACATCGGGATCTTCCACGAGATCTCGTATGCGGCGACGATCCGGAACAACTACATCGCCAACAACGGCTACGGCCACTCGGCCTGGCTGTGGGGAGCAGGCATCGTCGTGGCGGCTTCACCGGACGTTGAGATCTACGGGAACGACATCGTCAACAACGCCGACGGGATTGCCGGCATACAGCAGAACCGCTCGGATGCACCCGCTTCCCATGGGCCGATGATCGTCAAGAACATGTACGTGCACGACAATCGCATCACCATGTCGGGCGGCCAGACCGGGCTCGTGCAGGACGTCGGAGACAACTCGATCTTCACCAGCCGCAACAACCGGTTCGTCAACAACACGTACACCGTCCCGGCGGGCGCCCGCTTTTTCGAGTGGAACAACGGTTCCCGCACCCTGGCTGAGTGGAACGGCTTCGGCCAGTCGTAGCCGCCGCCACCCTGGCGGGGGTCACCGCGCTGCGAATTGGCGAAGGATGCGGAGAGTGCTTAGAGTCTCCCCGCGCTGAAACGGGTTGCTGAGACATGGGCAGGAGAAACCGACCACTGCGCGGGCTGGGGCTCGCGCTCGCGCTGACCGCCACCATGCTGGTCGGCGTCGGCCAGGCGGCCGCGTCCACCGACTATCCCGGCATCGCGTTCTTTGATCCGGCGCGGGGGTTGTGGACGATGGACGGGATCGGCGAGTTCTACTACGGCAACCCCGGCGATCGGCCGCTGCTGTGTGACTGGAACGGCAACGGAACCGACACGGTCGGCCTGTACCGCTCGTCCACGGGCTTTCTGCACCTCCGCCAGCAGAACAACTTCGGGATTGCCGACATTTCGATCTTCTTCGGGGTCCCCGAGGACATCCCCGTGTGTGGCGACTGGGACGGAGACGGCGACGACACCATCGGTGTCTACCGGCCCTCAACGGCGACGTTCTACCTCCATAACGGGTTGCAGACCGCCTACGCCGACATTCAATTCCAATTTGGGCCCGGCCACGGGGTGCCGATCGCCGGCGACTGGGATGGAGACGGAATTGACACCGTTGGGCTGTGGCAGCCATGGAACGGCGCCTACCAGCTGGCCACCCAGCACAGCGCCGGCGGGCAGTGGACCGGCCGGCACGGTCAGCCGGGAGATCGGATAGTCGTCGAGGACTTCGACGCCGATGGGCGCGACTCGCTTGCGGTGCACCGTCCGAGCACCGGGCGTCTCTACGTGTACGGATACGGTCAGCAACCTGGCGCATCCACCGAGTTCGACCCGGGATCTGGACCCGGATTCACGCTGTCGGGCTGGACCGGTGGAGCACCCCTGGAGCCGGAGGCGCCACCCCCCGCCCCCGATCCGGCACCGCCGCCATCCGATCCCCCGCCTGCCGTCCCGCCGGGAGCGGTCAGCGTGTGGCCGGGCGACAACATTCAGGCGATCGTCGATAGCCATCCCGACGGCACGACGTTCTACATCCGGTCGGGGACTCATCGCATGCAGCGCATCCGGCCCAAAACCGGCACCGCGTTCATCGGCGAGCCGGGCGCCGTCCTCAACGGCTCGAAGGTCCTCACCGGCTGGAACCGGGATGGAAACCAGTGGTGGGTCGGGGGCCAGACCCAGCAGGGGAGCGTGCACGGCGTGTGCGAGAGCTACGCCCCCCGGTGCGCTCAGCCTGAGGACCTGTTCATCGACGGCGTCCGACTGGAGCATGTCGCCAATCGATCTCAGGTCGGCGCTGGGAAATGGTTCTTCGACTACGGAGCGGATCGGATCTACATCGGCCAGGATCCCGGCGGAAAGACTGTCGAGACCAGCGTCACCGAGGGTGCCTTCTACGGGGACCGCAACAACGTCACGATCTCCGGTCTGATCGTCGAGAAGTACGCCAACCCGGCCCAGCACGGCGCCATCGACAACCGGTTCAACAACGCCGACGACGGGGCGGACAACTGGCTCATCACCGGCAACGAGGTGCGCTGGAATCACGGCACCGGCATCAAGGTCGGAAAGAACGCCCGGGTCGTGAACAACCATGTGCACCACAATGGTCAGCTCGGCGTCGGGGCGGTCGGCGGCTGGTCGGTGTTCGACGGCAACGAGATCTCCTACAACGGCGAGGTCCCTTACTACGTCGACTGGGAACGGGGTGGCACAAAGTTCGCCGAGACCCACGACATCCAGCTCATCAACAACCATGTCCATCACAACGACGGTCCCGGCCTGTGGGCCGACCTCAATGCCACCAACATGCTGTTCGCCAACAACACCGTCGTCGGCAACGCCAAGGCCGGCATTTACTACGAGATCAGCTACAACGCCGTGATCCGCGACAACTATGTGGAGGGCAACGGCTTCGGCTTTCAGCCGTGGCTGTGGGGCGGCGGCATCGTGATCTCTTCATCGCCCAATGTGGAGATCTACGGCAACACCGTGGTCAATAATGCCGACGGCATCGCGGCGGTCGAGCAGGACCGCAGCCGCGACCCGGCCGCCTACGGTCCGCTGCGAATCGAGAACCTGTACGTGCATGACAACACGATCACGATGACGCACGGCCACACCGGTGTCGCCCAGGATGTCGGCAACACGGCGGTCTTCCAGAGCCGTAATAACCGCTTTGTCAACAACACCTACAACCTGCCGGCCGGCAACTTCTTCGAATGGGACAACCGGCAAATGAACCTGGACGCCTGGCGCGGCTACGGGCTCAACTGAGCAGCTCCCATACACTCTTTCGCATGAGCCCACCGCCGCGTGATCTATTGCTGCCCGGACTTGCGGTTCTGGGCGCCATCCTGCTCGTCGTGGCAGCCACCCGCAGCCCCGGGGAAGCGGTCCCGCCGCCTATGGCCGACGGGCCGACCACGACTTCCACCACGACCTCCCTGCCGATCATCGGTGATCTCGGGACGGAATTCCAAATCACCCAATCGGACGGTTCGCCGGCGATCGTCGTGACTCCCGATGAGGACCTCGCTGCCATCGTTGCGGCCGCCCGGGCCGGGACCACCTTCGTGCTGGCGGAAGGGATCCATCGCTCCGACACCATCATCCCTGCCGACGGTCAGACCTTCCTCGGCCGCCCGGGAGCGGTCCTGAGCGGGGCGATTCACGTTGAGACATTCACGCCCGGCGACGGCCTGTGGGCGGCAGGCGGTCAGACCGCGGAGAGCCGAGTGCACGGCACCTGTGAGCCCGACCGGCCGCGCTGTGTTCACGCCGAGGATCTCTTCCTCGACGATGTGGCGCTGCGGCACGTCGGTTCCCGGGCCCAGGTCGGCCCCGGCACGTGGTTCTTCGACTATGCCGCCGACACGATCTATCTGGGCGACGATCCCGCCGGGCGCATTGTCGAGCTGAGTGTGGTGCCCGCCGCCTTCCGGGGTGCGGCCGATCAGGTGACCATCCGGGGTCTCGCCATCGAGAAGTTTGCGGTTCCTGCCCAGCAGGGCGCCATCGACAGCCGGGCCGACACCGAAGACCTCGTCGGTGGTGCCGGCTGGTCGATCCGCGACAACATCGTTCGATGGAATCACGGAGTCGGCATCGCCGCCACTACCGGAGCCATGGTGTCGGACAATGTCGTGTACGAGAACGGGCAGATGGGCCTGGCCGCCAAGGGCGCCGGGGTGACGTTCGAGAACAACGAGGTGTATCGGAACAACACGGCGGGGTTCAGCTCGGGGTGGGAAGCGGGTGGGTCAAAGTTCGCGTTCACCAGCGGGCTCGTCGTCCGCAACAACCACGTCTACGAGAACTTCGGGCCCGGGCTGTGGACCGACATTGACAACATCGACACGCTGTACGAGGGAAACCGCGTCGTCGACAACGAACGGATGGGGATCTTCCACGAGATCAGCTACGACGCCGTCATCCGCAACAACGAGGTGCGCGGCAACGGATTCGGGTTCGACGAATGGGTGTGGGGCGCCGGGATCATCGTGTCGACCTCCTCAAACGTCGAGGTGTACGACAACGTCGTCGAGGGCAATGCCGATGGCATCATCGGTGTGCACCAGGACCGATCTGACGCTCCGGCCAGCTACGGTCCCCTGCAACTGGTCAATCTGGCCGTGCACGGCAACGTCATCGCCGACAACGGCGGGTGGACGGGGATCGGCCAGGATGTCGGCAGCAATCAGGTGTTCACCGACTTCAACAATCGCTTCTTCGACAACACGTACCGCCAGGATGGCGAACATTTCTTCTGGTTGAACGAGCCCCGCTCGCAGTCGGAGTGGGAGCGTTTCGGGCAGAATTAGGCAGCGCCCGGGGCAGTGACTAGCCGGGCGTCCTGGTCTTGTTGCGGCGGAAGAGGCCCCGCTTGGGAGCTTCGCCGTTGTCGGACGGTTCGGGAGCGGTGAAGCCGCCGCCGAGAATGTCCTTCAGGGAACCCTCGATCTCCGATTGATCGGACCGCAGTGGCGAGCGGTTGTAGATGTAGCCGATGGGCTTGGTGCCGATGAACTCGAGACGGTCGACCACTTCCTCCAGCTCGCTGACGGCGCCCCCGTGGTTGACCACGATCAAGGCGGCGTCTGCATAGCGGGAGATGATGCTGGTATAGGCGACATGGAGCAGCGGCGGCGTGTCGATGAGCACCAGATCGAACTCGTCGCGAATGCCCTCGAAAAACACCCGGGTCGCGGCGCTGCGAAAGAAGTTGGCGGCAATCACGGGCCGGTGTCCCCGTGACAGCAGGTTGAGTGAGGCGCCATCGGTAACCGGAACGGTGACGATCGCTCGCCTGAGGTCGGCTCCGGTTTCCACTACCTCGGTGATACCGGTTGCCGGTGGCACGTTGCCGACCAGCATCTGGCTGAGGTTCTGGCTGCCGAAGTCGGCGTCCACGACGAGTACCCGGTTGCCCTCCCGTGCCGCGGCCATGGCGGCGTTGGCCAGCACTGTTGTCTTACCATCGCGGGCATTGCCGGAGACGACGACGAGAGACTTGGCGCCCGACGCGGACGACTGGATGTCGATGGCGGCGGCGGCAAACCGGAACGACTCGGCCGTCCGGGTATGAGGCATCTCCTGTACGGCCAGCGGAGTCGAGATCCCCTCGTCGGCGAACTTGGGTACCTCGGAGATGATGGGGGCGTCGATGATGATCTCAGGCTCGGCCCGGTTGGTGAACGTCCGCCGCCGGATGGCGATGGAATAGGCCAGCGCCAGGGCCAGGAAGAAGGCGCCGACTCCGCCCACAACGGCGGCTCGGATCTCCTTGCGGCCGTCACCGATGGGCAGCTTGGCGGGAGAGGTGAGCGCGATGCCCCGCGTGACGAGCTTGGAATCAACCGCGATTTGGTCCCGGCGCGATTCGAGCGTGGCGCGTCGGTCGATGGCGCTCTGCAGCTCCTGGATCAGCGGGCTGAGGGTCGGGTTGGTGCTCTCGGCGGTCTGGATCTCCTGATAGGTCTGGACCTGCAGCAGAAGATCGGACAGTTCCTGGCGGATCTGGTCGGCCCGGGCGGTGGCATCCGTGCGGGCCAGCTCGTCCTGCAACTCAACGATGCGGTCGATCGCCTGGGTGAACTGGTCGTCGAGCGCGTCGCGCTGCGCGCTGGCGGATCGGGCGACTGCAACCCGGGCCTGGATGCCCAGCACCTGGTCGTCGACGGCAGCCAGCGAGGCTTCCAGCTCGTCGAGGGCGGCCTGCGCACTGCGCTCGGCGGTGTCCTCTTTGATTTGTCGGTAGGCATCGACCATGGCGTTGGCCACGACCTGGGCCTCGAGCCGGTCCGAGCTGGAAACCCGGATTGTTATCAGGTTGCTCTCAGAGTCGCCGGTGACGGTCGCCATATCGCTGACCATGCCGTCGAAATCGGGAATCTGGGCCAGAACGATCTCCTCAGCGCTGTCGGCCACGACCGGCGTGTCGAGTATCTCGACCTGGTCGGCGGTGTAGCGCTCGGATCGGGCCGATGAGGTCGAATCGAACACGCTGATTGCGCCGGGGTCCTCGACGACCAGTTCGGCCGTGGCGGTGAACGCCGGCGGGGTGAACGTCGCCCAGGCGACGCCGAGCGCAGCGCCAACCAGGACGATGAAGAGGACGAGCCATTTGTAGCGCCAGACGGCGCCCGGAATGGTCGGGTCGAGGGGTGAGATGTCGTTCATATGCGTGAATCCACTGGGGTTGACTATCGGCTGAGGGCGGGGACCGGTTGAGAACTACGAGAGCAGCGTGCGCGCTGCCCAGCCCACCGGGTCATCCAATTCGTGGAGGCTCGGCATGGCGTCGCCCCCTGAGAACACTGTAGTTGCACTTTCGGATCCGAATCGACGCTCGATCTCTGCGAAGAACTCCGCGCCGGCGCGGTACGTGGGCCGCTGTAGCTCGATGCCGAGCATCTTCTGCAAGAACGCCTCACCCTGCGACGGCGTGGCACGCCGCCGGTCGACGCCTTCTCGAATGCGCGGGAGCTCCGGCATCAGCTTGGGATCGAGCTGGTTGAGGAGGTGCTCGACATAGCCCTCCACCACCGCCAGGAACGCCTGGATGTCGGCCAGGTCTTCCTCCTGGTGCGGCCCGGTGAACATCCCGGTGAGAAACGACGGGTCTTGCATCATCTGACCGAGCCGCTCGGGGTCGAAGCCGGCGTCGAGGTTCTCCAGTGGTAGGGCGTCGGAATCCAGTTCCAGGCCATCGATGTACGTCTTGATGAGCGATCGGAAGCGGTCGCGTAGCGGAGCCAAGCCAAGCAGGCGATGCGCCACCAGTTCGTGGGCGGCCACCCACAGGTGTGCCTGGTTGCCGTCCAACCCGAGAGAATCGGTGAACTCGGTGATGTTGGGTGCGATGAAATACAGGCGGTCGGCGTTCAACGGGGGGAGAGCGGCGTCGAAGCTGCCCAGCGCGCGGTGGCTGATCGACCCGGCCATCGAGCCGATCTGCAAGCCCAGCATGATCGAAACCACCGGAGCGAACATGGCGCCGTCGTCTGCGCCGAGCTTGGTGGCGAGCGGTTCGGCCAGGTAGTCGAAACCAGAAATCGTGTGCGTGGTCCACTGCCGCCGGTCGACGGCAGACACAGCCGGCGGCGTCAGGTCGATAGCGCTGGCCTCGCCGAGCACCCGATTGGCGGTATCGGCCAGCCCGGCCCAGTAGGCGTCGGCGCCGGGCGGAACCGTGCCGGGATCGCCGGCAACGGAGCTGCCGAGCTCACCGGCCAGACCCCAGTTCACGGGCCCCGACGACGAGAGCAGTTCGGCGAGCCGGTCGAAAATGTTGTCGGTCACAGGTCCTCCGCTCGCACGCCGAGCTCCATCGTCACCGCCAGCGTCTCCGAGCCGCGTTGCACGAAGACTTCGACCTCGTCGCCCGGCCCGAATCTGCGCAGAGCGGAAATCAATCCCTCCATGGTGTTCACCTGGCGCCCATGCACCGTTGTGATGATGTCTCCGATCTCTATGCCCGAAGCCGCGGCGCTTGACTCGGCAACGAGATCCGAGACGAGCACGCCGACCGGTGCCCGGCCGCCGTCGGCTTGAGCTGCCAGCTGGGTCTGGCCGACGATGCCGAGAAAGGCATGCTCGCTGGCGCCGTTGGAGATGATGTCGGCGGTGACCCGGTTCATGACTTCGACCGGGGTCGCAAATCCGAGACCTTCCGGTCCGAGATCACTCACGCCGACGGCTGTCGTGATCCCGATCAGCCGGCCCGCCGCGTCGACCAGGGCTCCACCACTTGAGCCGCGGGTGAAGGGTGCATCGGTCTGGACCATGCCGTACAGGTTCTCGCTCGAGGTATCACCTTCGACGAGGCGGTCGAACGCCGACAAGACTCCCACCGTGACGGTTGGGCCGCCCAGCAGGCCGAGCGGGTTGCCGACCACGATGGCCGTGTCGCCGACTTCGAGATCCTCGGTCGACCCGCGTTCGATTTCGATGAGGCCGTCGGCTTCGATCTCGACCACCGCCAGGTCGGTCAGCTTGTCGACTCCGAGGACCCGGCCGTCGTACCGTCGGCCATCCGACAGCACGATCCCGACGGTGCTGTTGGTCTTGACCACGTGCTCGTTTGTGGCGATGTAGCCCCGGTCGGCGTCGATGACCACACCCGATCCCGAGCCGACGAGGGTGGCCCCGGTGAATAACTCGACCCGAACCACCGACGGGGTGACCAGCCGGGCGACTGCGGCAGCCTGGGTGTCGACCGTGACGTTCTCCGGTGTGACGATCTCGGTCCGGACGATTTCAGTGATGCGGTCGGTGCCCGGTTCGGTCGAACGGCCGATCCCGGCCACCAGCACAACCGCGACCGCCACCAGGGCGCCCAGCATGCCTGCCAGGAGGGGGATCAGCCACGCCGCGTGGCCCGATCGGGCCGGGGGCGGGGTTTGCGGCTCCGGTTCCGGCACCGTCGCAGCCGGCTCCGGCCACGGAATCGGGAGTCGTTCAGGTTCGTGCATTAGCGTGAATTGTATGTCCGGTGAGAAACATCGGGTCCACGTGCAGGTTTCTGAAACGCCGATAGACCCGTCTGCACTGCAGGACTTCGTGTCCGATTCAACCGCCGGGGCGGTCGTCTCATTCCTCGGCACCGTCCGCGATCACTCAACAGGCCGCACCGGCGTCACCCACCTGGTTTACGAGGCCTACCTCGAACAGGTCGAGAAGAAGATCGAGGAACTGGTCGCTGATGCCACCACCCGGTGGCCACTCATTGCGGTCGCCGTCGAGCATCGAGTCGGCCGGGTGGACGTAGGGGAACCGTCCGTCGCCGTTGTCACCAGTTCAGCCCATCGGGCCGACGCCTTCGAGGCTGCCCGGTTCCTCATCGACGAGCTGAAGGCCCACGCCCCCATCTGGAAGCAAGAAAACTGGCCCGGCGGCGCCGAGTGGATCGAGGGGGCGTAGCTCTATCGGCTATCGGCTATCGGCTATCGGCTATCGGCTATCAGGTGTGGTTTACCTCCCCCGCCGAAGGTGGTGTCGCATTTCGCGATAGGTGCGACGGTTCATGGGGTGAGTTTGGTTTTGGGTTGGATGATTTGTGATGGGGGTTTTCCTTTGTTCCATTTCCCGAAGTGGGGTCGTTGATGGTTGTAGTAGGTGATGTAGGCGTCAAGGTCACGGCGCAGCCCGGTGATGGAGGGTTCGACGTATTTGAGGAGGGTGGGTTGGTAGAACTCCTCGAGGATGGTGCCCTGGACTCGTTCCACTTTCCCGTTCGATTGGGGCCGACCTGCTCTGATGAACCGGTGAGTGACATCGAGCTCGGTCAAGGTTTCACCGAAGGCTCGGGCCCGGAACTCGTTGCCGTTATCGGTCGAGGCGGCCTTCCAGTGCCATCCCCAGGTACTCAGATCAGCTGCCACCTGTCTGACTAGCCGGGTGGTGTTTTCCACCGTCGGGTTATGCGCCGAGGACGCCAACCTCACCCACACATAGGAAGAGGCCACATCAATGGCGGTGTATTGCCACACCACCCCCCGGTGTTGCTTGCCCACCCCCAGGCGGGTCTCTTTGAACGATCCCACATGGAAACAGTCCATTTGCACCAGATCACCGGGATGATCAGCCTCCA
>JABDLU010000172.1 GCA_013002865.1 Acidimicrobiia bacterium
CCTGATGCCTGATGCCTGATGCCTGATGCCTGATGCCTGATGCCTGATGTCGTTCTGGCTTGGAACTCGAAACTTGCAACTGGCAACTCCTCCTGATGCCTGACGGCCTACGCGGCCATTACTGTTGCGTCCCATGAGCAACACGACGCCGGAGCGGGGTGCGGCGCACAGTCCGGGGAAGGCGCTGTACCTCTCGGTGGGGTTGGCGGTGCTGTGGGTGGTGCTGGCGTTTGCCAACCCCGACACGACGTTTCACCTCGGAGCGCCATTGGTGGCCGCGGCGGTGGCGCTCAGCCATCGCACGACGGGGTCGGGGCCCCTGTCACCGCCGGCGGCGGCGGGAGCCGCGGTGTCCGGTCTCACCAACGCGCTGATCGCCACCGGGATCCTGGCGCTGAACGACAAGCTCGAGGGAGGAACGCTGCTGCCGTTTGGTGACGCCACGGTTGAGACGCTGTTGTTTGCCGTTGGGGGAGCGGTGGTCGGCTTCGGCGTGGGAGTGTGGGGGCGGCGCTGATGTGCGGGCGATTCGTGCAGAGTGCCTCCGCCGACGACTACGCCCGGTATTTCGGTGCCGACGCCGTCAAGACCGAGTCACTCGAGTCCAACTACAACGTGGCTCCGACCGATGGGGTCTATGCGGTGGCCGAACACGATCAGGAACGGTGGCTGGGCAGCTTCCGGTGGGGGCTGATTCCGCACTGGTCCAAGGATCACCGCCAGGCCGCCCGCTTCATCAACGCTCGGGTGGAAACCCTCACCGAGAAGCCGGCGTTTCGGGAGTCGTTTCGCACGCGCCGCTGCATCATCCCCGCCGACGGCTTCTACGAGTGGACCCGGCGGGGTGACCTGAAGATCCCGCACTACATCTTCACCGGGTCGCACGCCCCGATGGCGCTGGCCGGGCTTTGGGCGTCGTGGAAGGATCCCCGGACCGACGAATGGCTGCGCACCTGCTCGATCATCACCACGGAGCCGAACGATTTCATGCGGCCGATCCACGATCGGATGCCCGCGATGCTGGCCGAGCCGGCCTGGGATGCCTGGCTCGACCGCAGCAATCACGATGTCGAGGAATTGAAGTCGTTCCTCGGGCCGCCCCCGGAGGATCTGCTCGAGACCTACGAAGTCTCAACCGAGGTCAACAACGTCCGCAACAACGGCGCCCACCTCCTCCAACCCGCCTGAGCGAACAAGCGGTCACGGGCGACCGGCGACCGTGTGTGACGCGTGAGGCCGCCGGCCTACTCCGAGGGGGGAAGAAAGCACCGGCGGCCTCACCCCGCCGCCCGAAGGCGGCGGTGCGCTGCAGTGGTTACTGCGCTGTATACAGCCAACCACTCGTACTCGATCCATAACTCACAAACCGGTAGTGGTTTGAGCCCGTGCAGAATGACTAGTCACCTCATTGGCGAGGCGGGGGCGTCCTACGATGACGCCCCATGCTCGTCGCTCTTGCCCTGACGCTCGGTGGTCTGGCCGTGCTCCCGCTGGCCGCCGATCGGTTTGTCGTCTCCGCCGGCCGCATCAGCCACGCGTTGGGGCTCTCACCGATCCTGGTCGGCGCCCTGCTGGTCGGCTTCGGCACCTCACTTCCGGAGATGGTCGTCTCGGGCCTGGCCGCCGCCAAAGGAGATCCCGACTTCGCCGTCGCCAATGTGATCGGCTCAAACGTCGCCAATCTCGGGCTGGTGCTGGGAGTTGCGGCGCTGATGCGCCCGATCAGCGCCGGGCGGGCGTTGATCCGCAAGGAGGGAACCCTCGTCCTGATCGTCACCCTGCTGTACGTCGCCCTCCACATCAACGGCGACGTCGAGCGGTGGGAGGGTGTCGTTCTGGCGATCGTTCTCGGGCTGACGCTTGGTCTGCTGATCCGCTGGTCCCGGGCGAGCATCCTCGACGAGGCGGGCGAGGATCTCTCCACGATGGTGACCGTCCGTCGGGAGCTCGTCGTCGGCCTTGTGACCATGGTGTTTACCGTCGGGGCGGCCACCGCACTGGTCGAGGGTGCTGAGCGCCTCGCCATCGAGCTGGACATCCAGTCGGCGTTCATCGCCGCCACGTTGGTGGCGGTCGGTACCAGCCTTCCGGAGCTGGCGACTGCCGTGGCGGCGGTGCGGCGCAACCAGTCCGATCTAGTGCTGGGCAACGTGCTCGGATCGAACCTCTTCAATGCCCTGGCGGTCGGGGGCCTCGCCGCCCTCATCGGCCCCGGTGTCATCGATCCCGGTTTCACGCCGCTCCTGTGGCTCCTGCTCGGCGTCACCGTCGGCGCCGGCCTCCTCATCGCCACCGGCGGCCGCCTCGTCCGCTGGGAAGGAGCCGTTCTGATCCTGGGATTCGTCGCCTTCGTCGCCGTGGCAGGTTCGACGCTGGCGTAATCGAGTCAGTGGTCAGTCGCCGGTCGCCGGTCGCCCGTCGCCCGTCGCCGGACTGCTGATGCCATTTCGCCGGGTGGGCACCAACCCCCGCCCTCTCTCGCTCGCTCCGCTCGCACGGGGGACTGACCTTGTGAGCCTGGACCTTCCCTGGAGTTGCGGAGCAACTCCTTAGGAACCCGAAGGGTTCCCGGCATCCGGCATCAGCGGAACAAGTTCCAAATGTCAGGTCACAAGCAAAGAGGAGTGCGAGCCCAGAGACCGGTGACCTGGAGTTGGCGGAGCCAACTCCCAAGGAACCCGAAGGGTTCCCAGCTACTCTCCCCGCATGACCGAACGTGACACTGCGCTGCGCGCCGACATTCGGCGGCTGGGCACCAATCTGGGTGAGACGCTGGTCCGCCAGAGCGGTGCCGAGCTGCTGGAGCTGGTGGAGGAGGTCCGCGCCATCACCAAGCGGTTGCGCAGTGGTGAGGAGTCTGACGCCTCCGAGCTCGAGGAGGTGCTCAGCGGCCTCGACCTCGACACCACAATCAACCTCGTTCGGGCCTTCAGTGCGTACTTCTTTCTCGCCAACGTCGCCGAGCAAACCCACCGGGTGAGCGACCCGGTGTCGGCGGCCGATCCGGTTGACGACGTGCTGGCCGCCACGGTTGATCGGGTCCTCGAGAACGACGTTGCCCCCGACCTCATTTCTGATGTCGTGTCCCGGCTCGAGCTGCGTCCCGTGTTCACCGCCCACCCCACCGAGGCAGCCCGGCGCTCATTGCTCACAAAGATGGCCGATATCGCCGACCTGCTGTCCGAGCGGGGCGATCCGCGCACCACAGCCGCCGAACGGCGCCGAATCGATCGGCGCGTCAGCGAGATCATCGATCTGATGTGGCAGACCGATGAGCTCCGCCACGATCGCCCCACCCCGATCGACGAGGCTCGCTCCGCCGTCTACTACTTCGACGAGCTGTTCGAGGACACCCTGCCGCCCCTATCGGACACGGTCGACGAGCAATTGCAGCGGCTCGGCGTCCAATTGGAGCCGGACGAGTTCCCGGTCCGCTTCGGGACCTGGGTGGGCGGTGACCGCGACGGAAACCCGAACGTCACCCCGGAAGTCACCGCCGAAGTCCTGGCCATCCAGCACGAGCACGGGCTCCGCAACCTGATCCGGGCCGTGGAGGGCCTCGCCGCCGAGCTCAGCGTGTCGGGCCGACTGGTGGAAACCACCGCAGAGCTCACGTCCTCTCTGGAGGCAGACCGCAAAGCCCTTCCCAAGGTGTTCGCCCGGTTCGGAGAGTTGAATGCTCGCGAGTCCTACCGGCTCAAGCTGGCATATATCCACCAGCGGCTCCACAACACCCGGGAGCGGCTCCAGGATGGCGCCCAGCACGTTCCGGGCCACGACTACCGGACCGCCGACGGCATGCTGGCCGACTTGCGGCTGATGTATGACTCGCTGATGGCCCGCCGCGGCGAGTTGATCGCCCGGGGGTCGTTGACCCGACTGATGCGCCGGGTGGCGTGCTTCGGCTTCCGGATGGCCACGATGGATGTCCGCGAAGACGCCGGCCGGGTCCACGACCTGATCGGGGCGTTGTACGAGCGGTTGGATGGGTCGGGCACCACGTACCTGGAAATGGACCGCGCCGAGCGGGCCGGGCTCCTGGCGGCCGAGCTGGAGAGCCGCCGTCCGCTGTCGTCCCCGACCGTGGCCCTGGAAGACGGTCCGGCCAAGACGCTCGGTACGTTCCACGCCATCCGCGAGGCGCTCGACACCTACGGGGCCGACACCATCGAGAGCTTCATCCTGTCGATGACGGTCGGAGCCGACGATGTGCTGGCCGCGGCCGTCGCCGCCCGCGAGGCGGGTCTGGTGGACGTGCACTCCTCGGTCGCCCGTATCGGGTTTGTCCCGCTGTTCGAGACCATCGATGAGATCAGGGGCGGTGCCGACAGCCTCGACCAGCTCTTGTCGATTCCTGCCTATCGGCGCATCGTCGAGCTGCGCGGTGATATGCAGGAGGTCATGCTGGGCTATTCGGACTCCAACAAGCATGGCGGCATAACGACGTCACAGTGGGAGCTCTATCAAGCCACCCGGCGAATCCGGGACGTTGCTGCCCGTCACGACATCAAGCTGCGGTTCTTCCACGGCCGGGGTGGAACGGTTGGTCGCGGCGGCGGTCCCACCGGCGACGCCATCATGGCTCAGGCGTACGGCACGGTCGACGCCACCCTCAAGCTGACCGAGCAGGGTGAGGTGGTCGCCGACAAGTACGGCCTCCCCGAGCTGGCGCACCGCAACCTCGAGGTTGGACTGGCCGCAGTGCTGGAAGCCTCCCTGCTTCATCGCCAGTCGCGGGCGGATCCCGACACACTGACCCGCTGGTTCGAGGCGATGGACGCGGTCTCGGCAGCAGCGTTTGCCACCTATCGGGGGTTGGTCGACGATCCCGACCTCGTGCCGTACTTCCTGACCTCGACGCCGGTCGAAGAGCTCGGGGCGATGAACATCGGCTCACGTCCGGCCCGCCGTCCCGGCAGCGATTCAGGTCTTGGCGGGTTGCGGGCGATCCCGTGGGTGTTCGGGTGGACTCAATCACGCCAGGTGGTGCCGGGCTGGTTTGGAGTGGGCACCGGGTTGCGAGCCGCCCGCCAGGCGGGCTTTGGCGAACTGATCGGCGAAATGTATCAGCGCTGGTCGTTTTTCAGGACTTTCATTTCCAACGTCGAGATGACCCTCACCAAGACTGACCTGCCGGTGGCCGCCCGCTACGTCAAGCGGCTGGTTGACCCGGCCCATCAGCACGTCTTCGACGATATCCGGGCCGAGTACGAAAGAACGGTTGAGGAGGTGCTGGCGGTGACCGGCGAGGCGAGCCTGCTCGACCGGAATCCCACCCTGGCCCGGACGCTGGCGGTGCGCGACGTCTACGTCGATCCGATCAGCTTTGTTCAGGTTGAGCTCCTCGCCAAAGCCCGCGCCGGCGGCGACGACGATAAACTCCGCCGCGCCCTGCTTTCGACCGTAAACGGCATCGCCGCGGGCCTGCGAAATACCGGGTAGGGACCCTCCGACGCCTGACGCCGGGAACCCTGCGGGTTCCTTGGGAGTTGCTTCGCACCTCCATGCCTTGATCTCTGGCTGGGAACTAGCAGCTTGAAACCTGCAACTTCTGATGCCTGATGCCGGGAACCCTGCGGGTTCCTTGGGAGTTGCTTCGCACCTCCATGCCTTGATCTCTGGCTGGGAACTGGCAACTTGAAACCTGCAACTTCTTCCTGATGCCGGGAACCCTGCGGGTTCCTTGGGAGTTGCTTCGCAACTCCATGCCTTGATCTGGCTGGGAACTGGCAACTTGAAACCTGCAACTTCTTCCTGATGCCTGATGCCGTCTCCGGCGTATGCTTGCCTCATGGAGCCGACAAAGACCATCACCTGTGTCGAGTGCGGTGGGACGGCTCATCTCCTGACACACCGGCCTGCGGACGACCCGTTTGAACCAGGCGACACCGTTGCCTACACCTGTGCGGACTGTGGGCACCGGCTGGATCTGGTTCTCGACGAAGACGAAGACGTCGGCGAGTTCGCCGGCCAGTAAGCGCGTCTCGTGAACGGACCTGTTTTCCGCGATCGTCGCGACGCGGGCCGCCGCCTCTCCGCCGCCCTCGATGACTACCGCGACCGGGATCCGCTGGTCATCGGCCTCCCGCGCGGTGGCGTTGTGGTGGCCGCCGAGGTGGCGGGGTCACTCGGTGCCGACCTCGACATCCTCGTAGTTCGAAAGCTTGGGGCGCCCGGGCAACCAGAGCTCGGCCTGGGTGCGATCGCCGAGGGTGGCGTTCTCCTCCTCAACAAGCCGCTGATGCGCCAGGTCAAGGTCACCCGGGACCAGCTGCAGGCGACCATCGACGCCGAGAACGAGGAATTGAAGCGCCGTATGGACGCGTATCGGGGTGAGCGGCTCCCTGTTGAGGTCGCCGACCGGTTGGTGATTCTCGTCGACGATGGCCTGGCTACCGGTGGGACGGTCCGCGCTGCGGCGGGTGCCCTGCAGCACCTCGGTGCCTCCGAGCTGGTTTTGGCCGTACCGGTCGGGTCACCCAGCACGGTCGAGCAGCTCCGTCCACTTTTCGACTCGATCATTTGTCTGGAAGCCCCACCAACGTTCTTCGCCATCGGACAGTTCTACGAGGACTTCTCCCAAACCACCGACGACGAGGTCATCGAGCTCCTGGCGGGGGAGTAGGGCCAAGGCGGTTGCAGGTTGCCGGTTCCAAGTTCCAAGCCAGAAGGCGTCGGGCATGGGGTTGCGTGGTAGTGCCAGCAACTTGCATCTTGGATGTTGCATCTCTTGCAACTCCAATCAAGAGCACAGGAACGCGCTCTCACCCCCCTCCTGGCCTCCCCCACTCGCTGCGCTCGCGGGGGAGGTAATCCTGATGCCCGATGCCGGGAACCCTGCGGGTTCCTTGGGAGTTGCTTCGCAACTCCGTGCCTTGATCTCTGGCTGGGAACTGGCAACTTGAAACCTGCAACTTGAAATTGGAACTTGCAACTCCAATCAAGAACACGGGAACGCGCCAAGCAACCCGTAGGGTTGCCCACTCCCCTCCTGGCCTCCCCCACTCGCTGCGCTCGCGGGGGAGGTAATTTCTGATGCCTCTTAGCCACCGACCACCGACCACTGACCACTGACCTGTGCGCCTACTGCAGCGCGGTGCCCGTCTGGACTTTCCAGAGGGCGGCGTAGAGGCCGTCGCGCTCGAGGAGATCGTCGTGGTGGCCGTCCTCGACGACGATGCCGGACTCGACGACGTAGATGTGGTCGGCATGGCGGACGGTTGAGAGCCGGTGGGCGATGACGATGGTGGTCCGGTCGATTGAGATCTTCTCGAGCGACCGTTGGATGGCCGCCTCGGTTTCGTTGTCGACCGACGACGTCGCCTCGTCGAGCACCAGGATGGGCGGATCCTTTAGAACGGCCCGGGCGATCGAGACCCGCTGGCGCTGGCCGCCGGAGAGCTTCTGGCCTCGCTCACCGACGATGGTGTCGTATCCGTCCGGGAAGCCGCTGATGAACTCATGGGCCTCGGCGATGGTGGCCGCCTCGACGACTTCCTCATGCGTGGCGTCGGGCCGCCCGTACGCGATGTTCTCACGCACGGTGCCGTGGAACAGGAACACGTCCTGGGATACCAGTCCGATGGCCCGGCGGAGATCGGAGAAGCGAAGATCGCTGATGTCATGGTCGTCGACCGTGATGCGCCCCCCGGTCACTTCGTAGAACCGAAGCAGCAGCTTGATGATCGTCGACTTGCCTGCGCCGGTTGGACCGACGATGGCGATGGTGTCGCCGGCCGGAGCGGTGAAGCTCAGATTGCGGAGCACCGGCACGTCGTTGCCGTAGGCGAAGCTGACGTCCTCGAAGTCGACGCGGCCCGCCTTCACCGGTGAGTTGAGCTCGGTCTGGCCGCCTACCACCTGGACGGGCGTGTCCAGCAGGTTGAGGATGCGGTCGGTGGAGGCCATCGCTCGCTGGTACTGATCGAAGGTCTCACCCAGCCGGGTCAACGGCCACAGCAGGCGCTGGGTCAGGAAGACCAGCACGGTGTAGCCCCCGACCGCCAGGCTCTGCTCAGACACGTAGTAGCCGCCCAGGACCAGGGTTGCGATGAAGCCGCTGAGGATGGCCATCCGGATGAGGGGCACGAAGGTCGAGCTGATCCGGATCGCCCGCCGGTTCGATTCGACATAGGCGCGGCTGGCCGATCCGATCCGCACCTTTTCGTGATCTTCAGCGGTGAAGCTCTTGATGGTGGCGATCCCGGACAGGTTGTTCGACAGCGAGGCGTTGAGGAGCCCGACCTTCTCGCGCACATCGGCATAGCGGGGAGCGATCCACTGCTGGAACTTGAAGGATCCCCACAGGATGATCGGCATTGGCAGGAAGGCGATCCAGGCCACCCGCCACTCGATGATGAAGAAGGCCAGTCCGATCGAGACGACGGTGGTGACCACCTGGACCACCTCATTGGCGCCGTCGTTCAAGAAGCGCTCGAGCTGGTTGACATCGTCGTTGAGGATGGCCATGAGGCCGCCCGTGGACCGGTCCTCGAAGTAGGCCAGCTCCAGCTCCTGGACGTGCCGATAGGCGTCGAGCCGGATCTCGTGCTGGATGTCCTGGGCGAGATTTCGCCAGTACACCTTGAGGAGATACTCGAATACCGACTCCAGCACCCACACGACGGCGGTGATGGCAGCCAGGTACCACAGCTGGCCCATGATGCTGTCGGGACCGAACCGGGCGATGAAGCTGCCCTCCCGTTCGACGACAACGTCGACACTCAGGCCGATGAGCAGCGGCGGCAGAATGTCGAACACCTTGTTGAGCACCGAAAACGAGACGGCGGCGTAGATCCGGCCCCGGTAGCCGGAGGCGTACCAGAGCAGGCGTCGCACAGCACTGCGGGTTTCAGAGTCCATCCGGGGAGGCTACCGGGATGGGCTGGGTCGCCACCGCTGGTCCGACCACAATGGGCCCGGCATGATCACTATCCGCCGGGTCGCCTTCGTTCGCAACATCATGGTTGGTCGGGAAGGCCTGAGCCGGGAACGGCTGCTCGATTGCTTCGCCGAGGCCGGGGCGCGCGATGCCCGTTCCCACATCTCCACCGGCAACGTGACCTTCTTCGCCGACGACGCCCGCGCCGTCGCCGACGGTGCCGAGGCGGCCATCGCCCGGATCATCGGGCGGACCGAAGAAGTCTTCGTCCGGGATCTCCGGTTCCTGCGCCGCCTCCACCGGCTGGAGCCGTTCGACGGCCTGCAGGATGTGCACGAGCGGGTGGTGTCATTCGGAATGCGACCGTTTCGGATATCCGAACCCCTCCCGCTGCGAACGAGCCGGGGCGACGCCGCCTACTTCCGGGTGTTCGGGCGCCAGGCCTTCGGATACAGCCGTATGGTCGAGGGGCGAACCCAGAGCCCGGCCGGCCTGCTCGAGCGCGTGGCCGGCCAGCCCATCACCACCCGTAGTTGGGGAACCATCGAGAAGATCCTGTCGAAGGAGTCCGGCTAGGAGCCTCGTTGCGCCTCGGCCACCAGCGCCGTCAGCAGCTGCTGAATCTGCTTGCGATACCGGTCCGTAATGAGCTCGACGTCGTCGTCGAAATGCTCGGCCGCCCGGCTGATCATGACGCTGGGGCGGTTGACCACCCGCAGGTCGTTGTGCATCAGGATCTGGCGGAGGTGCTGCTGGGCGTAGGCCGTGCCCAGCCGCCCGCCGGCTCCCATGATGGCGGCCGGTTTTCCGTCGAGCGGCGATTCGGGGCTCCGCGATGCCCAGTCGATGGCGTTCTTCAATACGCCGGGGACCGACCAGTTGTACTCGGGTGTGGCGAACAGGATGGCATCGGCGGCGGCCAGCCGGTCCCGCATCTCCTGTACCGGCTCGGGGAACCCGTGCATCCGCTCAATGTCATGGTTGAAGAGCGGGACACCGTCGTATTCGACAATCTCCAGCTTGGTGTCGCCCGGTAGCAGGGAACCGGCCGCCCGCAGCAGGGCCGTGTTGAACGACCCCCGCCGCAGGCTGCCGGATATCCCTGCAATATGAGTGGTGGTCATCCCTGCTGGGCGAGCTGCGCCTCGATCTCCAGCTTGAAGACCTCGGACACGAGCAGGCCGCCGCCTTCGAGCGGAACATTCCAGGTGAGCCCGAAGTCGTGGCGGTGAAACTCACCGCTGGCCGAGAACGCAGACTTGGCGTTTCCCCACGGGTCGTTGATCACACCGAGGAACTCGAGGTCGAGGGTGACGGGGTTGGTCTTGCCGATGATCGTCAGGTCTCCGGTCATCTTCCAGCCATCGCCGTCGGGTGTGATGCTGGTGCTGCGGAAGGTCAGCGTTGGGTGGTTCTCGACATCCAGGAAGTCGGGGGAGCGAAGGTGAGCATCCCGATCCGGAGTGCCGGTGGTGATCGATTCGGCCTGCAGTGTGAGCTCGACGGTCGATTGGGTCGGGTCCTCGGCTACGACCACGGTGCCTTCGTACTCGGCGAAGTGGCCCCGGACCTTGGTCACCATGAGATGCCGGGCGACTGCCTCGATCTTGGAGTGGGTGTGGTCGAAGGTGTAGGTGCCGGGAACGGGCACCGTCCGTCCGTCGACCTGGCGGGTGAGTGATTCAGACATGGTCTCTCCTTAGATAGTTGCAAGTGCAACTTGTCTGGAGAGCGTCCTATTCCCGTCAGGTGCCGGGCTTGACCACCCGTTGGCCGGCGAGCGAGCCGATCAGCTCGACGATCAGCTCGGCGGTGTGGTTCTCCTCGTCCAGGATCGGGTTGACTTCGGTGAAGTCGGCCGACGTGATGATGTCCTGTTCGGCCAGCAGTTCCATCATGAGGTGGGATTCCCGGTAGGTGAACCCGCCAACCACCGGGGTGCCGGTGCCGGGGGCGTGGCGGGGGTCCACGGCGTCGGCATCGAACGACAGGTGCACCCGGTCGACGCCCTCGGCGGTCAGGACGCTGATCGATTCCTCCATGATCGAGGCGACGCCCCGCAGGTCGATGTCGTGCATCGTGAAGAACGTGATCTGCGACTCTCGCAACCGGGCGGCCTCCTCCCGGTCGACGCTGCGCAGCCCGATGATGACCGTGTTCGTCTCGAGAGCCTTGGGGCTCACCCCGGCCACCTGCACGAGACTGTCGGGCCCATCACCCAGGATGGCGGCCACCGGCATGCCGTGGATGTTCCCGCTCGGGCTGGTCTCGGGGGTGTTGTAGTCGGCATGGGCGTCGATCCACAGCAGCCCCTGGCGGGGATGCACGGCCGCGGTCCCGCCGGTCGTCCCGATGGCGATGGAATGGTCGCCACCGATCACCAGGGGGAAATGCCCGGCCCGGACGGCCGCCTCGACGGTGTGGGCCAGCTCGTTCGAGTCGGTGACTATCGCCTCGAGGAACCGGGCCGAGGGGTCGCCCTGGTTGGCAGTGGACATCTCGGCACAGCGAATGTTGCCGCGGTCGATGACCTCGAACCCCAGCGCCTGAAGCCGGGGGATGACGCCGGCAACCCGCACCGCGCTCGGTCCCATGTCGACACCGCGCCGGATCTGTCCGAGATCCTGCGGGGCGCCGATCAGTTCGATGACGGGCCGGGATTTGAGCACGACTGGAGGGTACCGGACCGACCCGCCCCACTCAGGGACGATCGCCGAGGTGGCGGGCCGGTTCTTTGGCCGCCACGCTGGGGATTCGCCACCGAAACCGCTCGAGGGGCTCGGCGCCGTCGGCCACGTCGGCGATCAGCCGGCCGAGGATGGGAGCGAACTTGAAGCCATGGCCGCTGCCGCCGGTTGCCACGACCAGCCCGCCGAGTCCCGGATGCTTGTCGATCAGAAAGTCGCCGTCGGTGGTGTCGGTGTACAGGCACAGGCGGGTATACACGACGGGTGCGTCGGCCAACACCGGTATCCAGGCCGACAGGAAGCTCCGAAAACGCGGCTCCCAGTCGTCCGCGACGGATCTCGGAGCGGCTGCCTGGATGGGCAGCCCGGGCCCATGATTGGCGACCTTTACGACACCATCGATGGCCGGGAACCCGTACCAGCCGGTGTTGGCAATGTCGGCGGCCCAGGGTGGGTAGGCAGAGGCCCGGTACGGGGTCGGGTCCTCAGGTCGGAAATGCATGATCGGATGGCCGGTGGTGGTGATCAGTCGGTCAAGGCCGGGGACCAGCTCGGCCGTCCACGCTCCAGCGGTGACGATCGTGAGGTCGGCGTCGACCCGCTCACCGTCGTCGAGCACCACGCCCTCGACCATATCGCCGTCCGTATGGAGACGCGCAACTCGCTGATCGACCCGTCGTACGCCGGCCGCGACGGTTTCCTGCAGTAGTGCCCCGACCACCCAGCCGCTCTCGGCCCATCCGCCGATCGGGTTGAGGTAGGCCTCGGTGCCCACCGGGGGCTGGAAGAGCGGGAAGCGGTCCCCGATGGCGGTGGTGTCGAGGTGTTCGAGCGGATACCCCCGGTCGAGGAGCGTGTGGTAGCTGGTGTGTTCGTAGCCGCCGGGTTCCATCGGGCCGCCCGCCAGGATGAGAAACCCGTCTTCATGGAACCGGTTCGAATCCCACCGGGTGTTCCATTCCCGCCAGATCGGGAAGCATTCGTCCATCAGATCGATGTACAGCCCGTCGGTTCCGTAGTCGGCCCGGATCATCTTGGCGATGTCGGTCGAGGCGGCTTCGGGATGCGGCGAGTCCCCGGCGGGGTCGACGAGTGTCACCGACCAGCCGCGGGCGGCCAATTCGGCAGCGGCGGTGGTTCCGAAGACCCCCGCTCCGACCACCACCACCGTTCGTCCCATGGGCCGCAGACTACGGGCCCCGGTAGGGTGCTCGCCATGACCACCTATCGAGCTCTCCGGCTGGTTGCGAAAGACGCCCCCCTGGTTGAGGAGCAACTCCTCGTTCCCGACCTCGTCGAAGGCGAGGCTTTGGTCCGCGTCCAGGCGGCGGGGATCTGCCGGTCCGACGTTCACTATCAGCAAGGCAGTCCCCGGCTGCCCCCGCTGCCCCGCACCCTCGGTCACGAAGTGGCCGGTGTGGTCGAACGCCTCGGGCCCAACCCGGCTCCTGGGATTGCCCCCGACATGCGAGTCGGCGTGCACTACCAGACCAGCTGTGGAACCTGCCGGGCCTGCCAGGCGGGAAACGACCAGTTCTGCGTCTCAGGTCAGATGGTCGGCAACAGCCGGGAGGGCGGGTACGCCGAACTGCTGATCGTCCCGTCCCGCAACCTGGTGCCGATCCCGGATCCGGTGCCGATCGACCAGGCCGCCATCATGATGTGCTCGTCGGCCACCTCCTACCACGCTATGCGGCGGGCCCGGCTCCAGCCGGGGGAGCGGGTTGCGGTGTTCGGCCTCGGTGGCCTCGGCCAGTCGGCGGTGCAACTTGCGCTCGCCCTCGGTGCTTCCCAGGTCTTCGGTGTCGACACCAATCCGGCCAAGGCGGCGCTGGCCGCCCACTACGGAGCGATCCCGGTCGCCGGCGGCCCCGACGCCGCAACACAGATTCTCGAGGAGTCGGGAGGCGTCGACGTGTCCCTGGAGCTTGTCGGGCTGCCGGAGACCACCACGGGTGCGATCGACGTGCTGGCACCCCAGGGACGGGCGGCGGCCGTCGGGCTGACCGAAGCCCCGATCGAGCTCCGGATCTACGAAGACCTCGTCCTGCGGGAAGCCGAGCTCATCGGCGTGTCCGATCACGTCATGAGCGAGCTGGCACCACTGCTCGACATCGCCGCCCGGGGTGATCTCGATCTGTCCCGCGTGGTCACCAACCGGGTGCCCCTCGAACCTGGCCCGGTGAACAAGGCATTGTCCGACCTCGCCAGCTTTGGCGACGCGGTGCGGACCGTCATCGAGCCGGTTGAGGCGGGCTGACCGGCTGCCGATACCAGCATCATGAATCCTGCGCCGCCCTCCCCGGCCCGCTTCCGGATACTCCGCATCTTGCTGGGAGTCGCCGCCGTCGTGTTCGGGCTGCTCCTCATCGTGGTGGTCTCGGCGGTGGGCCATTGTTCGGCGTTCGGAGGGAGATGCCCGGCCGACCCGCCCCCGCTGTTCGAGGACGACGTGTTCGGAACGGCGTTCATGGGTGGATTGCTGGCCATCGGTGCGCCCATGTGGCTGGCCCGTCCCGGTTGGCGGCGCCTCGGACTGGCTCTCGCCGTTGCCGTCCCCGTGGCCCTCCTCATCGGCCTGGGAGCACGGAGCTCCGCCGCCGGGTAGCCGTTTGTGCCCGGTCGGGTGCTGCCCGCCATAATCCCCCTGTGACCAGCAAGGGACAGATCCTCGAAGCGCTCAAAGAGCTGCGCACGTTGATGACGTTGGAGGAGGGCAGCCCGCAGGCGTTCCGGGTGCGCGCCTACGACAACGCCATTCAGGGCCTGGAGAGCAGCACCGCCGACGTGTCGGCGATGAGCGACACCGAACTGGTCGCCGTCAAGGGCGTCGGCAAGAGCACGGCCGCCAAGATCCGGGAGCTGATCGACACCGGCTCAATCAAGAAGCTGGAGGGTCTCCGCGAAAAGTATCCGCCGGAGTTCGTGAATCTCACCCGGATCCCCGGATTGGGCCCCAAGACGCTGCTGATGATCCGGGACCGGCTCGGCGTGCAGAATCTCGACGACCTCCAGGCCGCCCTGGCGGCCGAGCAGCTGCGCGATCTGCCCGGGCTCGGGCAGAAGAGCGAAGAGAAGATCGCCACCGCCATCGAGCGCCTCGGGCTGCACGGCAAGGACACCCGCACACCCATCGTTGAAGCGCTGCCGCTCGCCCGCTCGATCGTTGCCGAACTCGAGGCGCTGCCGGAGGTCAAGCAAGCCGACTACTGCGGGAGCCTGCGGCGCTTTCGGGAAGACATTGGCGACATCGACATCCTGGTCGCGTCGACCAGGCCGGGTCCGGTGATGGAGCATTTCACCACTATGCCTTCGGTCGACGAGGTGATCGGTCACGGGGATACGAAGAGCTCGGTGCTGACGACCCGGGGCCTGCAAGTTGATCTGCGGGTGGTCAAGCCGGGCGAGTACGGGGCAGCCCTGCTCTACTTCACGGGCTCGAAGACCCACAACATCCACCTCCGGCAGCTGGCCCTCGATCGGGAGTGGACGCTCAATGAGTACGGGCTCACCGACGTTGAGACCGACGAGGTGATCGCGGCCAAGACCGAGGCGAGCATCTACAAAGCCCTCGGCCTGGAGTTCGTCCCGCCGACGTTGCGAGAAGACACCGGCGAGGTCGAGCAGGCGGCGGCGGGCGATCTTCCCAAACTCGTTGAGCTCTCCGACATCAAGGGAGACCTGCACTATCACACCGACCTGTCCGGCGACGGCCGTTCGAGCCTCGAGGACATGGTGGCGGCGGCTGCGGCGCGCCGCTACAGCTACCTGGCGATCACCGACCATGGCGAGGACCTGACCATCAACGGCGCATCACGCAAGCAGATGCTCGCCCAGCGCAAGGAGATCACCGCACTGCAGGAGGACTACCCGGACATGCGGCTGCTGCACGGCTCCGAGCTGAACATCGGGCGGGACGGCTCGGTCGACTACGACCTCGAGTTCCTGCTCGGCTTCGATTACACCGTTGCCAGCGTGCACTCCTTGTTTGACCTCGACCAGAACCAGCAGACCGAGCGGGTGCTCCAAGCCATGGCCAACCCGGCGGTGAGTGCCATCGGCCACCTGTCCGGCCGATACATCGGCCGCCGGCCCGGCATCGAGCTCGACCTCGATGCCGTCATGGAGGCGGCTGCCGCTACGGGAACGATGATCGAGATCAACGGCGCCCTCGACCGCCTCGACGCCACCCCCGAGGCGATCCGCATCGGCGTCAAACATGGAGTGACGTTCGTGATCGACACCGACTCCCACCACGTCAACGAGCTCGTCCGGATGGAGTACGGCGTCCTCAACGCCCAGCGGGGCTGGGTCGAGAAGTCCATGGTCGCCAACACCTGGCCGACGAAGAGGTTCCTGGCGTTTGTGGACAAGAAGCGTGGGTAGGTCGGCTATCAGCTATCAGCTATCAGCTGTCGGCTATCAGCCAGATGGAGTTGACCCGGTTTGGTGGAGTCTTGGAGACTGAGGCTTGTGTCTTGGTCGGAAGGGAGTCCATGTATGCCGAGGACGCGTCCGCCGTATTCGTTTGAGTTTCGTGCTCAGATTGTTGAGTTGGTTCGTTCGGGTCGTTCCCCGTGGGAGCTGGCGAAGGAGTTTGAGCCGTGTGTGGGAACGATCAAGGCTTGGGTTCGCCAAGCGGAGGTTGATGATGGGATGGCCGAGGGTCTCACGAGTGATGATCGGGCTGAGTTGCGTCGGCTCCGTCGTGAGGTAGCGGTTTTAGCTGAGGAGAAAGAGATCCTGGCAAAAGCCGCGGCCTGGTTCGCCGAGGAGACCGGTCGGACACCCAGAGGGCGTTCGAGTTCGTGAAGGCGCATCAGGCAGAACACTCCATCGAGCGAATGTGTGTCCTGTTGGGTGTCTCCCCAAGCGGGTATCACGCTTGGAAGACTCGCCCGGTCAGTGACCGAGAACATCATGATCGGGTCCTTATCGATGTGATCACCGACGTGTGGGAAGCATCGAACCGCACCTATGGGGCACCCCGCGTTCACGGAGAACTAGCCGACGAACACGCGATCAGAGTGGGTCGCAAACGAGTCGCTCGCCTCATGCGCCAGGCTGGCATTCAGGGGGTGAGTCGCCGTCGCAAGCGTGGCAGCACTCATCGAGATCCCCACAAGCGGCCGGCACCAGACCTGGTCAACCGTCACTTCCACGCCGACGCCCCGAACCAGTTGTGGGTAAGTGATATCAAGACCATCCCCACCGGAGCTGGACCCCTCCATCTAGCCGCGATCACCGATGTCTGGTCCCGTCGGGTAGTTGGCTGGTCGCTGCGGGCCACCATCGAAGCTCGACTCGTTGTCGAAGCCCTCACCATGGCCATCAATCAACGCCATCCCCCACCGGGACTCATCTTCCATTCGGATCAGGGAGCCCAATACACCTCAATCGAGGTCACCGAACTCGCCACCCACCACCAGATCCGCCGTTCCATGGGATCAGTCGGTGACTGCTACGACAACGCCCTAGCCGAGTCAGTGTTTGCCACCCTCGAGACCGAATACCTGGCCCAGCACACCTTCAAGACCCGAACACAAGCCACCCAGGCCATCTTCTCCTGGATCGAAGGCTGGTACAACACCAAACGACGACACTCCAGCCTCGGGAACCAATCACCCGCCAACTACGAAAGGAACAACTAGCCCGCAAAACTGTAAGCACAACACACTCCACAAAACCGGGGCAACCTCAAGAAACGTGAGGACGTAGGGCCGGGGTACTTTCTGCCGACCGCTGACTGCTGACTGCTGACTGC
>JABDLU010000224.1 GCA_013002865.1 Acidimicrobiia bacterium
CCCGCAACCGGCGAGACCCGCCACATCGACCTCGGATCGGGTTCCCGGCCCCACGGCGTGATCGTGGACTCGGACGGGTTCGCCTGGATCACCGATGGGGGCCGCAACGCCATTCAACGGGTCGACCCGGCGACGGAGGAGATCACCGAGTACCCGCTGCCATCGAACCGGTCGAACGCCAACCTCAACACAGCCGCCTTCGACGGCTCGGACCGCCTGTGGTTCACCGGGCAGAACGGCATCGTCGGTGTGCTCGATCCGTCGACCGGAGCGATGGAGGTACTCGACGCCCCGGGCGGCCGCGGTCCGTACGGGATCGACGCAACTCCCGACGGCACGATCTACTTCGCATCGCTCGCCGGGAGTTATGTCGGCCGCATCGAAGCCGATGACACCATCACGGTTCTCGATCCGCCGACGGCCGGGCAGGGGGCCCGGCGGGTCTGGTCCGATTCAGACGGCTCGGTCTGGGTGAGCGAGTGGAACTCCGGCCAACTAAGCCGGTACCAGCCCGACACCGGGACCTGGGACGCCTGGCCACTCCCGGGTGGCTCCCCGTCCGCCTACGCGGTGTACGTCGACGAGACCGACATCGTGTGGGTGAGCGACTTCGGCGGAAACGCCATCCACCGCTTCGACCCGGCGACCGAGGAGTTCGCGACCTTCGACCTGCCATCGACGCCCGGCAACGTCCGCCAGATCTTGGGCCGCCCCGGCGAAGTGTGGGGCGCCGAATCCGTCGCCGACCAGCTGGTAGTGATCCGGCGGCGTTAGGTGAATGCGGTGCTGGCTTCTTGAGGTGGAGTTGCCGGTTGCCCGTTCCAAGTTCCAAGCCAGATGGCATCCGGCGCGCACCGCACGGAGTCGCGAGGCAGGCGTTTCTGATACCTCCCCCGCCGAAGGTGGGGGAGGCAAGGAGGGGGGGTGGGCAACCCTCCGGGTTGCTAGGCGCGTTCCTGTGTTCTTGCGCTGTTGTAGCGGAAGCTCACAGCGCGTTGGCGATTTCGACCAGGTTGCCTTCGGGGTCGCGGAAGTAGATGGAATTGATCGGGCCCGTCGCTCCCTGCCGTTCTCCCTCGGCGAGGATCTCGACGCCTTTGGCACGCAGCTCGGCCGCAATTTCCCCGACGTCGGTGGTCGACAGCAGACAGAAGTTCCCGGTACCCGGCAGGGTCCTACTCGCCAGCTCGGGCTTGTTCGCTTCGTCCTGCAGGGAGATCTTGTTCTTGCCGAACCAGATGGCCCACTTGCCGGGTCGCTCTTCGCCCACCCGGAATCCCAGGACATCTCGGTAGAAGTCGGTGATGGTGCTCACGGAGTGACAGCTGACGACGATGTGGTCGAAACCGGATATCTCCACCCTCAAAGCCTACGGACGGCGCCGATCAGTCCTGAAACGTCTCCACGAGGGGGCCCGTGCGGTAGCCAATGTGCTCGGCGAGCACGATGGCGGTTGAGGTGCGGCTGATCTCCGGCGCGGCCAGCACATCCTCCAGCACGGCGAAGAGGTGCTCGTTCGAGCGGGCGACGACCCGGATGATCAGATCGCCTTGGCCGGCGATGGTGTGCACTTCGAGCACCTCGGGCACGGCCCGCAGCTTCTCGACCAGCCCCTCCGATCGCCCCTGATTGACTTCCAGTGTCGTGAACGCCATCACCGGATACCCGAGCGGGGCCAGCCCGATGTCGGGACCGAACCCGGCGATGATCCCGGAGCGCTGCAGCTTCTCGAGCCGGGCGTTGGCGGTCCCGCGGGCCACCCCGAGCCGTCGCGCCAGCTCCATCACCCCCAGCCGGGGCTCCTGTTGCAGCTCGAGGATCAATCGGGCGTCGAGATCGTCGATCGCCGGCTGTTCGACTGTCACTCTTGTCACACCTCGTCACTGATTGCAGGTCGGATCGTACAGCCCTGCCGCCTGCGGCCGTTCGCCGCCGCAACTACGCTCAGTGATCATGCGATGGGCGGGACGACTGGGGTTTCTGGGAGCGGTGCTGGCGATTGCTCTGGCTTTCCATGCGCCCCCGGCGCAAGCGTTATCCCACGACGTGGCATCCGACCGCGCCGTCCTGACAGATGGACCGCTGACACAACTGGATGATTTCGGGCCGCCGGTCTCAAACGTCACGCCTGTGCAGGTGGCGGAGCGGGTCGGACGCGAGCCGCTTCGGCTCATCCTCGCCCTGGTGGGCTGCGCCGTGCTGGTGATTCTGGGGGCGGGGGACTGGGTTCCCCGCATCGGCCTCCGCGCCTACGGGGGTGTCGTTGCCCTCACGTCGGGGGTTGCCCTCCTGGCGGCAGTAGCGAGTGCCGATCTCGTTCTCGGCGGCTACACCGGATTCGGAGCCCATCAGAAGGCCGGGCTCATCGCCGCCATTGTGCTGTTGGCCGCGGGGGCCGGCGCGCTCTGGCGCCTGCGCGGTCCTACAGCCGGTCGACCGGGATCTGAAAGAGCTGTTCGGCGCCTGCGGTGACCATCGGGAGCAGTCCCTTGGTCTGGGGGAGGAGTTGCTCGGCGTAGAACCGGGCGGTGGCGATCTTGGCTTCCAGGAACGCCGCGTCACCCTCAGCCTTGGCGAGCTGCTCGCGGGCGGCCAGCGCTGATCGAGCCATGAAGTATCCGCCGAGCGTCGTTCCCATCAGCCGCAGGAATGGGGTCGCTCCGGCCAGGGCGTTGTTCGGGTCCTTCATGCCATGGGCGGCCAGCCACAGGACCGCACTTGTCAGGTCGGCGACGGCATCGCTCAGCCCACTGCGGATGGTGGCCAACGCCTCACCCGCTTCGGCGAGCTCGGCGTCGAGTCCGCTCATCTCCTTGATGAGATCCTCGACCGCCCCGCCGTTGCGCATCGGCAGCTTGCGGGCTACCAGGTCAATGGCCTGGATGCCGTTTGTGCCTTCGTAGATGGGGGCGATCCGGGCATCGCGATAGTGCTGGGCAACCCCGGTCTCTTCCACATAGCCCATGCCGCCAAACACCTGCAGCGCGAGCGAGGTCAGCTCCACTCCGAGGTCGGTGCACCATGCCTTCGAGATCGGGGTGAGCAGGTCGAGGCGCTCCGACGCGGCGGTGCGGGCGGCCTCGTCGGACGCATGGTGTGAGCGGTCGAATGCCTCGGCGTTGGCATACAGCAGGCAGCGCATCGCCTCGTTGTACGCCTTGATCGTCATCAGCATGCGCCGCACATCCGGATGGTCGATGATCGGCGAGTGCTCCGTCTTGGGTGCGCCGATTGCCCGGCCTTGCAGCCGCTCCTGGGCATAGGCCACAGCCATCTGATACGCCCGCTCGGAAACGGCCAGGCCTTCCACGCCGACCGACAGCCGGGCGCTGTTCATCATCGTGAACATGTATCGCATGCCGTGGTTCTCTTCACCGACCAGGTAGCCGGTCGCCCCGTCGAAGTCCATCACGCAGGTCGGGCTGGCGTGGATGCCCATCTTGTGCTCGATCGATACGGCTTTGAATGAGTTGCGCTCACCGAGCGACCCGTCGGGGTTCACGAGGAACTTGGGGACGATGAACATCGAGATGCCCCTGGTTCCCGGCGGGGCCTCCGGCGTGCGGGCCAGCACCATGTGGATGATGTTTTCGCTCAGGTCGTGCTCGCCCCAGCTGATGAAGATCTTGGTGCCGGTGATCGCATAGGTACCGTCGCCGTTGGGAACCGCTTTGGAGCGGAGAGCCCCGACGTCGGAACCGGCCTCGGGCTCGGTGAGCACCATGGTGCCCATCCACTCCCCGCTGACCAGTTTGTCGAGGAAGGTGGCTTTGTGCTCGTCGGCGCCGTGGAACAGGAGCGCTTCGACCGTTCCCTGGGTGAGCATCGGCCCTATCGAAAACGCCATGTTGGCCGAGGTGAACATCTCCTGCACGGCCAGCCCGATCAGCCAGGGCAGACCGGCACCACCGGCTTCGGCGGGATAGGCCACGGCTCCCCACCCTGAGGCGACGAACTTCTCATACGCGTCCTTGAGCCCGTCCGGAGTCGTCACCGACGCGTCACCGTCGTGGATAGAGCCGACCTGGTCGCCGATGCGGTTGGTCGGGGCGACCACCTCAGCCATGAACCGGCCGGCTTCTTCGAGGGCGGCTCCGAGCGTCTCCACGTCGGCGTGTTCGAAGCCGTTCAGCTTGGAGAGGGCCTCCAGATCGGTGATGTGCCTGAGGACGAAGTTGATGTCGTCGAGGGGCGGGGTGTAGGTGTCGGGCATACCGAGATTGTAGGTGAGGCCGGGTTGCCGGACTGACGGTGTGTGCCCCGGTTGGGGGCCCGGCCGGGCGGTAGCGTGCCCCGATGGAACGCGATCTCAGGAGTGGTCCCGCTATTGGACGCCGGTTGGCCCTCGGCCATCCGTGGACCACCATCGCCGCAGTCAGCGCCCTGGTGCTCCTGGTCCAGATACCGCTGCCCCACGCCACCGCCTGGCATTTTTTCGAGGACGCGGTTGATCTGCTCTTCTCGGGGGATCCCGGCGGCGCCCTGAGCCTCTACGGTGATCGCCCCGATCTCCAATTCGGGCCGCTGAGCATCGTCGTGGCCATTCCGTTCACGCTGCTCGGCTCGCTCGGCTCGTGGTCGGCGATGGTCGTCTTCTCCGCGCTGGGTGTCGGGGTGGTGTGGATGCTGCGCCGGGCCCTGGGTCTGCTGGACACCGGTCGCTCATGGGAAAAGTGGCACATGACGGACCTGTTGGCGGCGGCCCTGTTCGTCGTGGTCTGGGGTGATGTTGCGGTCAGGACGGCCCACATCGACGACGCCATCACCCTGGCGGCGGCCGCCGCCGGAGTGCTGGCCGTCGCCCACCGCCGCCCGGGGTGGGTCGTCATCGCGCTGGCGGTCGCCGCCGCCGCCAAGCCGTGGGGCCTGATCTTTGCCCCGCTGGCTGCGGCTCTGCCGGACCGGCGGTTGCTCCGGGTCACCGCCGTGGTTGTGCTGGCCGGTCTGACCTGGCTGCCGTTCATCATCGCCGAACCCGCCACCCTCGACGCATCGAGCTTCGAGATCGCCAACGAGACCTCGTCGTCGCTGCGGGCGCTCGGGATCACGTCGCCTACGACGCCCGCCTGGGTTCGTCCTGCCCAGCTGATCGGTGGTTTCGGATTGGCGGCCGTCCTCGTCTGGAAGGGGCGGTGGACCGCCGCGTTGATGGCCGGCGTGGCGTTCCGGCTGCTGATCGATCCCGCCGCCAACCGGTATTACACCGTCGGTCTCGTTCTCGGCCTGCTGGTCTTCGAGCTCCATCGACGCCCCCGCCGATTCCCGTGGTTCGCCCTGGTGGCCGCCGTCGTCCTCGAGTTCGGCCAGTACCCGTGGTTCCCGCCCGCCCTATCTGGCTGGCTCAGGTTGATCGTGACGGTGGCCGTGCTCCTGGTGGCCGTCACCGCCGGGCGACGGGCGACGGGCGACCGGCGACTGCTCTGAGCGCCGTGGCGCTCAGAGCCCCACCTTGGTCTCTTCGATGAGGAAGTCGACCACTCGCTTGAGCGCCTCGCGGGGCTCGGAATTCTCGGAGAGGGCCTTTTCGTACACGGCCAGCTGGCGGTCGGCGCTGGTGCCCCGGCGGACGATCTCGCGGATGTTTTCGAGCTCGGCGGTGCAGCCCAGTCGGTCGGCCTCTTTGCGCAAGATCTGGATGAGCTCCTCGGTGAGCTCATTGAACGGGACCAGCTTGCCGATGCCGAAGTCCATGAGCGGCTCGTTGATGCCGTAGCGCTGCGCCCGCCACAGGTTCTCGGCGATCAAGAAGTTCGAATACGTACGCCACCGCTGGTTGTTCTGGCGCTTGCTGAACAACATCGCCAGCAGGCTCTGATAGAGCGCCGCGATGGATAGACCGTCCTCGACCCGGGTGCAGATGTCGGCGATCCGCATTTCCAGCGTCGGGAACTGGGCGCTGGGGCGCACGTCCCACCACACCTTGGAGGCATCCTCGAAGATCCCCGCCTCGACGAGCACGTTGACGTGGCGCTCGTACTCGGCCCAGCTGTTGAAATGCTCGGGCAGCCCGGTGCGGGGGAGCGCCTTGAACACGCTCATGCGGTAGCTCTTGAGGCCGGTGTCCTCGCCATGCCAGAACGGGCTCGACGTGCTGAGGGCGAGCAGGTGGGGAAGGAAGTAAGACACCTGGCTCATGAGATCGATCCGGAGATCCGGCTCGGGTATGCCTACATGGACGTGCATGCCGGAGATGACGAGCCGCCGCACCACACCCTGCATGTCCCTGGCGAGCAGGTTGTAGCGCTTTTTGTCGGTGTGGAGCTGCTGGCCCCAGTCGGCGAACGGGTGGGTGGAGGCGGCGATCGGGTGCAGGTCGTACCGCCCGGCCACCTCGCATACGGTGCGGCGCTTGTTGGTCAGATCCTGGCGGGCCTCGCTGATGTCGGCGCAGGGGCGGGTTTGGATCTCGACCTGGGACCGCATGAACTCGTTGCCGACCTCATTGCCGAGTGCCTCGTTGAGGTCGCTCCACAGCTCGGGTGGGGGATCCCGCACGAGGTCGCGGCTCTCGGTCTCGACGAGGAGGTACTCCTCCTCGATTCCGACGGTGAATTGAGGCCGTTCCAGCGCCATAGCGAGCCCCACCATACCGGCCGGAGACGGCCGGGGCACGGGCTAGGCGGCGGCCGGGAGCGGTGCCGGGTCGCACCAGTGGCAGTCTCGATCGTCGCAAGACTCGACCGCAACGGCCGTGAGGCCGGCCTGGGCAAGGAGCTCGAGGGCGTTGGTGATGTCCGGGGTGGAAGTGAATGTGTTCATGGTTCGTACCGTACAGACGGGGTGTGACAAATTCCGATGCCGGCATGCTCGCCATAATGGGTCCATGCGGGGCACCACTTCTTGAGCAATCGAAGGCGCCTCGGCGATCGGGAGCTCGTGGCGCTGCTGGCGTCGATCATGGCCCTCGGCGCGCTCGGCATCGATCTCCTGCTCCCGGCACTGGGCGATATCCGGGATGCTTTTGGGCTGGCGGAGGATTCCACTCAGGCAGCCGGGGCCGTCACCGCCTACGTTGCCGGAACCGCCGTCGGGACGCTGCTGTACGGTCCGGTCAGTGACCGCTTCGGGCGCAAGACCGCCCTCTACGGCGGATTCGCCCTCTACGCAATCGGTGCCGCCGGGTCGGCCCTGGCGCCCTCCCTCAACGTTCTTTTCCTGGCCCGGGTGGTGTGGGGGGTGGGCGCAGCCGGACCGCGCACGATGACGCTGTCGATCATCCGGGATCAGTACGAAGGCGACGAGATGGCCAAGCGCATGTCGCTGATCTTCGCCATCTTCATCATCGTTCCCATCTTCGCACCGGGCGTCGGGGCGTTGATCCTGCTGGTGGCGTCGTGGGAGTGGGTGTTCTGGTCGGCGGTGATCGTGGCCGGTGTCGTGGCGTTATGGACAATGCGGCTGCCGGAGACCCTCGACCCCGCCAACCGGATCTCCTTCAACTATGCCGACGTGCGGGCCGCCGCGAGGGTGGTCGTCCGCAGCCGTCAGACGGTCGGTTACGCCCTCGGGCTCACCGTCAGCTTCGGCGCCTTCCTGTCCTATCTGGCGTCCTCGGAGCTGATCCTGGACGACGTCTACGACCAGGCCGACTTCTTTCCCATCTTCTTCGGGCTGATCGCCGCCGTGATGGGGGCGGCCATGCTGTCCAACTCGAAGATCGTTGATCGCCTCGGGATGCGCCGGACCGTGCATCGCGTCTTGATCGGCTACGTCGCCGCCTCGCTTGCGCTGGTGGCCGTCGCTCTCGCCACCGACGGAAAGCCTCCGCTGTGGTTGTTCGGAACCCTGCTCGGCTTCGTTCTGATCGCCCATGCCCTGCTGATCCCCAACGCCAACTCACTGGCGATGGATCCGGTCGGTGCCGTGGCCGGGACGGCGTCGTCGCTGATCGGGTTCGTCTCACTGGGGGGCGGGGCCATTCTGGGCGCCATCATCGACCGGGCGTACGACGGGACGATCACCCCGCTGGCCATCGCCTACCTACTTACCGCGCTGGTGGTGCTCGGCATCGTCCTGTGGGCCGAGCGGGGCCAGCTGCAGATCACCCGCCGGCCCAGCGCCGCCGAAAGCCCTGCCGTGGTGGGCTAGGTTCAGCCCGATGAGCGATGTGCTGACCTACCGGCTGGATGGCAGTGTGGCCGTGCTGGTGCTCGACGACGGCAAAGCCAACGTGTTCAACGACCACTCGATCGGAGCCATCCACGACGCCCTCGACCGGGCCCAGCAGGAAGCCGGCGCGGTGGTCCTGACCGGCCGGCCCGGCCGATTCTCCGGCGGGTTCGATCTGGCCGTCATGGGCTCCGATCCCCACACCATGCGGGCGCTGGTTCGCTCGGGGGCCGAGCTGCTGCTCCGCATCTGGGAGTTCCCCCGTCCCGTCATCGTTGCCTGCACCGGCCATGCCGTGGCGGCCGGGGCCATGTTTCTGCTCGCCGCCGACTACCGCATCGGCGTAGAGGGAGAGTGGTCGATCGGGTTGAACGAGGTCGGCATCGGGATGCCCCTGCCGGTATTCACCGTCGAGCTGGCCCGGGCCCGCCTCGATCCTCGCCAGTTCACCGCCGCCACCATGCACGCCCGGCTCTACGACGGTGCGGGCGCCGTCGACGCCGGATACCTCGACGAGGCCGTTCCCGGTGAGCAGCTGCTCGAGCGGGTGATGACGGTCGCAACCGAGATGGCCAAGTTCGAGCCGTCCGGGTACCTGCCGTCCAAGCAGCGGGTCCGCCAGGCACTGGCCGACCATGTCCGGGCGTCGCTCGACGAGGACATGTCCGGCATCACCCCGCCGGCAACGTGACGGTGTCCGCTCCCGATTGGTTCACGAGAGCCATCGAGACTCCCCGGCAGGAGGGCACCGTCGACGTTCAGGGAGCCCCGATCCACTATCTCGAATGGGGCGATGCGTCCAAGCCGGGCATCGTGTTCGTGCACGGGGGCAGCGCTCATGCCCACTGGTGGACCCATCTCGCCCCGATGTTCACCGAGCGGTATCACCCGGTCGCCATCGACATGTCGGGCCACGGGGACAGCGGCCGGCGCGACTCGTATGCCTTCGATTTGTGGGCCGAGGAGATCATGGCCGTGGGGGAGGCGTGCGGCATGGAGACCCCGCCGGTGCTGGTCGGGCATTCGATGGGCGGCCTCATCTCGATCGTGACCGCCGCCCTGCACGGTGATCGGCTGCGGGGCGCCATCATCGTCGACTCGCCGGTCACCGAACCGGATCCCGAGCGGGAGGAGGCCACCCGGGGCCGGGCGTTTCGCAATCCGAAGACCTATCCGGATCTCGATACGGCTCTTGAACACTTCCGGCTCGTCCCGACCCAGCCACCCGGTCCCGACTATGTGATGGATTACATCGCCCGCAACTCTCTGCACGAGGTCGCCGACGGGTGGACGTGGAAGTTCGACCCCAACATCTTTGCCCGGCTCAAGCCGGCTGCCATCCACGAGTTCCTGGCCGGCATTCAGACCCGGGTGGCGCTGTTCCGGGGTGAGTTGTCTCACCTGGTCACGCCCGACGTGAGCGACTACATGCACGAACTGCTCGGCCGCAATGCCCCGGTAGTGGCGATCCCCGAGGCCTACCACCACCTGATCATCGATCAGCCGCTGGCGTTCGTGTCCGCCCTCCGCGCCATCTTGGCCGACTGGGAGCACACCGTCCCGCGCAAGCGCTGAGAAGCTAGGGCTGCTCGCCCGGTGTGTCGGCGATGCGGGCAGCCGCGGCGGCCCGCTCCAGGTTTTGCCTGATGAACTCGACGTCGAGGGGGACCGGTTCGAGCGATTCGGTCCTCCACATCGTGCGCGGCGTCGTGAAGAACTCGCCGCCGTAGACGTGCAGGGCGGCGGTCCATTCCCGGGTCGGGTTGGCAACGGAGTGGACCACCTCGGAGCCGAGCGAGATGACGTCCTTTTGCAGCAGGGTGCGTCCGGTATTGACCTCGATGCGGCCATCGTCGCGACGCCGATAGAAGGTGTTGTCCTCCCGGCCTCCGTAGATGCCGATCACCGCCCACATGTTGTGATCGTGGGCATACAGGTCGACGTCGGGCGGCCAGACGATGTGAAGGGCGGTCAGTTCGTCGGAGCGGTGCCACACCGTCATCATCGGGCTGACGGTGCGATCGGGGATGACCGCTTCAAGCGCCGTCGGGTCCGAGACCGCCCGCTCAACCAGCAGGGCTACCTCCCGGTAGGCGCTGTCGCCTCGCACCGCCGCCAAACAGTCCTCGATGAACTGGTCCTTGTCGAATGTGGCCACGTTGCCTCCGATGAGAGCGCTCACCCTACGCGACCTCACTCCGGCTAGGTTTCAAGGGCGTCGACAGGAGACGGGATGGCATTTCTGAGAGTTGCGGTGTTTACGGTCGAGGGCGCTTCCGACGCCACGCTCACCACCTGGGAGGACATCATGGGATCGGCGCTGCGCAACCACCCGGACTGCATTGAGGTGACGGCCTCCCGGTCCGGTGACGAGGTCGCCATCATCTCGAAGTGGCAGTCCGAGGAAGCCTTTCGGGCGGCGACTCAGTCCAAGCCGATCGTGGATGTCCACATCACCGTTTCGAACCGGCTCGGTATGTCGCCGGATCAGGAGCCGACCTGGAGCTTCGAAGGCTCGATTTAGCTAGTCGTCGCCGGGAGCAGGGTTGGTGAGGTCGTTGACGATGGCCGCCACGGACCGGGACGCCACGATCGGGTCGTCGAGGCCCCGCACCCAAACCAGCGTCCGCCGTCCGGGACCGCGCCCCTCCGTCAGCGGCTCGACCGCGGTCACGTCGTCGGATCGCACGTATTTGTTGTAGCCGAGACTCACCATCCGGCCCGATTGCATACGCATGGTTCGAACCTACTCTTCAGCACTCGAGGGCGGGAACCGAATGCACCTGCGGCGCCGTCCAACCCCGACCGCCCACCTCAAACCCAAGGACCACCCCATGATCACTGAAGAGATCGAGCTGATCGCGCCGCTCGAAACCCCGACCCTCCCCGACGACGACGGGGTCATCCCCGGTGAGCCGCCCGCTGCCCAGCCTGAGGAGGCGCCGCGGCCCAACTGGCGGCGGCGGGTGGTACTCGGCCTCGTCGTGCTGGTCGGCGCGATGCTCGGATGGGGTCTCCTGGCCGTCGTGCTGCTCGGCAATGGGATCGAACGCATACCGGCCGCCGACCTGCCGAGCCTCGATGCCGCCGGAGCGGGGCCGGTGAACTATCTGCTGGTGGGCACCGATAGCCGCGAGGGGCTGCCGGAGGAACTCGGAGACTTCTTCGGCGACTTCGGCGGCGAACGCGCCGACGTGATCATGCTGCTCCACGTCGCCGACGGCCGCCTGCAAATGGTGAGCCTCCCCCGTGACCTGCGCGTCGCCATCCCCGGGCACGGAACCGAGCGCATCAATGCCTCCTACGCATTTGGTGGTCCCGATCTGCTCGTCCAGACCGTCCAGGAGGCAACCGGGCTGCCGATCCATCACTACCTCGAGGTGCGCTTTT
>JABDLU010000037.1 GCA_013002865.1 Acidimicrobiia bacterium
ATGGCAGCCTGGAACGGCGGGAAGTCGGTGGCGAGCAGGGTGGCCAGGCCGGCATCGATCGGCGTGACCTGCAGATGCGGGTCGACCGTCGACAAACCGTGGCCGGGGAAGTGCTTGGCCGTCGTCATGATGCCGAGCGAACCGAGCGTCAATTGAAAGTCGAGGCCACGGGAGGCCACTACGTCGGGATCCGGGCCGAAGTTGCGGCCCACCAGGACCGGATTGTCGCCGCGGGCAACGTCGAGCACGGGTGCGAGGTCGAGATTGATCCCGAGGTCGAACATTGCCTTGCCCATCGCCAGCGTGTCCTCGACAAAAGTCGGTGAGTCGACGGCCGGGGACGGGATGCCGATCTTGGCCAGCCGGTCCACCCTCCCCGGCTCTTGGTCGACGGCCACGAGGATCGGTGCCCCCGCCGCGCACGCCATCGACGCCGTCAAATCGCTGACCTGTTCGCGACTGGAGAGGTTCTTAGCGAACAAGATCATCACCCGACCGCCGTCGGCCAGGAAGGCCTCGCTGGCGACGTCGAGCGTGAGGCCGGGCAGGCCGGCCATGACGACGGCGCGAGCGTCCTCGGTCACGGTGCCCGTCGGCAGCGAGGTGGTGGTCGTCGTCGTAGTCGGGGGGAGCGTCGTCGTCGGGGCCGACGTCGTTGCCGCGATCGTCGTCGTCGAAACGGCCGGAGTCGCCGTGGCGCTCCCCGCGGTGGATACCGGCGTGGCGCCGGTCGAAGCACACGCCGCCGCCACCACGGCGACAGCGATCAGGAGCAGCCTCGTACGCATGAGCGCGGACGATACACCGGGCGTCCAGTAGCGCTGCACAATGCCAGTTCCCTAGCATGCGGCGCCATGCAGCTCTCGCCCGGCGACCCCCTGCCCGATTTCGAACGACCCGACCACACCGGCGCTTCCGTTACCAGCGCTGACCTGGCCGGGGGCAAGGCCGTCATCTACTTCTATCCGAAAGCATTCACACCCGGGTGCACCGCAGAATCGTGTGACTTCCGGGACAATTACCGGTCGTTCCAGGACGCCGGCTACGAGGTGTACGGGGTGAGCCCCGATCCGGTTGACGAGTTGGATGCCTTCCGAGCCGAGCACGACCTGCCCTTTCCGCTGCTCTCCGATGTCGATCACTCGATGGCGGAGGCTTTCGGTGCCTGGGGAACGAAGAAGAATTACGGTCGCGAGTACGAGGGGATCATTCGCTCAACGTTCGTGGCCGGAGAAGACGGCACCATCGAGCACGCCTGGTACAACGTCCACGCCAAGGGTCACGTGGATCGGGTTGGATCGGACGTCCTCGGGTAACCATGGCTGAGGGCGACCCCCGCACCGTGGAGGACGTGTTCAACCAGAACCTCACCGACCTCCTCGACGCCAAAGGCATGTCCCACCGGGATCTCCTCGAGGAGCTCGAGGCCGCCGGGTACACGCCCGACACCCCGGCCACCGTTCTGCTCAACGACGCCGTAGCAATGGCAGCAGTCCTCGGGGTGTCGCCGCTGCAGCTGCTCATGCCGAAGGACCTCGATGGGGTGGACGTCACTCCCGCCATCCCGGCAGAAACTAGGGTGCTTGGCCTGTGGTTGCGCGGCTTGCGGCCCCTCCTGGAAGAGGACTTTGCGGAGTTCTTCCGCCGGGCCCCTTTGGAGGATCTCGATGCGGCCCTGGTCGCCGAAAACTGGGTGTGGAGTGAGCGGGTCAGAACCACCAGCCTGATCGTGGCGCTCAACGATGCGGTCGATGCCGAGGACCTGGATCGGGTAAAGGTCTTGACAGAGCTGGCGCGCCGCCAGCTCGACCAGCCGGCCCTGGAGGAGGCCGACCGGCGAATTCCCCGGTTCGCTCCTCAGGGAGAGCTGCAGGCTGCAGTGAGCCGGGCGACACGGTTCCGCCGGCAGGCGATGCCCAAAAAGTGACCGAAACCGGCCGACCGGCGTCCTTCCGGCCATAATCGACCGGGTGAAGGTAACGCTGATACCCGGCGACGGCATTGGACCGGAGGTTTCGGCCGCCATGGTGCGGGTGGTCGACGCCGCCACCGGTGGAACGATCGAGTGGGAGGAGCACCTGGCCGGCAGTGGCGCCGTCGACGCCGGACACAGCCCCCTGCCCGCCCCGACCATCCAGTCGATCCGTCAGAATCGGGTCGGCATCAAGGGCCCGCTGCAAACGCCGATCGGGAGTGGCTGGCGCTCGGTCAACGTCTCCATGCGCCAGGCGCTCGACCTCTACGTCTCGCTGCGCCCCGTGAAGTCGCTGCCGGGGCCGAGCCGGGCCCGCTACGAAGATGTCGATGTCGTTGTGGTGCGAGAGAACACCGAGGGCCTGTATTCGGGACGCGAGCACGAAGCGGTCCCGGGGGTGGTCGAGGCGCTCAAGATCGTCACGAGAGCGGCTTCGGAGCGGATCGTCCGGTATGCGTTCGAGTACGCCCGTGCCAACGGCCGGCGCAAGGTGACCGTCTCGCACAAGCAGTCCATCATGCCGCTCTCCGAGGGTCTGTTCCTGGACGCCGCCCGGACCGTGGCCGAGGACTACCCGTTCACCGATGTCGAATACGTCGGTCTCGACAACCTGGTCATGGAGCTCGCCCTCGACCCCCATCAGTTCGACGTCATCGTGCTCGGCAACCTGGACGGCGACGTGGTGAGCGACATGTGCGCCGGCCTCGTCGGTGGCCTTGGCATGGTGCCGGGCGCCAACATCGGGACAAAGTTCGCCTTGTTCGAAGCAGTGCACGGCACCGCCCCCGACATCGCCGGAAAAGGCATCGCCAACCCGCTGGCGCTGATTCTCTCCGCCGAGCTCATGCTCCGGCACGTCGGCGAGCTGGCGGCAGCCGAGAAAGTCCGGGCAGGTGTCGAGCGGGTGCTGGCCGACGGATCGGTGCTGACGGGTGACCTGGGAGGGTCGGCCACCACCGAGGAGATGACCGACGCCCTGATGGAGGCTTTGTGAGCCACGAGATTGCCCTGATCGTCGGGGGCGGCATCAACCAGGAGATCACGCCGGAGGTGTTGCGGGTCATCGACGCCGCCGGGGTGTCGATCTCGTGGAATCGCGTCGATGTCGACGCCGCCGACTACCCAACGGCCGCCACCCAGTTACAGGCCGCCGCCGAGTTGGCCGCCGAAATGGGCCTGGCACTCAAGACCCGCCTGCTGACTCCACCCGGCGGCCCGACCGATGCATCAAACAACCTCAATGTGGTGCTGCGCCGCCAGCTCGGGCTCTACGCCGGGGTGCGAGCGATCCGTAGCCTGCCGGGCGTTTCGAAGCGCTTTCCGGATCTCGATCTGATCATCATCCGCGAGAACAGCGAGGACATCTACAAGGGAATCGAGCACGAGATCGTTCCCGGCGTCGTCGAGTCCATCAAAGTGGTGACCCGGGATGCCTGCGAACGGATCGCCCGCTTCGCTTTCGAGACCGCCCGCTACCTGGAGCGGGAGCACCTCACCTTCGTGCACAAGGCCAACATCATGAAGAAGTCCGATGGGTTGTTCTTGAGCACCGTTCGGGAGGTTGCCGAGGAGTACCCAGACGTCCCGCTGCGCACCGTGATCGTCGACGCCGCCTGTATGCAGCTGGTGCTGGATCCGTACCAGTTCGACGTGCTGCTGATGGGCAATCTGTACGGCGACGTGCTCTCGAGCCTGTGCAACGGCATCACCGGCGGCATCAGCTCGAGTCTCGGCATCGACATCGGTGACGACGTGCGCATCTACGAAGCCGTCCACGGCGATGCGGCGAGCATCGTCGGCAAGGGCATTGCCAATCCGCTTCCGCTGCTCACACCCGTGGTGGATCTCCTCCACTACATCGGCGAAGGAGATGCCGCCGAGGCGATCGGGTCCGCCATCGAGGCGGTCACGACCGCCGGCGAGACGCTGACGCCCGATCTGGGCGGATCGGCCACGACCACCGAGATGACCGACGCCATCATCGCCGGGCTATAGGGAGCCGGCCCTCAGGTACCGTCGACCACCACCACCGCCGCCGTGCTGATACGCGGATCGGCGGCGGCGTGATGAACACCGTCGCCTGTGATGCGGATAATCGAAACCGGCCCCCAGGCAGGTTGGGCGGGAACCGTGGTTACGTCATGGCCGCGACCCGACAGGCCATCGACGACGGCGGCCGGCATGGTGTCTTCGAGCGCCGGTGCCGATGCGACCCCGGGGCCGAAATGGTCGAGCGCCCAGCGCGGCATGGCCTGGGCGTGCGCCGGGTCCATGCCGAGGTGGAGCAGGTCGGCGGCCAGCTGGGCGACCAGCTGGGGCTGAAGATCCCCACCGCGGCTCCCGAGCAGCATGCTCAGGGCGCCATCGCTGGTCCACAATGAGGGGGCGAGCGTATGCGCCGGGCGCTTGCCCGGGGCCAGCTCGTTCGGGTGGCCGGCGTCGAGCGAGAACCCGGCCCCCCGGCTGTGCAGCCAAACACCGGTGCTTCCAGCCGACACACCGCTGCCGATTCCGTGGAAGTTGGATTGCATCAAGGAGACGCCCATTCCGGCGGCATCCAGGGTGCACATGTAGGCCGTCCCCCCGGGCAGCGGGCCCGGAGCCGGCCACCCCCCGGCCCGGCTGGTGATTGCCGATGCACGCTCACCGAGCCGGAGCGGATGGAGCAGGTCGTCCGCTCTCACCGTCATGGCATCGGGGTCGGCCAGGTGCAGTTCCCGGTCCCAGGCGGCCGCCCGGTAGGCCTCGATGAGGAGGTGGTGGTAGTCCGGGTCGTCGAACCGGTCGGGGGCGCCGAGTTGCTCGAAGATGGCCAGGGTTGCCAGGGTGATGTAGCCCTGGCTGTTGGGGGGAACGGTCCAGGCCGTTTCGCCGAGGACGTCCAGTCGGGCAGGCTCCACCCAGTCGGGGGCGTTCGAGTCGAGATCGTGTGCGGTTACCCACCCGCCGGTTGCCGTCTCGATGGCGGCCGCGACCTCGCCGGCATAGAAGCCGTTTCGACCTTGTGAGGCAATGCCGCCCAAGGTCTGAGCAAGGGCCGGGCGGGCGAGGATTTCGCCTTCGACCGGCGCGTGGCCGCCCGGGTAGAACTCGAATCCCGACGGCTGATCAGCGATCTCGTCCGCCAGCGCGGCGAGGTTGGCGGCCATTTCCACGGAGATGGGAAATCCGTCGGATGCGAGCCGGATGGCCGGGCCGAGCACATCCTCGAGCGACAGAGCCCCGAATCGATCGAGCAGCGCGATCCACCCGTCGATACATCCGGGTACGGTGATTGCGGCCGGGTGGCGAATGGGCATCTGGTCGAAACCGGCATCGCGCAGGGCACCGGCCGAGGCGCCGTTGCCGGCCCGCCCACTGGCATTGAGCACGGCGGGCGTGTCGTCACCCGGCCGATGAATGAGCGCAAACAGGTCGCCACCGATCCCGCAATCGGTCGGCCGGACGACCCCGACCACGGCGTTGACCGCAATCGCAGCATCGACGGCATTCCCGCCTGCCTGCAGAATCTCTACACCCGCGCCGGACGCGAGGTGGTGGGGAGAAACGGCGCAGGCTTCGAAGCCAGAAGCAGATCGGATCATTCACCGAGCCTAGAGGTATCGCTTTACAGCCACCGGAGGCCGGGGACGGGTGGGACCGAGGCGCAGATTCGAGGGACGCGGCCCTCTTCGCAACCAAGATGCGAAGAGGGTACATCGACCACGGCCGGCACGCTTACACTGATCGGGTTGACGTCAGCCCGTACTGGGGCGAATAGCAATGCACTCCTCAGAGACGGCCAGGCAGTTGTTTGCCAAGATTCCCCGCGTTCGATGGGAGGATCTGAAGCCCGCCACTCGCACGGAGCGCTTCCTGTATCTCACCGTACTTGCCTTCCCCGTCGCCTGGCTGGCGGGATTCGGGGAACACGTCTGGCTCCCGCTCAGCCTCGTCGCCATCCTCCACAGGTGGCCCAGTCACCGCATCCTCGCACCCCGGGGATTCATGCTGTGGATCGCCTTTGCCGTTCTGAGTTTCGCGGCGAGTTTCGATCTCGTCATCGGGGGGGATGTATTCGGGGTACACACGCACCTGCTGAGCACCTACTTGGCAGGGACGATCCTCTTCCTCTATGTCTTCAACTCCGAGGCCGACGAGTTGTCGGATGGCAGACTGATTGCTGCCGTCGGCTTGCTGTGGGTGGTCATTGTCGGGGGTGGATTACTGGCCGTTCCGCTCACGGGCGCCGACTACGCAACACCAGGAACGGCCCTCATGGAGGGTGTGAGCGCCGAGGAGCGGGTCATCGGATACACCCGGGTCCAGTTTGCGGACCTCACGAACCCAGGTGCAGATACCGCCCAGCTCACGGGTTCCGAGAAGTTGCGTCCGAAGACCTTCTTCTCAGAAACCAATCACTGGGGATCCGCTTTTGCCATCCTGTTGCCCGCCGCCATGATGCTGGCAGCGATGCTCGTCAGCGGTCGGGCGCGCACGTTATTGCTGGCCGCCGTTGCGCTCTCGGCGATACCGCTTGTGCTCTCGCAAAATCGGTGGGTGTGGGCGGTTCTGCTGGCAACGCTCTTCTACGCCGGCGGTCGATTTTGGCGTCCGCGGGTGACACACCTCGGGTGGCTGATCCTCGGGATAGCCATACTCACCGCCGTGGCGTGGGCTACTCCAATTGGAGGAATCGTCGGCGCGCGGATCACAGACAGCACGGTGGACTATCGCCAAGAGATCTACGAGCTCGCGATCGATCGCATCGGCGAAGCGCCAATGCTGGGATTCGGACAGGCGATCGCTACCGGCGACGACGGTTATGACGCCCAGTTTCTCGACTCCCGTCCGATCGGCTTTGACAGCCAGATCATCAACACCATGATCTTCCATGGCGTCCCTGCTGGAGTGCTCCTCGTAGCTTGGCTGCTCGCCATTACGATGGTCAGCAGGCGGCTCTCAACGCCTATTGAGGCGGTGACGCACTTCGCCGCCCTCGCCGCGCTGTTTCACACGGGCTTCTACGTGATCATGCCCCATCGCATGGTGCTCCTCATGATTCTGGCGGCAGCGATGTACCGGCGTCGGGTGCTCGACGGCTCATACCCTCTCTCCAAGGTGACCGGCATCCGCCTGCGTCGCTGGTAGGCGAGCCAGAAAGAAAGAGCTCGACCACGGATGCCGTCGATCAACCCTCGCCAGCTGGCGTTGCTCCCTCTAGCCTCGGAGCAGAGGTTGCGTACATGGTGATGCGAGCCGGAAGGTACCCGGCAGCATGGACGAGCGCACCGGCCAGAACCCCGAGCGGAACAGCAAACGCCCCCAGATACCCGGCGAAGGCAGCGACTGCTATCAGGGCGGCGGCTGCCGATGTATCAACGAGGGCCACCCTTGCCTCCCAATGCGCGCCGATCAATTCGTTCCGCACCGGGCGCAACAATGCTGACACGAAATTGGCCGCCAGCGTCACAAGCACGAGGCCTCCGACTTCGTACGCGCGAGGCAATAGCGCCGCCATGGGATTGCCGGGCCAATCGACGCCCACGACCAACATGTAGGCACCGCCGCCCAGCAGGATCAGCGCGGCGTACAAACGCCAGTAGCGGTTTCCGTCGGAGCGGCGTCGGGTCGAGCCCGACTCCATCAACCGATAGCCCAGTACTGCGGAGAGGCCCGTTGCGAGGATCAGAATCGGCCGACTCGCTACGTGGGCTGCCTGAGCAAGACCGAGTTCGGTCGCCCCGGCGAGCCGTGTGATGACCCCGGCTGCGATCAGTGTGGCCAGGGGAGGCATCAGCCCCGAGACAAGTAGCCAGCGACCCGAGCGAAGCAAATCCATAAACGACGTGCGAAGTGGGGGCATCTCGCCGAACCGAATGGTTGCGAAACCGGCGCCAAGGGCAACCCCGTGCGATGCGGCAAGAGCACCGAACGGCACCCACGCCGGCGGGACGCCGCTAACAACCATCACGGCTACAACCACGACGAGAGCAAGCAACTGTGATTGCGCCACTCCGGCCGCTTGCCAAGATCGATCGGAAAGGTGCAGCATCCTCTTGAAGTGCTCGTACACCGGAGAGGTGATCGCCGCGGCACCCACGGTTATCGCAAAGCCGAGTCTGAGCGAAGTGGCACTCGATCCAGAAAGAAGGATCGCTGCCAGCACCCCCAGTCCTCCCAGGATTGGTGCCGGCGTCGCCAGTCTGATGGACCGTCTGAGCAACTCGAACCTTGTCGACCGGGGCAACTTCAATACCGCAATCTCGAGCGGATACAAGAAGAGAAACTGAGTGGCCTGACTAGCAAAGAGATAGGCAGAGAAGAAGACCGCGTATACGCCGAGGGTTTCCAGGTCGAGCGTGCGGACCGCGTAGGCCTGAACGATGAAGGTTGCGAGTGACGCAGCCCCGGTATCCAGCAGTCCAGCAGGGAGGGCCAAACGAAGTCTCATCCGTCGATCGGCTTCCTACGTGTTCGCCGCCGCCGTACGAGACGCCAGAGGGCTCGCTGCCACTTGGCCGGCAGTACCTTAGAAGCCGCCCAGCGCGTGAGTTCCTGGGGATGCAGAATGCGGTAGCGCCAAATGTGCTCGTAGGGCTTTAACGCCGTTTCAAGGGCGTCGGCAAGTTCGGCGTCGGAGATCCCGGACGTCGAAACGTAATCCGCCACAAACTCGAGGAACTTCCTGCGCTCCAGGCTCAGTGGCACGTGAATGTCCGACATCGCGCTCCCCGCCCGGGCAGTCATACTGTCATTGTGCTGGCGGTAGCAATCGAGCGCCTCTCCGGTCACGAACACGGCGCTGTGCGCAAAGACCTTTGCGAGCATCGCCTGGTCCTCATACATTGCCGGAAACTCTTCCACGTACCCACCGACAGCGAGCAAGACTGAACGGCGGATCAGCATGGCCCCGGTCGCCGGTGAATGCATGTCCCCAGTTGCGAGCTTGCTGAGAAGGTGGGGGGGCTCGTAGCGACGGTCGTATTCGATCTTGAGCTCCCGGCGCATGTCAAGCCCTCGATCGGCGGCAAGCCCAGTCCACGAAAACCAGTACCAGGTCGGCCCACACACCATGCCCACATCGGGGTGGCGTATAGCCAACTGCACCTGATGCTCGAGTCGATCCGGCAGCCACACGTCGTCCGCATCGAGCGCGGCGATGAGATCGCCGCGCGCCGACACCACGCCAAGATTCCGGCTGGCAGGAAGCCCCCGATGTCCGGGGTGATCGAGCACCCGAATCTTGTCCGGATGAGCCAAGGCATAGCGGTCGCATATCTGTCGCCCGTTGTCCGTCGAACCGTCGTCGACGAGCAGCAACTCCCAGTGCTTATAGGACTGAGCAAGAACGCTATCTACCGCTTCCTCCAGGAACCGGGCGGCGTTATAAACCGGGATGACCACCGAGACCAGCGGTTGGCGGTCGGCTGGCAGAGCATGATGGGCGGCCATAGCAATTCCGTGGCTCTCAGTTGGCAGAGATGGGTTGTATCGGCGCATGCAAGCGCCAGGCGAGCTCGGCGGCGAAGTCCCGCAGCGTTGAGGCACCCGGCTCCCACCGACCGACGAGATATCGGTCTGAGTCGGCGCCGACTGGATCCTTCGATGTCGTGAATGCGGCCGTGAAACCTGCGTCCTGCACTGCCGACGCTTCTCGCCTGCCGGCGCGACCGTGCGGGTATGCAAACAGAAAAGGCCGGGCGGCCATCGTCTCGGCCAGCTCGGCCAGACCGAGCGAGAGCGCTTGCTCCAAGCCCTCGTCATCCAACAGGGTCAAGCGGGGGTGGTGGAGCGTGTGAAACCCGATGCCCATGCCGGACTCGAAGAGCGGCTTGAACCAGTCTTCAGAGATCGAACCTCCCGCAAAATCGCAAAGCTCCTCAACACGGGACTGCGCCGCCAGATCCCTTTCCAGTCGAATCGCCAACTCATCGGCCGTGCCGGCAGGCACACCGAGGGCTAGGCAGACCTCGTCGAGGCCCCGGGCGGCTATTGCGTCCTCGAGCTTCTCCCACCAGTAAGCGCCCAGACCGTGCAGCCATCGACCAGACAGGAAGAAGGTCGCAGGGACGTTGTGGCGCTGCAGCACCGGCAGCACGTGCTCTGCATGGCTCTTGTAGTCATCATCCAAAGTGATTGCGAACCGCGGTCGCGTGCTTGGGGAGGGGTGATGCAGAGTCTCCAGAGGCACAATCTGCCCTACCGAGGCGAGGTACGCAATCTCGGCCTCAAACTGATCGACTGAGATGGTTGGAGTGATCGACCCGGGACGCGGCTCTGGCAACACCTGGTGATAGAGGAGAGCCATGCCGCGTCCACGGGCGGCACCGGCTATCCGAGCCGCTGCCTGCAGCGGAGGAACTTTCAGCACGCGCTGAACAAGTTGTTTGCGACCCAACACCCAACCGGTCCTTGTCCCACGGAGTGGCCCTACGCAGGCTGCTGCGTTCCGATTCACGACATCCCTCTTCGACGCCTCCGTCGCCGGACCTGGGTCTCGAGCACCGCTTGCCTATTCCACAGGGCAACCTGCCGACCTCGACCGGAACCGTTGAGATATCGAAAAGAAGCTCCGGCGACCAGCATCAAAATCATCCAGCGATGGGGGGTGAGTATGTAGAAGGGCGTGTGCAGAATCGCGACCAAACCGGCGAGGTGAGTTATCGCGAGAATCGGCGTTGTAGCGACCCGCGTGACCCCGACTAGCACGATGAGCCACGACCCGTACAGAACGAGAGCCGGAAGGCCGTGGTTGATCATCGTCTGCAAGATCTGGCTATCCGCTCCCAAATGTAGGTCTTCGTAGACGGTTTGTGAGGTCACGGCTATCTCGTCACTCTCCTGGTTGCCTCCAAATCCGAGCCACGGAGAAGTCTGAATCAGATCCCAGCTGAGACGGTATTGCTCGGATCTGTATTGATTGCTGCTCTCCCCCTCCAGGCGGTCGGTTACGACCCCGCGAAGCGGCGTCACCGCGATGACGATCAAGAGCATGGCTAGGCCGATAACCATTACCCGAGCGGATCGTGGAAAGGGACGCCACAACCGGGCGACGATGTACAGCGCGATGAAAAGGAGCGACAGCCACGCCCACCGGTTCCTCGAAATGATGAATGGGAAGATGGCCGCCACTGCCACGAGGTCGAGCGACAATGAGTGGCGCCCGCGGTCCAGCTGAAGCCTCAGGAGAGCGACCGCAGGGAGAAACATCACCACGGCTGACCCGAAATGGTTGGCGTAGGCCAAGAAGCCTTTAGGCCGGTGGTCCAGCACGAGCCCGGCCTCCTCCCCGACCTTCAACCCGTCAGAGAGTTGCACACGGGTGACGTCATCCCAATACGTCTCTAGTTGACCCTCGTCGACGAACAGTGTGTTCGTCAGACTGGGGAACTCCTGGGTGCCGAAGATCAATCCGAGCACTCCGCCCACCACGACCAATATCCAGAACAGCGCAACGAGGGCAACGATCGCGCTGTCCGGCAGTTCATCCGATGACGCGTTGTAGGCAAACAGGAAAACAATCGTTGCCGCCAGGTACACAGTGATGATCCGGAGCCCATCCGCCGCGCTGACGGCAGCGACTATCGCGATGGCGACATACGCCAGCCAGAGGAAGAACGCTCGCGGCATCAAGATCCTGGAGCGCCTCAGGATGAACACCGCCATTGGCAGCACAAGGATGGGCCACATGAATTCCGCGAGACCCAGTGCCCACGCACCGGGGAGGGCCACGATCGCGAACGTCAGCGTTCTTGTGGCGCGCGTTCGCGGCAGGTTGATGCGGGTAGCCCGGGCCTGTTTGGCATCGGCCAACAGGCTCTGGCCCGACGGGGACAGATACCGGTTGCTTTCCTCGACGACTTCGGGTTGATGACTCATCGGATGATCTCATCCACGAAAGTCGAGCGCAGCTCAAGGGTCTGTCGCCAGGCATTGGCATCGACGACTGGAACGCTTCCGAGGTAGGGACGATCGTCTGCCGTTTCTCCCTCGTGTTTGCGTAATTCCAACGCGTAGCGCACGAACTTCCGCGTGGCCGGTCGGAAAGGGAGGAGGGGATCGTTTCTGATCACGGTTCCTGCGCCGCGGACCAGCAATCCAAGAGCCGTAATCCGCTGGCCAAGAGTCCATGCCCGACTTGCCATCCAAGCCAGCAGATAGATCTCGGACCACAGATGAAGGGGACGAGGAAGGTCGGGATGACGGCTCCATATGTCCTGCCGAGCCGCGTGGAAGTTGGAGAGAAAGGGCTTGACGTCACGGGACATGGTCGCCCTCCCTTGCCGATAGCCCGTAAGGAACTCGGCCACCACTTCAAACTCGCAAACCTCAGCGAGCTTCAGGTATAGATGCCAGTCCTCAAAACCCTGGCCTCCGCTCTTTTCCAAAAGGTCGCGGCTGTACCCACCGACCCGTTTCAGAAGGGACGTGCGGATCAGGGGTGTGCTGGCGTTTCCAACGAAGTTCTGCAGTAGGAGCGGTGCCAAGACATTCCCACGATGCATTGGTTTTGGACGGAGCGGCGGAACGATTACTCCGGCTCGGTCGATGTTTGCATACCAGGTGTAGACGACTCCTACATCAGGCCCAGCTCGCTCGAGAAGAGCAACCTGTTTGGCCAGCTTTTCCTGATGCCACACGTCATCCGAGTCGACGAACGCTATCAGGGGGCCGTTCGCTTCAGCCAGACCGGCGTTCCGAGCCGCCGCCACTCCCTGATTGACTTGCGTCACAAGTCGTACGCGCTCGTCGCCCCCGAACTCTTCCTCAATCAGTTGAACCGTTCTGTCCGTCGATCCATCGTCGACCGCAATCACCTCGAGATTCTGGTGGGTCTGCCCGAGCACGGATCGCAAGGTGTCGGCGACCACCTCTGCCCCGTTGTATATCGGAACCACCACCGACACGAGCGGTTGTGGAGACGCGGACGCCATGGAGGACCCCGCAGTCACGAAAGCCACGCCTTTCTTGTCAGATCGTCGACGGTGAAACGGTGCACAACCACAGGCTCATTTCGGTTGGCGTTGCCGACGGCGTGCCGCAAACACTCTGAACGCGAACGCTGGGTTGCCGATGACGTAGCGGCGAAACATCTTCACCGGATGGTGCCCCAGGCGCCACAGCCATTCGAGCCCTCGGTGGATCATCCACTTTGGAGCCCTCCGCTCCACCCCCGCGTACCAGCGAAAAGCAGCACCGACGGGCAAGATGAGGTTCGCATCCAGGGAATCAAACGTGTCATCGATCCAGAATTCCTGGAGGGGCATGCCGAATCCGACCATGAGGATATCGGCACCCGAGTCATTGACTTTTTCAACGACCCGAGCGCTTTCGTCGCCAGACTTGTCAAAAAAGCCATGGTGAGTCCCGGCAACGCGCAGCCCCGGATGGTCTCGGGCCAGGAGCGCCGCGCAGCGCTCAGCTACTCCCTCAACATCGCCGAGAAGAAACAGCGAGAGTTCCCGACCGATCATTGCCTCTGCTAATTCATCAATCCAGTCCATCACCGCAAGGCGCTCTGGAATCTCGAAGCCAAGCTTGCCAGCACCCCACTTGACGCCGTGGCCGTCACAAAAGACCAGATCGGCTCGGTCGAGCGCCGCCCGGAATCGGTCGTTCCTCATCGCAAGGTTGATAGCGTGAACGTTCACATGGCTAACGAGCCGCCGGTCCTTCCCACCCGCCCACTGGACCAGCAATTCGACAAGTTCGGGCTTGCGCAGGGATGCAACTCGAATCCCGAACAAGTCTGCGGTCTCTGGGACACTCACGGTCATTTACAACCCCTGGAAGGCGCGCGTCTTGCATCGGTTGACCTTGTGGCCACCTTGACAGTCAACGTACCTCTATCGCATCGATCGGTCGAACGCTCGGAAGGGCACTCGCTTGAGCAGCAACCATGACGGTGAGTCGCTCTTTCTAAGCGAGCACCTCGAGCAATCGGGCTGCCTCATCAAGATAGCGCTCCGCGGACATACTTCTCCTCGCCCGTCGCGGCCGGGACGCGAATAGGCACGACCACAACAGGGCGACTCGGAACCGATTCACGAGGTAGCTGCGCTCCACTTCAGCCTTGTCTCGAGCGTAACCGATCTCCGCTCCGTACCTATTGAGCGCGCTCTTCTGGTTGCCGGAGCTCTCATCAATGAGAAGGGTGGCGAGGTCGACAAGCGGATCGCCCCAGACGACGGAGTCCCAATCGATGACTTTGATACCGGGAGCCGTCTCGGTCACGAAGACATTCCAGCGATGGAGGTCGCCGTGAATCGGCTGTCGGCCAGTCTCGACGCCGAGGGGAGCGTGGAGTGCAACAACCGCAGGCCAATTGTCGAGCAGGGCTGTCGCCGATGGCTGGCCCGAGCCGCGCAGAATCTCCTCCATGACTCCCGATACCATCGCGAAGTAGTGGTCATGGCGTGTTGCCAGTTTCGGTTGCGTCGTCTCGGCCCACTGGCGGAGGGCCCGATGGAATGCGGGCAGTCTGCTCGCTACCTGTGCCACCAACTCCCCGTTGGGCAAGGTTCCGTCCACTTCTTCGACGAGGTAGTGGAGCGCCTCTGAGGTGGCCTCAAAGTACAACACCTCGGGCATGAACGGGCTAAGACCCGTCCCGGCCACATTTGAAAGAACGACTCGCTCGGTCATCTCAAAAGAAGCCACAGCTGCTCGAAGGGCGGCATCGAGCCGGGACGACGGCCTCGGCGCCGTCGGACTCAGGTGGTGTATCGCTGAATACTCATCTCCGCCCTCCGATTCTGCGACCACTTGATTAGTGCGCTCGCCGGTCTCGGCGCTAGAGAGTTTCCTGTGCCGGAAAGCAACCATTGGCTGTCCGGCTGCCGACGACAAGGCCTCACCAGCCGCGCTTCCGAGCCCGGGAGGGAGACCGGGTCGCCACCGCGACCAAGCCGCCATTCGCTGTTTTGCGTACTTACGGAGAGCGAGATACATCAAACCCCATGTGGCTTCGTTCAGTCCAGCCGGCCAAACGGGCGACGAGAGCAAACACTACCGACGGGCAACGACGATGAGGGTGGCGGGCAATCGCGTTGTCCACGGCTTCGCAATCCAATCGACAAGGTAGCCGAGGGCGTTGACGCAAACGCCCGCGGCTCTGGTTAGGTACTTCGCCCATCGAGCGCGTCGCTCCGCCGCCTGGAGAAGTCGTCCGACGGCATAGGCGAGTCCGGTTCCGACGCTCCCGGCTACTCGCAGCTCCACAGAAGTCCATGCAGAGAATCGGCTCAGGAGCTCCTGGCTCGAATACCGTCGCTGTCGACCGTTCCTCGACTTGGTGAAAAGCACCGGCACGGTGACAACTGCGAGACCGTCTCCGAGGAGCGTCCTCCGCAACTCGGCGACAACGGCGTGGTCGTCGTCTCGGTAATAGAGCGCCTGACTGCACAGCACAACGGCAAACGATTCGTCGGCGAACGGAAGGGGTTGGTCTCCGATCACGTCTGCACTGGCGTAGTGAAGGTCAATGTCGATCCCCCACGTTCGACGCTCCCCCAGCAGAGAACGGTACGGTTGCGTTCCGCAGTACAGATCGAGTGCGGGACCCGCAACTCCGCGGGTCTCCAGCAAGGCCGCGGCGATCTCGCGTCGGAGTCCATTGAGGTGCAAATAGTGGTGGTCCCAGATACGCGGCCGCGCACGCTCCCGTCTAATGCGCGCCACCTCAGATGGTGAGAGGGGATCACGAACCTTCAGGCTGGACATGTCATCAAGGTACTTCAAGTCTTCCCCGGCGAGATAGTTTCGTCGGGTCGATAGGAGCGGGATCCGACTCGGGCGCTGCGCAATAGAAGAACACCCGGCTCGGAGCGGTTGGTACGGGCGGATGGATGGATGGCGGCAGGTCGCCTTCCGCAAGCGAGGCCGGGCTCGCCTTCGGAGCACACGCCGAAAGTTCCTCTGAACGATCAGCATTCCGTAGTCTCAGGACTCCAATCTTGCCTACCCGAACCGCTCGGTGTTGCCGACACCGTGCTGTGGTAACGAAAGGACAAGCTGAATGGCCCAGCAGCTCCGGCTCTACCAGCTCGACCCGAACCGACTCGACGAGTTCATCACCGTGTGGCGGGAGCAGATCGTGCCCGCCCGGAAGGCGGCCGGCTTCACCGTCGAGGGTGCCTGGGTGTCCCGCCACGAGGCGGGCTTCGCCTGGATCGTGGGGTACGCCGGCCGGGGCAGTTTCGAAAAGGCCGACACGCGGTACTACAACTCCCCCGAACGGGCCGCCATCGACCCCAACCCGGCCGACTTCCTGCTCAACATTGAAACGGTGATGGTGGAGCCGCTGCTCTGACCGATAGAGTTCGCTAGGGCCACACGAAGATCAGGGGGTCGATGTGAAGCTCAATCCCGAGACCATGGCGCGGGCGAGCAGCCGCCGGCCATGGCTGACCGTCGGG
>JABDLU010000047.1 GCA_013002865.1 Acidimicrobiia bacterium
CTGATGCCTGATTGCTGATTGCTGATTGCTGATTGCTGATTGCTGATTGCTCAATGAGAGCACGGCGATGTTTCGTAGGTGCGTAGATTTCAGACTCGATGCCCGCCTTCTTGTTCACCGATATCGAATCGAGCACGCGCCTGTGGGAAGAGCACCCCGAAGAAATGGCCGCGGCTCTGGCTCGTCACGATGAGATCCTGCGCGACGCGATCACGTCGGCCGGGGGGCGGGTGTTGAAGACCACCGGCGACGGCGCAATCGCCGTGTTCGAGTCTTCCGCCGATGGTATCCGCGCCAGCATCACCGCCCAGCAGGCGCTGGGCGCCGAACCGTGGGAGAACGCTCGGGTCCGGGTTCGCATGGGCCTGCATGCGGGCGAGACGCTGAGCCGCGATGAGGACCATTTTGGGCCGGTGATGAACCGGGCGGCCCGGATCATGGCAGCCGGCCACGGCGGGCAGGTTCTCGTGTCTGAGACCGCGGTTCACCTGGCCGCCGATGGGCTGGCGCCCGAAACCGGGTTTCGCGACCTTGGAAGACATCGGCTCAAGGATCTCACCGAACCCGAGCACCTGTTCCAGCTTCTGCATCCGGGGCTCCCGGCAACCTTCCCGGATCTCAAGACACTCGATGCCCGGCCGAACAACCTGCCGCTCCAGGCAACCGAACTGGTAGGCCGAACCCAGGAACTGGCTGCAATTCATCTGATGCTGGGCAGTCCTGCTGCGCGTCTGCTGACGATCGCAGGACCGGGGGGAGCCGGCAAGACCCGGCTCGGACTGCAGGTAGGCGCCGACCTGATCGACTCGTATCGAGACGGTGTCTGGTTTGTCGATCTCACCGCCGACAACTCGCCCGCCGACGCCTTCGAAACGGTGGTGCGGACGCTGGAACTCCCGGTGTCACGCACGGGCGAACCGCTCGATGTTCTCAAGAATCGGCTGCGAGATCGACAGATGCTTTTGATCCTCGACAATTTCGAACAGGTTGTCGATGCTGGATCGGGAGTTGGCGAGCTGCTGGCCGCTGCCCCGGAATTGCGGGTGGTGATCACCAGCCGGGAAACCCTGCGGGTGCGTGGTGAGCAGGTCTACCCGGTCCCTCCGCTGGCCCTCCCGCATCCCGACCGCAGTCTCGGTGAGATTGCTGAGTCCGAGGCGGTGCGACTGTTTGTCGAGCGGGCTTCGGAGGCCAGCCCGGCCTTCGCTCTCGATGATGGCAACGCCCGGGACGTGGCAGCGATCTGCCTGCGCCTCGACGGACTCCCTCTGGCGATTGAGCTCGCCGCTGCTCGCCTGAACGTCTTCACGCCATCCGACTTGCTGGACCGCATCACCGATCGCCTCGACGTGCTGGCGTCGGGAGGTCGCGACCTGCCCGACAGGCAGCGCACGCTGTGGGGCGCCATCAGCTGGAGCTACGAGCTGCTCAATGAGGATGAGCGCCGGCTATTTGAGTTGCTGTCCGTGTTTTCGAGTGCCGACCTGCCTGCGCTCGAGACGGTTGCAGCCAACGCCTCTGGAGACGGTTTCATCGTCGACACGCTCGCCTCGCTCGTCGACAAGAGCCTGGTTCGCCGTATCGAAACCGACGGTTCATACCGGTTCTCGATGCTGCAAATGATCAAGGAATATGCGGCCGGCCGATTGGCCGGAAACAGTGGAGAGCATGCCGGGGTAGTCGCCGCTCATGCCACCTACTACTCGACGCTGGCGGCCTTGCAGCAGTCCGACCTCGACGCAGCCGGTCGGGACCGGGCACTGACGGTGCTCGAAGCGGACCTCGACAACCTGCGAGCGGCCTGGCATTTCTGGGTGGAACAATCCGACTATCCGCGCCTGGCGGCAATGTTCCCGGGCATGTGGGCTCTCCACTCCGCCCGGGGCTGGTACCACGGTGCGATCGCGCTGGCCGACGACCTGCTCGGCATTCTCGCCACCACTGAGGCCTCCGAGGAGCGGGATTCCGCCGAACAGGCGCTGCGGGTCAATCAAGCGCGAGCTCTCATGGCGGTCCATGGGTACAACCTCGGCGTTGAGTCGGCGTTTCAGCGTGCTCTCGAGCTGGCCGGATCGATCGGCACCAGCCGCGACGAGGCGCCGGTGCTTCGGGCGCTCGCCAGCTACTACACCCAGACCGCCAATTTCCCGAAGGCGGCCGAGCTCGCCCTCCGTTTGCTGGAGATCGGCGACCAGCTGGGCGACGAGGCCCTGCAGATCGAGGCGCGCAGCGCACTGGCGGCCACGCTCCTGTACTTCGACATCCCGGGCTGCCTCGCACATCTCGATTTCGTGATCGCCCACTACGACCCCGCCCGGCACGGGTCTCACCGGCTCGGTCCCGATAGTGGAGTCGTGGCCAGGATCAGCAAGGCGGTGATGCTCTGGGAGACCGGTCACGCCGAAGCTGTCGTGCAGCTGGCCAATGAGGCCCTCGAGTTTGCCGACCGGATCGGCCATCCCTTCAGCCGGGCGTGGGCGCTCTACCACTGCGGATTCCTCGCTGCGATCGGCGGTCGGTGGGACGAGGTGCGGTCGCTGTCAGAGCGGCTTGCCGCCATCTCGAGCGAGCACGACTATCCGCTGTGGCGGACCCTGGCAACGGTTCTGGAGGGCGTTGCTCGGACAGCCCTCGGTGAGCCAGAGATTGGTGTGAAGTTGACCGAGAGCGGCGTTGAGCTGTATGAGGGCCTGGCACCTCCCCCGGTCTTCTGGCCATTCGTGCTGGGTCTCCGAGCCTCGGTATATGCCATGGCGGAAGATCCGGCAGCCGCTCTGGAGCTGGTCGATCAGGCTATAGCCATATGGGAACCGGGTGGTGTCGTGCCGCCTGAGCTGTGGGTCCGGCGCGCTGATCTGCTGCGGATGATCCACGGTCCCACAGATGAGGTCGAGGAACTGTACGAGCGGGGCGCTACGGTGGCGGCAGGGTTAGGCATGGCGCGGTGGGAGCTGCGAGCCCGCACCCGGCTCGTCGCCTTGAGGCGCGAACAACGGCCAGGCGACGACGGATTGACGGAGCTAGCCGAACTCGTGGCGACTCTTGCCGAAGGTCACGACGACGACGACTATCGGGCTGCCCAGGAGCTGCTGGGGACTTAGTGCAGTCGCCGGTCGTTGGTCGTTGGTCGCCGGTCGCCTGTCAGCGTGATGCCCTCAACTGGCAACCGGCAACTGGCAACTGGCAACTGGCTTCTCAGCACTCGAACAGGGTGGGGTCCACCTCGGGGATGTCTCCGGTGCGGTTGTCGACGAAGCTGGTGAGGCCCATGATGCCGTCGCCGACCGGGCGTTCCAGGGTGCCGAACAGGAAGCCAGCGCTGTTTTCGGGGATGGCGGTGCGATAGGCGAGGGCGCCGCCACATTCGAGCGCCCGGACGCCCGGGTCTTCGGTCAGCGTGATGAAGCCGCTGCAGTCGGCACCGGTCGTGGGCGCATTCGAGACGAACTCGAAGCCATTCTCGGTGGCCACCGAGGCACCGGGGCAGAGCGGCCCGGTGTCGGATGTGTCGACACCGTTGAAGAACACGACGAAGAACCCCTCGGCGCGATACCACTCGGCGGTGACTGTGTTCAGTTCGATGCCCATGACGGTGGCGTCGAACTCACCGGCCGTGTAATAGGAGCCGTTGGCTGGATCGGCTCCCAGCACCGCAGTCACCGGCGTCGCGGGCCGCGCGTCCGGTCCGGCGGCGGAAGCCGTGGTCGTGGTGGCCGCGACGGTTGTTGTGGTCGTTGTTGCGCGAGCGGCCGTCGTGGTCGTCGTGTCCGCCGCGTTCGTTGTCGTGGTTGCAGCGGTCGTAGCCGTGGTCGACTCGGCGGAGTCGCCCCCGCAGGCGGCGGCAATCAGTGCCAGCGCGATGATCAATGCCCGGTGCATGGTGGCCCCCAATCGTTCCTCGCGGCCCGGCCAGCCTACGCGGCGATGCGGTTGCGTTCGTTGCACCGCCGGGCCACTGAGGGAAGCCGATGAGCGTAAGATCGTCGGATGCCCCTCTACATGGACGTTCACCCCGGCCTGGGTGACGCCACTCCCGACGATGTGGCCGCCGCCCATCGGCATGACCTCGAGGTGCAGGACCAGTTCGGCGTGCGCTTTCTCAGCTACTGGTTCGCAGATGATCCAACCGGCAAGACGTTCTGTCTGGCCGAGGCCCCCGACCCCGAGTCGCTGTCGGCCTGCCACAAGGTCGCCCACGGGCTGATGCCCCATGAAATCATCGAGGTTGGTGCGCCGACGCTGGCGCAGTTCATGGGATTCACCGACAAAGACGAGAACGACCGGGTCATGGTCGAGGGTGAGCCCGACACGGCGCTGCGCGCCATCATGTTCACCGACATAGAAGGCTCAACCGCCGTGTCCACCGCGCACGGCGACCGGGTGGCCGTCGACCTGGTCAAGCACCACGACCGGGTGGTCCGGGCGGCGCTGGAGGATTACGGGGGTCGGATCGTCAAGCACACCGGGGACGGAATGTTTGCCAGCTTCAACTCCGTGGTGCGTGCTGCCCAATCGGCGATAACCATCCAGCGCGAGACCGCGGAGGAGGACGCCGACGGACCCAACCTCGCCGTCAAGATCGGGCTGACCGTAGGTGAACCGGTGCAGGACAGCGAGGATCTGTTCGGGGCCGCCGTCAACCTGGCGGCGCGGATATGCGCCCACGCTGAGGGCGGCCAGACGCTCGCCTCCGGGACCGTGCGAGATCTGGCCATCGGCAAGGGCATTGATTTCCGCAGCATGGGAGTGATTGGCCTCAAAGGGTTCCCGGATCCGGTGCCGGTTTTTGAGATCGTTGCCGGCTCGAGCTGACGCCCGCGTGAGGTGGGGAGGCGGCATGTCCGTCTCCCCACCTCTCAGCTCCGGTAGCGGGCGGCGATGGCGGCCGACAGGTAGGCGGCCAGACCGTCGGCAGTTGCGTCGATGGTGCGCGTAAACCGCTCATCGGCGACGTACATATGGCCCAACCCGGCGTGTATCTCCGGGGTGCACTCGTAGTACCACCGGGAGATGTGCTCCCGGTGACGGTCGACGGCCGCCGCCGCCGTCTCATCCGAGGGATCGACACCGGCCTCGAGAAGTTGCACGAACTCCTGGTAGATGCCTCCCACCTCGGCGCTGATCGTCTCCCAATCGTCTGCCGAATAGGCGGCGGTCCGCGTAGCCGATTGGCGATACTGGGCCGTGTCGCCCCAGCGTTCCTGTGCTTCTTGCTCGTAGGCGGCCGGGTCGAAGTCCCCGAACACCCCCAGCAGTTCTTCGTCGGTCATCTCTTCACCTTCTTCTTCAGCGTCCAGCGCCCGCTCGATTGCCTCGATCATGGCTGCCGTCCGGTGTGCCTGGGCCTCGAGCAGCGAGCGCTGCCGCTGCAGCGCCGTGCGGCGTTGGTACTCAGGCTCCTCCATCAATTCACGGATCTCGTCGAGCCCGAACCCGAGCTCGCGAAAGAACAGGACTTCCTGCAAGCGGCGGACGCCGCCGCGGTCATACAGCCGATACCCGGCTGGGGTCCGGCCGGCCGGCTGGACCAGTCCGAGCTCGTCATAGTGGTGGAGCGTGCGAACGCTCACCCCGGCGAGGCGGGCTATCTGGCCGACGGTTAGATCCATGTCCCCACCGTACAGCCTGACGTTACGTGAGGGTCAAGCCCCTTTTCAGGCTGCCGTCCAGCCGGGCTCGTGGGTGATGATGCGCCTGTAGGGGCGAGGGGGAACGAGCGGGACCCATGTTCCGAGCGGTTGCGCCAGCCGGTCGGCGATGATGTAGCCCACCGCCGGATTGAAACCGAGGCCGGTGTGGGAGCCCCGTACCCGTAGGTTCTCAGCGTTGGCGGCGTGCTGCACCAGGCAGGTGTGCCAGTCGACGATTCCGTCGCTTCGGGTGTGCACGGCGGTGACCGGGACCGATAACCCCTGTCCGTCGTCGAGCATGGGATGCCCCGGCACGTGGACGGCCCGGAGCGCTTCGAACAGCGGGGAGGCGTTGCTCGTGCGATGCACCTCGGACCGCACCGGCGTTCCCAGCGTGACGAGCAGGCGAACCAGGTCGGGGGTGTGTGCGGCGAGGTGGCGGGCGTAGATCCCGCCCAGGCTCCACCCCACAATCGAGACTTGCTCACCTGAGTCTGCGGCGATCCGGTGCAGGAGCGCCGGCATCTCGTTCACCACACGCTCGGTCGGGCCGATGTTGCGGCCGAGCCCCCAGCCGTGGGCGGCGTAGCCCAGCGATTTGAGCAGCTGACGGAGAGCTCGTGTGGAACCGTCCCCCGCCATGAACCCGGGCAGCACGAGGACGGGATGGCCGTCGCCATTGGGAAGCAGGCGGGAGAATGGCCGCAGCCCGAGGGAGGTGGCGAACTCACCCCCGGCCCGCACCGGCTCGGCCAGTGCCCGGATGATGGAGGGGCGCTTCATGAGATGGCCGTCTCCAGGGCCGCCACTTCGTCCTCGATGTATGCGAGCACCGACCACAGGTCGGGGACCAGGTCCCGGTCGGCGATCAGCCCGAAGCACAGGTTGCCGAGGTAGCTGTGGAGGGTGATATTGAGGGCGGCGCCGTCGGTGATAGTCGACACCGGGTAGTGGCCTTCCAGGCGGGCTCCGGCCAGATACAGCGGGAAGTGGGGTCCAGGGATGTTGGAGATGACCAGGTTGAACGGCGTCCATCGGCCGCCCCGCCCGCTCCGGTAGGCGAGCCGGGCAGCCCGGGCGGCCACCGCGGGCGGTGCAAACTGAGCGAAGTCACGAAGGATGTCGGCCGGCATCGCCCGGTGCGAGTCCTTGGCAACGGTCATCGTGGTGTGAACGAACTCGAGGCGTTCCACGGGATCCTCGATGTGCGTCCCGATCGGGGCCACCATCCCCGAGACCTTGTTACCGATCTCGCTGGCCTCGTCTTCGGTTCGGATCGAGATGGGGATCAGCGCCTGCAGCGACCGCTCGGGAATGTTGCCGTGGTCGTCCAGCCAGCGGCGCACCGCTCCCGCCGACACGCTGATCACGACGTCGTTGACGGTGGCCCCCGTGGCGTTCTTGATGGCCTTGACCCGGTCGAGGGCGATGTCGCCAAAGGCCCAGCGTCGGTGGGCGCTGATCGGCTGGTTGAGCAGCGACTGCGGGGCAATCAGGCTGGGCCGGGAGAGGAACTCCTCCCGGTCGCGTCCGACACCCACCAGGGCAGGCAGCGACTGCAGGGGCTTGAGGCCGGGAATGGCGCGGGCGAACTCGTAGCCGACCCGCAAGGCCCGGGCGGGACTGACCGCCACCCGGAAGGCGGTCCGCCACATGAGTGAGGTGGGGCTCGGGACCGCCTCCGGCTCCCACGTGGTGCTTTCCTCGGGCAGGTCGCGTCCCTCAGGGCTGGCATCCAGCAGGATGGTGAGGATCTCGGCGCCCGAGACGCCGTCGATGGCGGCGTGGTGGAGCTTGGTATAGGTGGCCATCCGGCCGCCGTCGAGACCCTCGATGAGATACATCTCCCACAGGGGGCGGCTTCGATCGAGCGGGCGCTCGTGGATCCGGGCCACCAGCGTGGCCAATTCCTCCCGGCCCCCCGGGGCGGGCACACCAATGTGGCGCAGGTGAAAGTCGAGATCGAAGTCGGGATCCTCCACCCAGTAGGGGTGGTCCATCTCCATCGGCACACTGAGGAGGCGGCGGCGGAAAAACGGAAGTAGCTCGATCCGCTCCTCGATGAGTGAGCGGACGGTGTCGAAGCCCCACCCGTCGGGTGCTGTGGCGGGATCGACGACGACGACCCCGCCGACATGGCCGCGTTGGGTGGGTGTTTCCAGGTTGAGGAAACTGGCGTCAAGGCCGCTCAGTTGCTGCACGAATACAGCCTAACTTTTCCCGTTCTCACTGCGACGCACAGTGTCGAGCCACTCCCGCACCTCGTGGCGGCTGGTCAGGTGGATGAACGTCAGGTGAGCGTGTTCGGGCCTGTTCATGTCGGCCCGATAGCCGGTGCGATATCGGCCAAACTGGGTCCACGCCCACAGGATGATGTTCTCCTCTTTCTTCGGGCTCAAGAAGTTGGCGAAGCGTTCGCGGTTGCCGTTCCACAGCTCCTCCTGCTTCCAGGCCCTACGCACGCTGCGATGCACGATGGCCCGCATCACCACCGGTCGGGGAAGGTCGAGGAACACCACCGTGTCCGCTCGCTGCCAGATGATCGGCTTGGCGACCCGCTGGTAGTTGCCGCAGGTCACCCAGCGCTGTCCGGTGGTGGCGTGCTCGACCGCGGCGATGAAGTCCTGGTCGGGGAGGGGCGCCCAGCCGGGCTGGTGGAAGAGGGCGTCCAGTTCGATATGGGTCAGGTCGAGGAACCCGGCCAGTACACGAGCCAGGGTGGTCTTGCCGGAACCCGGTGACCCGACGATGGCGATGCGATCCATGGCGCCATTATGGAAGACGACGCTATC
>JABDLU010000054.1 GCA_013002865.1 Acidimicrobiia bacterium
GAATGCCGATCCCGTTGAGCATGCCGGCGCCGGCAGCGGCGATGCGGGGCGGGGGCCGGCCCGGCCACGGCTGGTGGCTCACCGATTTGGCAACCGCGGCGCCGTAGACGCCGAGGGCATCGACATCTGCGTAGTCGTACACCGACCCGACCGTGCCCGCCGCGGCGATGAGCGGCGACCGCAACTCGAGCGGCCCCAGGGTGGTTCGCGGGTCGATCACCGGTGGTACTCCTGGAGCGACCGGACATCGACGATGCCTTCCAGCCCGCCTCGCAGGCTTTCCACCATGGCCAGCCCGCCGGAGGTAGTCGTGATACACGGAATGCGGCTGCGGGTGGATGCGATCCTGATCAGGCGCCCATCACTGTGCGCCCGCTTGCCGCGGGGGGTGTTGACGACCAGATCGATCTTGCCTTCGTCGATGAGGCGCACCGGGTCCCACGGTCCGTCGCCCACCTTGTCCACCCGGACCGCACTGAGTCCTTCGGCGCTGAGGAACGCCGCCGTCCCGGCCGTGGCGAGGATGCGGAGCCCGAGCTCGTCCACGATCCGGGCGATGGCCAGACCGTCGGGTTTGTCCTTGTCGGCGAACGACATGAACACAGTCTCCACCCGACCGGGCTGGTATCCGGCCGCCACCTGGGCTTTCCCATAGGCGAGGGCTCGATTCCGGCTGATCCCCATGACCTCACCGGTGGCACGCATCTCCGGCCCGAGCACGACGTCCTCTGCCGGAAAGCGATCCCACGGCATCACCGCTTCCTTGACGGCCACATGGGTCATATCCCGGCCGTCGAGGAGGGCACCGGTCGCCCGCAACTCGGCCAATGACTCACCGAGCATGACCCGGCTGGCGATGCCGGCCAGCGGAACGCCGGTCGCTTTGGACACGAACGGCACTGTGCGCGAGGCACGCGGGTTGGCCTCCAGGACGTACACCGCATCGCCGCGGACGGCGAACTGCAGGTTGATGAGGCCGCGGACGCCGAGGTGCTCGGCGAGGGCCCGGGTGTGAGCGATGATTTCACGCTGGACCCGGTCGGGGATGGTGGGGGGTGGGATCACACAGGCCGAGTCACCGGAATGCACCCCGGCCTCCTCGACATGCTCCATGATTCCGCCGATGAAGAGCTCGGTCCCGTCGAACACCGCATCGATATCGACTTCGGTGGCCGATTCGAGGAAACGGTCGATGAGGAGCGGTGCCTCCGCCAGGTTGGTGCCCGCCGCTTCGAGCTCGCCCACGTAGTCGGCGAGCTCGTCGTGGTCGTACAACACCCGCATATCGCGCCCGCCGAGCACAAACGACGGCCGCACCAGCACCGGCAACCCGATCCGATCAACGACCGCCTCGGCTTCTGCGCGGTTGCGGGCGGTCCCGTGCGGCGGCTGGGCAATTTCCAGCCGGCGACACAGCGCCGAGAACTGCTCGCGATCCTCCGCCATGGCGATCGCCGACGGGGGCGTCCCGGCAATCGGGACCCCGGCCGCTTCCAATCCGGCCGCCAGGGTGAGTGGGGTCTGCCCGCCGAGCTGGACAACAACCGCTTGGGGCTGTTCCTTCTCGACGACTTCGAGCACGTCCTCGACCGTCAGGGGCTCGAAGTAGAGGCGGGTCGACGTGTCGTAGTCGGTGGAAACCGTTTCCGGGTTGCAGTTCACCATCACCGTCTCGTAACCGGCCTCCTGCAGTGCGAATGAGGCGTGCACGCAGCAGTAGTCGAATTCGATACCCTGCCCGATCCGGTTTGGGCCCGACCCGAGCACGACGACGGTGTTTGGGCGGGGCGGGGCGGTTTCGTCCTCCTCCTCGTAGCTTGAATAGAAGTAGGGGGTAGCCGCCTCGAATTCCGCCGCGCAGGTGTCGACGGTCTTATACGCCGCCACTATGCCGGCCCGGCGGCGAGTGGTCCGTACCTCGTCCTCGCTGGTGCCGCTCAGGAAGGCGAGTTGCTGGTCGGAGAAGCCCAGCCGCTTGGCGCGCCGGAGTCGGCCGGCATCAAGCGCACTCGCCTCCAGCTCGTGGCGGGCATCGACGATCTCCGCCATCTGCCCCAGAAACCACGGGTCGACCCCGGTCGCCGCCGCCAACTCGGCAACCCCGATGCCCACCCGGAGGGCCTCAGCCAGAAGGAAGATCCGCTCCGGTGCAGGGATGGCCGCGGCCTCCAGGATCTCGGCCCGGGACATGGTCCGGTAGTGCTGCTCCCCCGGGTCGGCGTTGAGGCCGGCCCGGCCCACTTCGAGGCTGCGGATCGCCTTCTGCAGTGCCTCAGGGAAGGTGCGGCCGATTGCCATCGCCTCACCGACGCTGCGCATGCTGGTTCCCAGCGTCGTGCCGGTGTGCGGGAACTTGGCGAAGTCGAATCGCGGGATCTTGACGACCACATAGTCGAGGGCAGGCTCGAAGCTGGCGGGGGTGGCGCCGGTGATGTCGTTCGGAATCTCATCGAGGGTGTAGCCGACGGCGAGCAGCGCGGCAATCTTGGCGATTGGAAAGCCCGTCGCCTTGGAGGCCAGGGCAGAGGAGCGCGAAACCCGTGGATTCATCTCGACGATGATGCGCCGTCCGGTCTCCGGATCGACCGCAAACTGCACATTCGAACCGCCGGTCTCCACGCCGATCACCCGCAGGCAGGCGATCGCCTCTTCCCGCATCTCCTGGTACTCGCGGTCGGACAGGGTCTGAATGGGCGCCACGGTGATCGAGTCACCGGTGTGGACTCCCATCGGATCGAGGTTCTCGATCCCGCAGACGATGACGGCGTTGTCGGTGCGGTCCCGCATCACCTCGAGCTCGTATTCCTTCCACCCGAGCAGGGATTCTTCGACGAGCACCTCACCAATCGGTGATGCTGCCAGGCCCTCCTCCACGAGTCGGGCCAGTTCCCCGGCGTCGTGGGCGACACCCGTCCCGCCGCCTCCAAGGATGTACGACGGGCGGATCATGATCGGATATCCGTTCTCGTCGGCGAACCCGGCGGCCGCACCCGCCGAGCTCACGTACCGTCCCCGGGCGGTGTCAATCCCCGCTGCATCCATGAGGACCTTGAACCGACCCCGGTCCTCGGCGGACTCGATGGCTTCAATACTCGCTCCGATCAGCTCGACGTCGTACTTGTCGAGCACACCGTCGGCTGCCAGCGCAGTGGCGATATTGAGCGCGGTCTGCCCGCCGAGGGTGGGGATCACGGCGTCGGGACGCTCCCGCTCGATGATCGCCGCCACCACGGCGGGGGTCAACGGCTCAACATACGTGGCGTCTGCGAAGGCCGGATCGGTCATGATGGTGGCGGGGTTGGAGTTGACGAGGATCACCCGGTAGCCCTCAGCTCGCAACACCTTGGTGGCCTGCGAGCCCGAGTAGTCGAACTCACACCCCTGGCCGATCACGATTGGACCGGAACCGATCAGCAGAATGGAGCGCAGGTCGGTCCGGCGGGGCATCAGGCGCCGTCCATGAGGTCGAGGAACCGGTCGAACAGGCCGACGGCGTCGTGGGGGCCGGGAGCAGCCTCGGGGTGGAACTGAACGCCGAAGGCCGGCACGTCCAGAAAGGCCATGCCCTCGAGCGTCCCATCGTTGAGGTTCTGATGGGTGGCCGCCACGGCCCCGAACTTGGTACCCACCCGGGCCGGAAGCAGGTCGGGCCCGGGAACGCCGGTGCGAGACGGTGGCTCGCCGGGTGCCAGCGACCACAGATCGACCGCGAACCCGTGGTTCTGCGCAGTGATCGCCACCCTCCCGGTTTCGAGGTTTTTGACGGGGTGATTGCCGCCGTGGTGGCCGAACGGGAGCTTGTAGGTGCGGGCCCCCATCGCCAGGCCAAGCAGCTGGTGGCCGAGGCAGATGCCGAATACCGGCACCGCCCCGAGCAGTCCCCGCACCGTGGCGATGGTGGTGACGAGCGGCTCGGGGTCACCGGGCCCGTTGGACAGAAAGACCCCGTCGGGCTTCATCGCCAGGATCTCCTCGGCCGATGTGGTGGCGGGCACGACCGTGACCGCGAGGCCGCGAGCCGTCAGCTGGGCAATGATGTCGCGTTTGATACCCAGATCGATCGCCACCACCGAGCCGAGTGGAGTACCGGAGGGAACCACCGCGTATTGCTCGGTGGTCGTCACCCCGTCGACGAGGTTGCTCCCTTCCATCGGTGGGGCCGTGGCCGCCGCGACTGCTACCTCTGCCGCGGCGTGCGCCGGGCCCATCGCCATCGGCATCGCCCCGTTGGCGCGCAGGTGCCGGGTGAGCCGGCGCGTGTCGATGCCGGTGAGGGAGACCAGTCCGTGCGACCGGAGGTAGGAGGGAAGGTCGTCCTCGGCCCGCCAGCTGGACGGGGCCTGGCTGATGGAGCGAACCACGATCCCGGCACAGTGCGGGGCAGCCGCCTGCTCATCGGCGCTCGCGACCCCGTAGTTCCCGATGTGGGGTGACGTCATCACGACGACTTGACCGGCGTAGGAGGGATCGGTGAACACCTCCTGGTAGCCCGACATCGTGGTGTTGAAGACGGCTTCTCCGACTGCGATGCCCTCGGCTCCCACCGAGGTCCCTTCGAAGCGGGTCCCGTCGGCCAGAATCAGCAGGCCGCTCATGGGGTGTCGATCCGATGCGTGGCCCGGCCCTGATGAACGGTGGCAATGACCCGACCCCGCAACGGCCGTCCTATGAACGGCGAGTTGCGTGAGCGGGAGACAAAGCGCTCGGGAGTCCAGTGCTGCGCCGGATCGAACACGGTGAGGTTGGCCGGTTGCCCAACCGTCACCGGGGCGCCGTGGTCGTCGAAGCCTCCGAGCCGGGCCGGCGCCATGGACAAGCGGTCGAAGAACGTCTCGGCATCGAAGTCGAGCGCGGTATTGACGGCGGCTGCGGCAGTCTCGAGGCCGATGATGCCGAACGCCCCGCTCGCCAACCCCGCCTCCTCGGTCTCACCGGGCGCATGGGGAGCGTGATCGGTGGCGACGACATCGACGATCCCGGCGCGGAGCGCATCGCGCACTGCGGCGACGTCGGCTTCCGTTCGCAGGGGTGGCTTCATCTTGAAAAGGGGGTTGCGCCCCTTGAGTTCGGTGTGGTCGAACGTGAGGTGGTGCGGAGTCACCTCGGCGGTGATCGGCAGCCCCTGTGCCTTTGCCTGTGCGATCAGCTCTACCGAGGCGGCGGTGCTCACATGCTGGATGTGTACGGCGCCGCCGGTTTCTGCGCTCAAGAGCAGGTCGCGGGCGATGATCAGCGTTTCGGCGACGGCCGGCATCCCTTTGACTCCCAGGAGCCGGGAAACCTCACCCTCATGTATCAGGGCGCCGGCCGTGAGCGACGCGTCCTCGGCATGCTCGGAGATGATGGCCCCGTACCGCTCCAGAATGACAAGCGCCTGCCGCATGAGATCGGCCGTTGCTACGGCGTCACCGTCGTCGCTGAACCAGCGAATGCCGGCATCAGCCATCGCGGCGAGGTCGGCCAGCTCCTCTCCGCGCCGTCCCCGCGTGACGGCCCCGGCGGTCGCCACCTCGACGTCGGGCACCGCCTCGCCCCGGTCCAGCACCCACTGGACCCGGTCTGCCGTGTCGGGGGCCGGACTGGTGTTGGCCATGGCGAGCACCGCGGTGTACCCGCCGGCCGCCGCCGCCCGGGCACCCGACGCGATGTCTTCTTTGTGCTCCTGGCCGGGCTCCCGCAGGTGGGTGTGCAAGTCGACGAAGCCGGGACCGACCCAGGCTCCGTCACAGGCAATGGTGTGATCGGCGCGCAGACCGGCGCCAACCGCCGCCACCCGCCCGTTGCTGATGAGGACGTCTGCGTCGATCATCCCTTGATCGGTGAGAACTCGGCCACCGGAAAGCAGCAGGGGCGCCGTCATCGAGGCGTCGATGCGGCGCGGCAGTATCCGCCCGTTCTGGCTGTGGTCTCCACCAACTCCACCCTCGCCGGAATTCCTGCGCTCCGGCGCCCGGATTCTACCCCCCGACCCCGGCCGCTCCTGTCATCTCGCCGGGACGCTCCCGCCTGGCCAGCTCGGCCAGCACACCGTTGACGAACCGCCCGCTCTGTTCGGTGGAGTAGCGCTTGGCCAGCTCGACCGCTTCGTCGATGATGGTCCCCACTGCGGTGCCGGGCTCATGGCGCAGCTCGTACAGCCCGATGCGCAGGATGGCCCGGTCAACCGGCGCCATGCGTCCCACCCGCCAATTGGTCGATGCTGCGTCGAGCGCAGCGTCGATGTCCTCCAGCTCGGCCCGGACCCCGGTCACGATGCGACCCGTCCGGCCGGCAGCGACGTCGCCGCCGTCGGCCGGGCTCTGATCCAGCTCGTAGAGCGTCCGCAGCGCCCGTTCTCGCGCCGATCCGCTCATGTCACCCGGGTCTGATATGCCCCGGTGCGGGTATCGACTTTCACCACGTCGCCCTGATCTACAAAGAGCGGAGCCTGGATGACCAGGCCGGTCTCGAGCGTGACCGGCTTGGTGGCACCGGACACACGGTCGCCTTTGACGCCCGGCTCCGCTTCGGCGACCTCGAGCTCGACGGCTGCCGGCAGATCGACCGATATCGGTCGCCCGGCATACATCGGCAACAAGACGGTCATGCCTTCCCGGAGATAGTGAGCGGCGTCTCCAACGTCATCGGCGTGAACGGCCAACTGGGCATAGGACTCGTTGTCCATGAAATGGAAGCCGAGGTCGTCCCGGTACAAGAACTGGTGCTCGCGCCGGTCGATGATCGCCTGGTCGACGCTCTCGTCGGGTCGGAAGGTCCGTTCCACCACCCCTCCGCCGTCGAGGTTCTTCAGCTTCATCTTGACAAAAGCCTTGCCCTTGCCGGGTTTGGTGTGGGTGTGGTCGACGATCTGATAGAGACCGCCGTCGAGACTGAGCGCTTGGCCGGTTTTTACGTCATTGGCAGATGGCATGGAGTCGATGATACGGCCGGTGTGGGGGTTGACCCATCTTCAGGCGGTGATCTCGTCGAGAGCCTGTTCAAGCTCGGCCTCACCGACAGGACGAACCACCGGGGTACCTATTCTCTCCAGCAGCACCATCCGAGCCCCCGTCGTGTCGCGCTTCTTGTCGAGACCGATCAGGTCCCGCACCCGGGCCCGATCGAAGGTCGCCGTGGTTGGCAGACCGAGGTGCTCAATCAGGTGATGCTGGCGGGCGGCGTCGGGAAAGCCGACCAGCAGCTCGGAGACCACGCCGGCGGCGACCATTCCGACGGCGATGGCCGAACCGTGGCCGAGCCCGGCCGCCACTTCTACGGCGTGCCCAATGGTGTGTCCGTAATTGAGGATCGCCCGCCGGCCGGATTCTCGGAAGTCGCCGGACACGACGTCGACCTTGACGGCGACGGCCCGGCGCACGATCGGTTCCAGATCGGCCCCGAGACCATCGTGCTCGAGCAGCTCGACCAGTGCGGGGTCGGCTATGAGCCCGGCCTTGAGCGCTTCGGCCAAGCCCTCACGGCGCACGTCCTCCGGCAATTCCTCGAGAACCCCGATGTCGATCACGACCCGGGTCGGCTCCGCGAACACTCCGACCAGATTCTTCCCGCCGACGTTGACGCCGGTTTTGCCCCCGGTAGCAGCGTCGACCGCACCCAGCACCGTGGTTGGGACGTAGACCGCCTCGACGCCGCGCAGGTAGGTAGCGGCAACGAACCCGCCCAGATCCGTCACCGTGCCCCCACCGACGCACACCACCGTGTCGTGCCGGGTGAGGCCCAGCCGGTTGAGCTCGGTATAGACCCGCTCGGCCTCCGGGAGTGACTTGGCCGGTTCCCCATCAGGAACCTCGAGGATTTCGGACCGCACGCCGATTGCGCCCTGCACCATCCGGGCGATGTGGGCGGCTCCGGGCTGGGTGAGGATCGCCACCGCCGCCCGGTCCGGACGGGCCGGCAGCACGTCCCGGTCCAGCAGCTCGCGCCCTATCTGGATATCCGGTCCCGTCACAGCAGGTGTTCCAACTCAGCGGCGACCTCGCCCGGCGCCCGCTCCCCGGTGTTGACCCGCTCGTGGGCGGCGGCTTCATAGGCCGGGAGCCGCTCGGTGATCAGCCCGGCGAGGCGAGCTTCGCCGCCTCCTGCCAAAACGGGACGGTCGGTGGCGCCGTGCAGCCGGGCGGCCAAGATGGCCGGTTCAGCCTCGAGCCACACCACGGTCCCGGTGCGCCGCATGGCCTCCCGGTTGGACTTGCGCAGTATTGCGCCCCCACCGGTTGAGATGATGGCATCCTCCCCCGCTGCCAGCTCGGCTATTACCGCCGCCTCGACCGCCCGGAACGCGTCCTCGCCTTCCCGCTCCCACAACGCCTGAATGGAGGTTCCCAGTCGATCCTGCACGGTCCGGTCGACGTCGTGAAACGGCCGCCCTGTGCGATCGGACAACAGCGCCCCGACCGTGGTCTTGCCCGACCCCATCATCCCGATGAGCCATACGTGCACGATTAGAAGTGAGTCAGCCGCTTGCGGTACAGCTCGACGGCCCCGGCCAGATCGCCGACCGTGTCGCCGCCGAATTTGCGCTGAACTTCCTGAGCCAGCACGATGGCCACCATCTGTTCGGCGACCACGCCGGCGGCCGGCACCGCACACACATCAGAGCGCTCCCGGATGGCCTGCTCGGGCTGCTTGGACTCGACATCCACCGTCTGCAGCGCCCGCATCAGGTTGGACAGCGGCTTCATGGCCGCCCGGACCCGAACCACGCCCCCGATGCTCATCCCGCCTTCGATACCGCCGGCCCGGTTGGTGTCCCGGACGAAGCCGTCCTCGTAGCGGATCTCATCATGAGCCTCCGAGCCCCGGCGGGCGGCGGTCTCGAATCCGTCTCCGATCTCGACGGCTTTGATCGCCTGGATCGACATGAGTGCTTCGGCCAGGCGGGCGTCGAGCTTGCGGTCGAAGTGAACATGGCTGCCCAGCCCGGGCATCACGCCGTGGGCGAGCACCTCGACGACACCGCCCAGGGTGTCGCGGTCCGCCTTGGCGCGTTCGATCTCGGCCACCATGGCGGCCTCGGCCTCAGTGCCGAAGGCGCGCACCGGCGACGCGTCGATAGCCGGAAGATCGTCGATGGTGGGCAGTTCACCCGGCGGCGCGGCGGCCGGTCCGATGGCGACGACATGGCTCAGAACCGTGATGTCGACTGCGCCGAGCAGCTCCTTGGCAAGCACGCCGACGACGGTTCGAGCCGCCGTCTCGCGGGCCGATGCTCGCTCCAGGATGTCGCGGGCGTCGTGGGTGTCGTACTTCTGCATGCCCGCCAGGTCGGCGTGACCAGGGCGCGGGGCCCGGGCGGGACGCTTGGCCTCCCCGGGCAGAGGCGACATCTCCTCGCTCCACCGATCCCACTCCGTATTGCGGATCAGCACCGACACCGGGCCGCCCAGCGTCTTCCCGAATCGCACACCGCCGAGGATCTCCAGCTCGTCCTTCTCCAGAGCCATGCGCGGGCCACGCCCAAAGCCGAGCCGGCGCCTGGCCAGCTCGGCGGAGATCGCGTCGGGGTCGACCGACAAGCCGGCCGGAAGCCCTTCAACAATGGTGGTGAGACCGGGACCGTGCGACTCGCCGGCCGTCAGAAACCGCAGCATGGCGGCAATAGTAGGTGCCGGGGCGCGCCGGCGCCGCTACTTGAGGATCTCTTCGCCGACTGCGAGCGTGAACGGACTGTCCCCGAACAGGAACGTTCCTCCTGTCGCGGTGAGCGTGACCACTTGATAGCTGCCGGCAAACGTGTCCCCCGCCCCGACGGTGTAGTCGGTGCCGGCAACTCGCACGACCGCCTGGAACGAACCGTCGGGAAGCGTCGTCACCGACTGGAGCGAAACTGTCGTCCCCGTCGGGTCGAACGGGTCTCCCCCGTTGCCGGTGCCCCCGGTGTCTTCCGTGATCAGTGGGCGGAATGGATCACGTGGCTGGGAGACTTGGAAGTTCTCGATGAGACGCATTCCGGGCAGTAGCTCGTCAATCGGACCGTCGCTCACCACTCCAACATCGGCCGATATCGCCGTGCCGGCAGGGACGGGAGCAGATGAGCCGAGCAGAGAGGTCGGATCCAGCAGCCAAACCGCCGCCAGAGTCAGTCCGACCAGTACGGCGACGAGGAGTGAGCTACTCAGGAAATCCCTGAGGCGCAACAGGCGGCTCTCCCGGTATTCGAACTTCATCATGGCGTTGCCTCCGGTGTGCCGCCGGCCAGATCTGAGAACGAGAATGCCGTTGCGGTCAGTGTCGTCGACAGCAAGTTGGTTCCGTCTTCGAGAACGGTCGCGGTGATGGAAACCTGTTCGATACGGATCAAGCGCTCGAGGTCTTCGAGCGCAAAGAGGAAACTCAGCGCTTTGAAGTAGGGGGCTTCGAACGTCAACGTCATCGGAATCTCGACGAGGCCTTCAATCGTCCCCGCCACGGGCACTTCCGGGCTGAAAGACACCAAATCGATATCCGAGTCCTCCGCAAGACGATTGATGTCCTCGATCAGGGCAGCACCGTCGGGATTCAACGGGATCGAGGACTGAACCTCAGATATCCCGAGTAAGAAGTCACCCTCCCGAGCGGCAAGAGCCTCCAATTCGTTCTTGCGGGATTGCAGGGTCGACTCCTCGAGTTGGGCAGCGTCGCGCTGTTCGTTGAAGTCGCTTATCTCGCCCGACTTCGGAGACATGAGCAGCAGCCACCATCCGGCGGTGACCAGCAGAAGAAGGAGAGTCCCGAAGATGAGAATCCGCCGCATCAGGGAATCACCGGAATGCGCTCGAGCAGGCGCCCCGAGAGGGCCTCTGGAGTGAGGTTGGTCGTTGAACCGAAGTTGACCGTCTCGACTTCTCCGATCGCCGACTCGGTGAGCCCCGTCGCCCACGTCCCCACCACCGCAGGAAACTGATCGGAGTCGAGGACGCGCAGCCAGGCGGCCACGTCGGGCGGGGCGAATGCGATACCGGCAAAGGCAAGCGACCCAATTTCTGTCGACGGGGTCTCTGCGGTGAAGTCAGGCCGGTTGATCGAGCCCGAATAGGACGTGACCCACACCCGATCAGGGATGAGCCGTCCGAGATCATTCAGCAGCCTGCCCCAGGAGACATCGTTCGTGAGGGCCAAGCCGAGGGTGGCAACAGCCGCATCGAACTCTCTGCTGAGGTCCTCGGCCCCGGCAAGCGCGTTGACGTCGGCTTGAAGCTGTTGATTCACTTGCTGCTGGCGGAGCGCCTCAGCCTCGGCATCGTCAACCGATCCTTGCCGCCACACAGTGATGACACCCAGGATCAGGAGGTATATGAGGCCGGCCGCGACGAGCCCAACCATCCGCTTGCGGCTCTCGCCCTGGCGCTTACTTTCCTGGGGGATGAGGTTGATGGTTCGCATCAGCCCTCCCACAGCGCTAGGCCGACCGGAACGGGGATGATCGGCTGCATCGCCGCAACCTCTCCTTCGGAGAGCTTCCCGGTGTTCAGTCCCTCAATGACGCGAGCAGGCTCGATGCGTGCGCCCAGAACGTCGCCGAGACGGTTCGCAAGGTGCGGAAGCCGGGCTCCGTTCCCGGAGACGATGATGCGGCTCAGCGTCGGCTCGTCAGCCTGGCCGAGATAGAAGTTGACTGAGCCCCGCACCTCATCGATGAACTTCTCTGCCTGGCGGTCGAGGATGGTTACGGCCCGGGCCTCGAGCGGGGAGGCGTGTTCTTCCTCGACCGGGAGAGAGGCACTCAGCGCGCTCGAATCACCTCCGACCGGGGTCACCCCTACCTGACGCTTGAGATCTTCGGCTTCGGCCCAGGTGAGGTCGAGGCCGTCGACGAGTGCCGACGTGAAGTCCTCGCCGCCCATTTGCAGAAGGCGGATGAACCGCGGCTCGCCGGCTCGGACCAGGACAACCTGTGAAACGCCCGAACCGATATCGACCACGGCGGTGGTCGTCTCGAGATCGAATTCTCCGTAGAACAGTGCCCGGATGAGCCCGAACGCCTGGAGGTCGATTGCAACCGGCGTCACGCCGGCGGCCCCCACCGCCGACAGGAGCGTCTCGACCATGTCTCGCTGGGCGGCCACAACGAGAATCGAGAGCATCGGCTCGCCTTCGGGCGTGGTGAACTCTTCGATCGGCACGAAGTCCAAGAAGGTCTCCTCGACCGGAATCGGTATGTACTCCTGGACCTGAAACGGGAGCGCCTCGGCTAGCTCGACTTCGCTCATGCGAGGAACGTCGACCTGGCGGACGATCACACGCTGATTGGCTAGTCCGAGGACAATGCGACGCTTCGGGAGCTTGGCTTCTTTCCAGAGCCGGGACACCGCATCGGTGACCGCCGCGGCGTCGACGATCTCGCCGGCGACAACGGCCCCACGTTCGATGTCGACCTGGCCGATGCGTCTGATGACCGGAGGTTGTTTCCCGATATCGAGAGCCACGGCGCGCACGCCGTTCGCACCGATATCAAGCCCCACGTTGACCGCCATGCCTTCTCCGCCTCAAGGCGCCAGCGCGGCACCTTGTAATTACATGAATGTTATTCGGGAGATTAACAAACGCGCGGTCAAGTGCAAGTCAAGCGTCGCTATCCGAGATACCAATCCGCCAGCTCCTGTCCGACCACCAGCGCGGCGTAGGCACCGAACACCATCGCCGGCCCGAACGGGATCTTCGCCTTGCGAGTGGCCTTCCCGCCGAGAAGCAGCAGGATCGCCACCACTCCCCCAATTCCAATGCCGAGCGCAACCCCCGCCCCGAGCACTTCCCACGACTGATAGGTGAGGAACAGGCCGAGGAAGAAGGCGAGCTTCACGTCGCCGAACCCAAACCCGCCACGGGCGATTAGGGCGAGGAGCAAGAACAACAGGAAGTAGACGGCAGCACCGAGGGCGGCCCGCCAGAAGCTGCCGATCGAGTCGTCGAGAGCGGCGCCGCCGAAGAGCAGTATGGCTCCCACCACCGTGCTCGGGTACAGGATCCGGTTGGGGATGCGCTTGACGTCGAGATCGGTGAGCACGAGCACCAGGGTTACGCCGGCAAACCACAGGTAGGCGGGTAGCGCCGGCTCAACGCCGATGACCAGCACGGTCGCGGCGAAGAGAACGGCCGTCGCCACCTCCACGATCGGGTAGCGCATGCTGATCCTGGTGCCGCAGTCCCGGCATCGACCCCGCAGCAGGAACCAGGACAGAACGGGGATGTTGTCCCGGGGCCGGATCGGTGTGTTGCACTCGGGGCACGCCGAGGGCGGCGAAACCACCGACATTCCGGCCGGGATCCGGTAGGCGACGACGTTTATGAACGAGCCAAAGATGAGCCCCAAGAGGGCGGCGATGCCGGCGACGGCGCTATCCATGAGGCCCGGACCCTAGCCCGGCGTGCCCTACCAGCTGTTCGAGGTCCAGGTGCCCACCGCAGGCGGACCGGCAGCATTGCATCCGGTGAAGGGGTTGCTCGAATGCCGCCCGTACTGAGTCCCGGCAGTCTGACCCTCCCAGATTGCGAGGAACTCCCCACGCGGGGTCTGGGCGACGATGCAGACCGCCTGACCAGTGCCGTCGATCGTCACGACGACGGGGTCGAAGGTGTTTACGGCCGGGCTGGCACCGGTGACGTTGAACAGGCTGGGCTCGATGGCCGAGAGCAGGTCGAGGTCGTCGGTGTAGGCACTGGCGCCCCCGGCATAGAACGCCTTCTCGGTGGTCAGCGCATTCCGCAGGTTGCTCTTGGCGGCAGAGTCTTCGGCTTCCTTGCGCTGGCCGAGAAATGTCGGAATCGCAATCGCAATCAGGATGGCCACAATCAGAACAACGATCATCAATTCGATGAGCGTGAAACCTCGATCTGACCTGGTCGGCATGCCGCGTTCTCCTGTGCGATGTACCTGGGATTTTTCGGTCGCAAAACCCGCCCCCTTGAGCAGGAATTCTGGCGGTTGACGGTCGACGGTCGACCCACCCACTGAAAACGGGCCCCCGGAGGGGCCCGTTCTCAGCTAGTGGAAGCTGGGTTTACCAGCCGCCGGACGTCCAGGGAGCCGCGGTCGGCTGCGCCGTCGGGCAGGTGCCCAACGCCGGATCCGTCGCGCTCTGGTAGTACATGGTGCCGGCAGTGGTGCCGTCCCACACAGCGAAGTAGTCGCCGCCGTCGCTCTGCTGCACGAGGCAGACAGAAACGCCGCCGGTACCGATGGTCGCCGTCACGGGGTCAGAGCCCGTGCCGAACAGGTTCGGCTCGATGGCGGCGAGATCGGCGGTGGTCGCCGTGAAGGCCTGGTTGACGGAGAAGTAAGCCTTCTCAGTCGCCAGGGCGTTGCGGACGTTGCTTTTAGCAGCGCTGTCCTGTGCGTTCTTCCGCTGACCCAGGAAGGTGGGGATGGCAATGGCGACCAAAATAGCAATAATCAGCACCACGACCATCAGCTCGATGAGTGTGAAGCCCTCGTCCTTGTTGAGACGGGACCGCATCGCTTTGAGCATCTGGATTCTCCTTGCGAGCATCTCCGGTCGAGCCTTTACCCGACCTACTTACCTAGGAGGTATCGACGTCCCAAGCCCCAAGTTGAGCGTTTCGAGGGACTAATGCCGGCGGTTCCGGAGGGACTAGTGCCTCCGGGCCTTCAGCCCGAGGGGTCAACGGTCAGTGGTCAGTGGCTGGAAGGTCGCCGGTTGCCGGTCGGTGGTCAGTGGTTAGACGCCTCGGGCGTTTTAGCCGACCACGTTCACGAGGTTGAACATCGGCAGATAGAGCGCCACCAGGATGCCACCAACCGTCATACCCATGAAGGCGATGAGGAGCGGCTCGAGAAGGCTTGTCAGCGCGTCGACGGTGTCATTGACCTCTTGATCGTAGAATTCGGCAACCTTTTCGAGCATGGCGTCGACTGCTCCGGTCTCCTCACCCACGGCGATCATCTGCACAACCATCGACGGAAAGACCTTGTGGCTGGCCAGGGGAACGGCCAGCGAATCTCCGTCCTTGACCGATTTGGCAACATCGGCCACAGCGTCCGACACAATGGCGTTGCCGGCCACATCGCGAACGATCTCCATCGCCTGCAGAATCGGAACTCCGGTACGAAGCAGCACGCCGAGCGTGGAAGAGAAGCGGCTTATCGCCGTCTTGTGCACCACCCCGCCAAAGACCGGCATCCGGAGCTTGAACGAATCCCAGAGATGGCGGCCGGACGGCGTGTTGATCCAGCGACGAAATCCCCACACGGCGGCTCCCATGGCCGGGAACACGATGAACCAGAATCCTTTGAGGAGGTCTGACCCGCCGATGAGGATCTTCGTCGGAACCGGCAACTCTCCCCCCGCCCCAGCGTAGAGGTCCTGAAAGATCGGCACGACGAACACGAGCATGGCCAGAACGACCATCGCCACCATCGAGAGCACCACTACGGGATACGCCATCGCCGACTTGATTTTCGAGCGCAGCGCAACCTGGTTTTCAAGTGCGCTGGCCAGTCTCAAGAGCGTGTCGTCGAGCACACCGCCGGCCTCTCCGGCCCGCACCATGGATGTGTACAAGGTGCTGAACGCCTTCGGGTGCTTCTCGAGCGCCGCCGACAGCCCAACCCCTCGTTCGACATCCCGGCGCACCTCGCCGATGATCTTGGCGAGCGGCTTGGACTGGGTCTGTTCTTCGAGGACCGACAGCGACCGCAGCAGCGAAAGGCCGGCATTGATCATCGTGGCGAACTGCCGGCTGAAGACCGCAACGTCCTTGGACTTGATGCGATCACTGAGCCCCGGAATGTTGATCTCCATTTGAAGCGCGCCGGTCGACGCCGCATCGACCGACAGGGGCACGGCGCCGCGGTCCCGGAGCGCCTTGACGACGGCCTCGCGCGACGAGCCCTCGATCTCGCCTTCTATGACCTTGCCCGACTTGTCACGGGCCCGGTACTCAAACTTCGTAGTCGCCATTGATCAACCTCCTCCAAGCAGGTGCCGGAGCCCCTCGGAGTCAGCGCATCGTTCGAAGGCGAGCTCCCGAGTGATCTTGCCGCGTTTCACGAGCTCAGCCAGCGATTGGTCCATGGTCTGCATACCGTGCTTGGAACCCGATTGCATGGCCGAGGGAATCTGGTGCACCTTCCCATCGCGAATCTGGTTGCGGATGGCAGCGGTAGCAACCATGACCTCGACGCCTACCACCCGTCCTTTGCCGTCAGAAGTGGGAAGCAACTGCTGGGACACAACCGCCTGAATGGAACTCCCCAGCTGTACGCGGACCTGGGACTGCTGGTGAGACGGAAACACGTCGATGACGCGGTCGATGCTCTGGGGAGCACTCTGGGTATGCAGGGTGCCGAACACCAGGTGGCCGGTCTCCGCCGCAGTGAGCGCGGCGCTGATCGTCTCGAGGTCTCGCATCTCTCCTACGAGAATGACGTCGGGGTCCTGGCGGAGCACATGCTTGAGCGCGTGATTGAAGCTGTACGTGTCAGTGCCGACCTCTCGCTGGTTGACGACCGCCTTCTTGTGCTTGTGCAGAAACTCAATCGGATCTTCGATCGTCATGATGTGGACTGCTCGCTCCTCGTTGATGAGGTTTACGATCGAGGCCAGCGTCGTCGACTTGCCGGAACCGGTCGGGCCGGTGACCAGGACGAGGCCTCTGTGCAGATGCGCCAACGAGCTGACCACCGGTGGCATGCCCAAATCTTCCGGGCGCATGATTTCGTTTGGTATGGCACGCAGCACTGCTCCGACAGAATCCCGCTGGAAAAAGACATTCACACGGAACCGGCCATGCCCCGGCACAGGGTGAGAGGCGTCGAGCTCGCGAGTCTCTTCGAGCCGCTGACGCTGGTCGGCGGTCAGAATTCCGTAGATCATGCGCCGCAGTTCGGCAGGCATCATCACACCGAACCCATCGAGCGGCTCAAGATGCCCGTTGACTCGGATTTGAGGTCGGGTCCCGGCAGTCAGGTGCAGGTCGGAGCCGGTCCGCTCCATCAGGATCTTGAGGAGGTCGTTGAGGTGGACCTCCTCCTCGACAACCGGAGCGGCGCCCTCGTCGAGAATGAAATAGTCCGCCAGGACACGATCAATCGACCGTTTCGGCGCAAGGGCGAGCGAAACCGGACTTCCGGTTGCTGTTTCAAGCGTTTCGCGCAGATGGTTGGTGAACGGGTCCGCCACTGCGACGACGACACCTTCTTCGCCCACGGCAATCGGCACGGCGACCAGCTTGCGGGCGGTCTGGGCGTCGATCTGATCCAATGCTTCCGGCTGAATGATCGTCTGGTCCAGGTTGATGTAGGCGATCCCCAGTTGCTCGGCGACCACCGACAGCAAGTCGGCGTCGGAGACGTGGCCCGCTCCGACCAGTACTTTGGCGAGGGGAACGCCGTTTGCGGTCTCCTCCACCAGGAGCTGTTCAAGAACGTCGCGGCTCAACAGCCGGCGATTGACGAGAGCTTCGCCGAGTTGGCGACTCACTCGGCTCATGCCACCACCCGCATGATCTCCTCGAGCGACGTCTGTCCGGAGGCGACCTTCTCGAGTCCATCCTGCCACAGGGTTCGCATGCCCTGTTCGATGGCGATGGCCTGGATCTCATCAGAGGGCCGGCGCTCGACGGCCATCCGCTGAATGTCCTCACTTACAAGCAACACCTCGTGGAGCGCCATACGTCCGCGGTAGCCGGTGTTGGCGCAGGCCGTGCAGCCTTCTGGAAGGTAGATCTCCTTGGGGACCGGGACGTCGGCCATCTCAAAACGCTCAACGTCGGGAGGACCGGGAACGCGGCACTTGTCGCAGAGACGCCGGGCGAGGCGCTGTGCAAGAACGGCGTCGATCGACGATGCCACGAGGTAGGGCTCGACATCCATCTCGATGAGACGCCCGATCGATGAAGACGAGTCATTCGTGTGGAGCGTCGACAGCACCAAGTGACCCGTGAGCGCAGCCTCGATCGCGATCTGGGCGGTCTCCCGGTCACGGATCTCACCAATGAGGGCGATGTCGGGGTCGGCACGCAGAATTGAGCGCAGCGCAGAGGCGAAGGTGAGTCCGGCCTTGCGGTTGACCTGCACCTGGGTGATGCCGGCGAGGCGATACTCAACCGGATCCTCCGTAGTGATGATGTTGACCTCGGGCCGGTTGAGCACGTTGAGGGTGGCGTACAACGTGGTCGACTTACCAGAGCCGGTCGGGCCGGTGACCAGGATGGCGCCGTATGGCTTGGTGTAGGAAGATTTGTAGCGCTCCAGATTGTGCTCACTGAAGCCCAGGTCGGTGAGTTCGAGCAGAATGGAGCTCCGGTCGAGGATACGGAGAACAACCTTCTCGCCGTAAACCGAGGGCAGCGTGGCGACGCGAAGGTCTACCTGCCGGCCCTGGACTTTGAGGCTGATCCGGCCGTCCTGGGGGATGCGCCGCTCTGCGATGTTGATGTCGGCCATGATCTTGAGACGGCTGACCATGGCATTGGTGATCGAGCGCGGGGTGGACATGGCTTCGTGGAGAACTCCGTCGATCCGGAATCGGACCCGGAGGTCTTTCTCCCCCGGCTCGATGTGGATGTCGGAGGCACGCTCGTTGATGGCACGGGTGATGATCGTGTTGACCAGCTTGACGACAGGCGCCTCGTCGACCGAGGCTTCCAGCGCACCCAGATCCTCGACTTCGGCCGACTCCTCAAGGAGGTCCCCCCAGTCGGAGACCGCATCGTCGAATTGGGCCATCCGGGCGATGGCGGATTCGACCTCGGAACGGGTGGCCACTTTCGGTCGAACGTCCATGCCGGTGATGGCGCGGATGTCGTCGATCGCCAGCACATTGGCGGGATCGGCCATGGCGACGGTGAGGCTGCCGTCTTCTTCAAAACCGATCGGGATAGCCGCATAGCGGCGGGCAAGAGCTTCCGGTACGAGAGCAACGGCGGACGGGTCCATCGAGACTTCATCGAGTGAGACGAACTCCAGCCCGATGTGGCGGGCCAGGGTCTTGACGAGGTCGGTCTCCTTGACGAATCCCTCTTCAACGAGGATCCGCCCGAGGGGCATCCCCGTCTCGCTTTGAATCTCGGTAGCGCGGTCCAAATTGGCCCGCGTCAACAGGCCCTCTTGAAGCAGCATTGTTCCGAGATGCCGCGCTTCGGTAGTCACGTAGTCTCCTTGCCTCTAACACGAAGCACTTCGGCAGCGGAGATACCCGTCTTTAGGTATTCGACCTCGCCGAGTGGTCGGAGGAAAGGGCAGCTCGCATCGCCGCCAGTGGGGCCTGCACACCGGTCCAGCACTCGAAGGAGCGCGCCGCCTGGTGAAGCAACATTTCGGCTCCCGCAACGACCGGAATACCGAGGCGCCGGGCCAGGGTGACCGACGCAGTTTCGCCGGTCCCATAGGGCATGTCGAAGAGCCCGGAGGCCGCCTCGAGGACCTCGGCGGGGAGCTGCTCGTCACCCATCCCGATCGGTGTGGCGTTGACGACGACGCAGCCGGCGCAGGGCCGTCCCCACTCGATGACCTGCGCATCCACCCTCGTACGCGCCACCAGCCGCTGAGCCGCCTCGCGGCGTCGGGCGGCCACGGACAGCGGTCGCCCCTCGAGGGCCAGCACGGCCGCGGCGGCCGCACCCCCGGCACCGAGGATCAGCACCGGGCCACCTGGCAGATCACCCCAGGCATCCCGAATGCCCCCAACATCAGTGGTTTCGCCCCGCAGCACGCCAGTGCGGAGCACCAGCGTATTGACGCTCCCGGCCCGGCGGGCGTTGTCCGAAAGTTCGTCGGCCGCCCGAGCCGCCAGCTGCTTGTGCGGCATGGTCACGTTGGCTCCGGCCAGGGCGCCAGACCGGATCTCATCAACGGCGGTCATGAACCCGGCCGCATCAACCCGACGCGCCGTGTAGGCCCCTTCGATGCCCACTGCCGCCAGTGCGGCCGTATGAAGCCGCGGCGACAGGCTGTGCGCAACCGGATCCCCCAGCACGACGTAATTCAGCATGCCGCCACGGTACAGCTAACGACTAACGACTAACGACTAGCGACTAGCGACTAACGACTAGATAACCCCATCCGCCCGAGCCTTCGCCACCTTGGCGTTGTGCTCGTCGAGGGTTTCGGAGAAGCCGTGCCGGCCGTCGAAGTCGACCACCACGTAGTAGTAGAAGTTGGTGGCGGCTGGGTCGGCGGCGGCCTGGAGTGAGGCGCGGCGGATGGCCCCGATCGGTGTCGGCACCAGCCCGGCGTACCGGTACGTGTTGTAGAGCGAGTCGATTTGCTTGTCCGCATCGGTCGGAACACCCCGCTCGCCCCGGGCGTAGACAAGTGCAGCATCGATGTTGAGGCCCTGGTTGATCTCGAGACGGTTGTAGATGACGCTGGCGATCAGCGGGCGGTCGTCGTCGAGCTTGGCTTCGGCCTCGACGAGCGACGCCACGATCAGCGCGTCGTATATCGCCTCGTTGGTTGCGGTCTCCGGGTCGTCGACGAAGCCCAGCTCATCCAGTCGGGACCAGTCGACTGCCGCCACGCGGTCTTCCATCGTGCCGACCAGCGTCCCAACGATGACGTCGGGCGTGGCGTCGGCGAAGAACTCGTAGGTGTCGGGGAACAGCAGGCCCTCCCAGTGACCGAGCTGTTCACCGGAGAAACTCGCCGGCATCAGACTGGACGTGACCCGACCGCTCAGCAGCGGCTCGGTCAGCTCCTCAGCGGTGAACTCGGTCTGTCGGGCCAGCGACGCGATCAGCTCGTCGATCCACAGTCCTTCGATCACCGTGAGGCGGAAGGTCGCACCACCTTGCGGGCCCCGCACCAGCTCTTCGAGCACCTCATCGATGCTCATCCCGGTGATCAAGTCGTATGAGCCCGCTTTCAGCGCGGAGGTGAGGTCGCGCACCGATACTTCGTCGACGAACTCGACTGAGGAGGCAATCACCCCTGCGTCGACCAGCAGGGCGCCGATATTGCGGGCGGTCGATCCGCTGGGGATCTCGACGGTCACCTCGAGACCAGCGGCGACGGTGGTCCCGACTTCGGGCCGAATCGAGTCCCCCGCCCAGGTCCCGACCCGGACGGTTGCCCACGCTCCCAGCACCAGCACGACGATGGCGACCAGCGGCCCGACCCAGAAGGGGCGTCGGGGCGGGATGGGGTCGTATTGGGGAACGACTACGTGCTCGGTGGTTTGTGTGGTCATCGGATGGAATCTAAGTGAGTCTGCAACATAACGGTTGCAGCCATTTTGTCGCGGATATCCCGGCGCTTCTCGCGCCGCATGCCCGCGTCGATCAGCGCCGCCTCGGCGACCTTGGTGGTGAACCGCTCGTCGGCAAGTTCGACCGGCCGGCCGGTGCGCTCGGCCAGCTCCTGCGCAAACCGTCGGGCTGCTCGAGCCGGCTCGCCTTCGTCGCCCGACAATGACACCGGCAGACCGACGACGAACCCAACGATCTCTTCCTCGTGCAGGATGGCCTCGATGCCTTCGAAGACAGAGTCGGCCGCCAGTACGGCGTAGGGCGAGGCAATCATCTGCGAGCTATCCGAGATTGCCACACCGATGCGCCGGGTCCCATGGTCGAGCCCGAGCAGGCGCCCGGGTCTATCGGTCAAAGCGACGCGAGCAGCGTTCGCAGCTCGGAACCCGCTCGATCGAGCGCCTCGGTCAATTGGGCACCGTGCGGGCCGCCCGCCTGAGCCACCTCGTCGTCTCCGCCGCCCCCTCCCCCGACGACCTGAGCCGGGCCGGTGATGACGCTCCGGGCGGACACTCCCTGTTCGACCAGGTCGGGCGACACCACTGCGATGAGCTGGGCCTTGCCGTCGCGTTCGGTGCCGAGCACGACCACCCCGGGCTTGACCTTCTCGCGGGCCTGGAAGGCCAGCAGTCGCAGGTCCTCAGCAGAGGCGCCGGGCACGGAGGCGACCACGATGGCGCGGCCATCGACCCGCTCGGTGTCCCGGGTCAGCCCTTCTGCGGCCTCAGCCCGGTAGCGGTCCTCAAAGGCCCCGAGGCGCTCCTCCTGCTCCCTGGCGCGGCCCAGCAGGGCGGTCAAAGCGGGCCCGACGTTGCCGACGCCGGTGTTCAGGGCGGCCGCCGCACCTTCCAGCTCGGTGCGGAGATCCACGATGTGCTGGTAGGCGGCCGCGCCGGTGAGGGCTTCGACCCGCCGCATGTTCGAGCCGATCGAGCCTTCGGATACCAGGATGAGCGGGCCGACCTGGCCGGTGGTGCTCGTGTGGGTGCCGCCACACAGCTCCCGGGAGAAATCCCCCGCCTCGACCACCCGGACGGTCTCACCGTACTTGTCGCCGAAGAAGGCCAGGGCGCCCATCTTCTCGGCCTCCTGCTTCGAGGTCTCGAACGCCGTGACCCTGGCATTCTCAATGACGTGATCGTTGGCGAGGCGCTCGACGGCGGACAGTTCTTCCGGGTCCGGTGCGGCATGGTGGGAGAAGTCGAACCGGAGGCGGCCCGCTTCGACCAGGGAGCCGGCCTGGCGGGCATGGTCTCCGAGAATGGAACGCAGTGCAGAATGCAGGATGTGCGTCCCGGTATGGCTCTTGCGGATACGCTCGCGACGGCTCCGATCGATCTCGGCACGGGCCTCCTGGTCGAGGCGCACCGCCCCGGTGGCCACCTTGACCCGGTGGCTGTTGATGCCCTGGATGGCGAACTGGGTGTCGGTCACCGCCACCGATCCGGTCTCCGTCCAGATCGTCCCGGTGTCCCCCACCTGGCCGCCTGCTTCTGCATAGAAGGGTGTCCGGTCCAGGAAGAGCTCGCCTTCCTCCCCCTCGTTGAGAGCCTCGACCGGCTCGCCGTCTCGCAGCAGCGCCACGATCGTGCTCTCAGAGTCCTCGAAGTCGTAGCCCAGGAAGTTGGTCAGGTCGATGCCGTCGAGCACCTTGCGGTACTGCTCTGTCTCGGCGGCGGCGCCCGCCCCCTTCCAGGCCTGCCGGGCCTGGCGGCGCTGCTGATCCATGGC
>JABDLU010000060.1 GCA_013002865.1 Acidimicrobiia bacterium
CACAGGCCGAGGGCGTCGTCGAGCAGGTCCCGGGCGCGGGCGGCGTCGTTCGACAGCGCGGCGCGGGCGGTGGCTACGGCCTCCTCGAACCGGAGGTAGTCAACCTGGGACGGCTCGGCGGCGAGCACATAGCCGGGCTCTTTGGTGAGCAGCACCGAGCTTTCGCCCCGGGAGGTCCGGTGTGGTTCCAGTGCGGACCGCAGCCGGGAGACGTACACCCACACCGTCTTCTCTTTGTCGTCGGTGGAGTCGCCCCACAGGGCCTCGACGATGCGGTCGATCGACACGACCTGGTTCACGTTGGCGAGCAGAAGTGCCAGGAGCGAACGCTGCTTGTGGGGGCCGAGGTCGAGCCTGTCGCCGTTGACCGAAACCTCCAGCGGTCCCAACGCCTTGAACTCGAGCTGCTCAGCCACCGGCCACCTCCCTGTACGGGCACGGGGGTATAGAGCCACCTGGAACTTTCAACCTACTTAAACGCCTGCAAGCGTGCGTTGGTAGTGCTTCGGTAGGCGCCAAGGCCGCTGGCGGACGGTGCGGCCATGAAAGCCATCGCACCGCCCGTGACCGTCGTTTCTTTGGTCCTGGTCCTGGTCCTCGGCCTGCCGGCTGCGGGATTCGACGTCCCTAATTCCGACCCGGTGCTTGATTCGTCGGAGGCTGCTCGCTCGATTGAGAGCGAAGCGCCATCCCCGCCGACGCTGGTCGTCCACGGTGCGACCGGGGATCTTCAAGAACGTCTGGCAGACGCTCTCGGTCGATTCGCCGACGCCGGCCTCACGCTTCCACCACTCGATATCGCCTTCCACGACCACCGCAGCGGGTGCGACGGCCATCCGGGCCTGTTTCGGCTGGTCGACGGGGTAGCCGACATCGAGGTGTGCGATTGGACCGACCACACGATCCTCCACGAACTGGGCCACGCCTGGGTGGCTAGTCATGTCGACGACGAGATCAGGGCAGCCCTGGTGGCGTACTGGGGACTGGAAACGTGGAACGACCAGACCGTGTCGTGGGGCCTGCGGGCCAACGAGCGGGCGGCCGAGTCCATCGCCCTCGCCCTCAGTCCTCTCCCACCCCGCATCGCCCCGGTGCTGATCGATCACCTGTGCGCATACTCGCTGCTGACGGAGAACAGCGTCCATCCACACGTTGCCGGTTCGTGTCCCGACGTTGATGGTCGTCAGTCGACGACGGTGGCTCCGGTTTGGTAAGGAGGGGGACCGGGTAGGTTGACGCACCAGGCAGCGACATGGCCGGGAGGCTGGGATGGGCAAACGACTACTGGCGTTGGCGGTCCTGGCGAGCGTGCTCGTCGCTGTCCCGGCGGTGCCTGGTTCGGCCAGCTTTCACCTCTGGGACGTCCAGGAGGTGTACTCGGACGCCGCCGGGGAAATGCAATACGTCGAGCTCTTTACCTCAGCAAACGGTCAGGAGTTCGTCGACGGATTCGCCCTCACGGCCACCTCCGATGGCGTCGATGTCGTCTTCGAGTTCCCGACCGATTCGCCGGCGCCAACCGGGGGACGGACGCTGCTCCTTGCCACCCCGGCCTACACAACCTTTGCTTCGGATATGGGACTTCCGGCTCCGGACTTCCAGCTGCCGGCCGGATTCTTCGATCCAGACGGCGACTCGATCGAGATCAACTTCGCCGGTGTCGACAGCGTGACGTTCACCGGCGCCAGCCTGCCCACCGACGGCGTCAGCTCTCTCAACTACCCGGGCTCGGCAGTGAGCGTCGCCACCCCTGCCAACTTCAGCGGCACAACCGCATCGATACCCGATCTGCCCGATGTGGCGCTCTTCAATCCCAACAACGGGCAGTGGAATCTCCGGTACCGGGACGGGCATCGCGCTGAGTTCTTCTACGGCGTCCCGGGCGACACGCCCTTGATGGGGGATTGGGACTGCGATGGCACCGACACCGTCGCCATGTACCGGGAGTCGACGGGATTCATCTACTACCGCAACACGAACGACTTCGGCGTGGCCGACGGCGACTTCTTCTTCGGTATTCCCGGCGACATCCCCATCGCCGGGGACTGGAACAACAACGGCTGCGACACCTTCGGGATCTATCGCAACGGCAAGGTGTTCCTCCGCAACTCACTGAGCACCGGGGTGGCCGACAAGGAATTCTTCTTCGGAGTACAAGGCGACAGGCCGTTTGCCGGTGACTTCACCGGAGACGGGACCGACACCGTCGGCCTGTATCGCCAGTCGAGCGGCCTGGCCTATTTCACCGACACGATCCCGGCGGGTGACGTCGCCACCACCGACAACGAGTTCTTCTACGGCGTCCCGTCAGACCGGATCCTCGCCGACGACTGGGACGGAGACGGAGACGACTCAGTCGGGATCTTCCGGCCGGGCGACCAGAAGTTCTACCTGTCGTTCGAGAACCTGCTGCAGGACGCCGACCTCGTGATCGCCCTTGGTCAAACCGGCTGGCTCCCGGCCGGAGGTGAAATGGTTCCCCAGAATCCGGGCGACAGCGTCGATTGCACCGACTTCAGCACCCAGGCCGCGGCCCAGGCGTGGTTCGACTACTACGTCCACTGGTACGGCGATGTGGCCGTCCTCGACGTCGATGCCAACGGGGTCGCCTGCGAGAGTCTGCCCTAACCCGAGTCATGCGGGGGAGTGCTGCTACGACTTCCACATCTTGCGGAGCGTCCAGGCGCCGTAGCCGGCGATGGAGTAGCCGACTATGACGATCAGGGTGTTGCCGATTTGGCCGAGGAGCACGGACGCCAGCATGGATTTCACTCTACTCAGCTGAACGCGCAGGGTGGTGGAGGTACGCCACTGCCTAGGTGAGGAGAGTCCCGAGCCCGAACCCGAGGCTGACCGCCACCAGCGAAGCCACTGCGGCGAACGTCAGCAGGTTGGCCCGCGTGCCCGACGGGTGGGGAGAGATCAGCATCGTTGAGGTCATTAGTAGCGCTGCACCCGGCACGGCGAGCCCGGTCGACCAATCGGGTCGCCATGCGGCGAGCAGGAAGATCGACGCGATGGCCGCAATCGAGACCGCCCGGTGCAGTTGAGCACTCCGAGCGAGGCCGAGCCGGACAGTCAACGTGCGCTTCCCAACCCGGGCATCCGAGTCGGCGTCGGGGGCGTGCACGGCCATGAGCAGAGCGAACGTCACCAGGCAGGTCGGCGCCACGAAAGAGGTGAGGAGACGAGCCTGGATGTCGCCGGCCGCCACCGCTCCAGTGAGCGGGACGAGGCCGCCGACGACGATGGCGGTTGTGAGCTCGCCGAACCCGCTGGCCACCAGACGAACCGGCGGCGCCGAATACCACCACGATCCCACCAGGGCGATGGCGCCGATGGCGGTCAGCCGCCAATCAATCGCCAGAGCGGCCACGGCGATGAGAACTGCCATCGCCGCAGCCACCTGAGCGGCCCGCTTCGCAACGATCGGCCCGAGCCGGCCGGCCGCCAGCACCCCGGATCCGCCTGAGAACCATGTCCGGTTGTCATGGGCGGTGTCGGCGTCCAGGTCGAAGTACTCGTTGGCATATTGCGCCACCAGCTGGATGCTCGTCACCAGCCCCTGACCCAGCAGGTACCGGCCGATTGAGATGTCGCCGCCCGCGCGGGTGCCCAGCCAGAACAGGGCGATTCCGCCCAGCAGGAACTCGGCCCGGGTGAGACGCAGGAAGCTGACCGCCTTCTTCATGGGGCGCAGTCTGCCTCACGGCCGGGCCGGGGGACCCGCAGACCCAATTGGACCGTCGAACGAACCGAGCGGCCTCAGGCCGGTTGCCGGCTCCGGTGCTCCATGAGATGGCGCACCGTGTACTCCACATCGGGTTGCACGCCGGTGATGGTCTCGGACCACACGGCGTGGAGAAAGAACAAACCAACAAAGTACAACCCGGGCACGTTCTCGATGACACCCCGGGTGTGCTGGGGTGCTCCGTGCTCATCGAAGATGGGGAGGTCGATCCAGTCGAAACCGGGACGGTACCCGGTGCACCAGACGATCGACGACACCTCGAGTACCTCGTCCTCGGCGGTGACCGGTTTGCCATCCCGGACTCCTTCGATGCGCCCGACTCGCCGCACGCCTGCCCGCTTCAGCTCCTTGGGGCGGACCCGCACCAGGGGAGGTCCCTTGGCCATCAGCTTGGGCCGGGCCCGGCGACCGATCGGTGTGGAGGTGTTGAGCACCTTGACCATGCCAAACCGGACAAGCCGGGTGCCGAGGTGGCGCCCGAACCAACTTTCGAGCCGGAAGGGGACGGCGCCCGACTCGTGGCCTGCCACGATGGTGTCCCGGGCGCCGGCCACGTCGACGGCGATGTCGGCACCCGAGTTTCCGAGGCCGACCACCAGGGCAGGCCCATCGGGGAGCTGGGACGGGTTGCGGTAGTCGACCGTGTGCATCTGGACGATGGACGGATCCAGCTCGGCAGCGAAATCGGGAACGTACGGTTTCTGGTAGTCGGCCATGGCCACGATGACATTGTGCGCGGAGAAGGTCCCGCCGGTGGTATCGAGCCGAAAGCCGTCACCGTCACTCGTCAGCCGCTCTACCCGGACACCGGATCGAACCGGGAGCTCCATTTCTTTGGCGTAGGTCTCCAGGAAGTCGGCGACATCTTCCTTGCCGACAAAAGCGTTGGGCGGCGCCGGGAACGCCATGCCGGGCAGCCCGTTCATGAAGGCCTGGGTAAACAGCCGCAGCGAGTCCCACCGATGCCGCCAGGCGTCACCCACCCGGGCGCTGGCATCGAGGATCGTGAAGTCGACTCCCTGTTCCCGGAGAGCGTGGCCGACGATGAGACCGGCCTGCCCGCCGCCAACGACGATGGTGTCAAAGGTGTAGTCGGTGTTATCCACGAGTCTCCCCTTTTTCATAAATACTCCGAACGCCAGTAACGTATACTATCGTTTAGAGTATGTCAACCCAGCGCCGCCTCACCACCACGTCGTATGCCCTGCTGTCGCAGCTGTCTCTTCGCCCCTGGTCGACGTATGAGTTGGCGGGCCAGAGCGCCCGCTACTTCCGCTACGTCTGGCCCCGGGCAGAGAGTGCCATCTACCGCGAGGTGAAGCAGCTCGCCAAGGCCGGCCTGGTGGACGGCCGCAAGGAGTACGTCGGTCGGCGGGCCCGCACCGTCTACTCGATCTCGAAAGCCGGGCTGGCCGAACTTCGGGAATGGCTCGACACGCCGCCGTCGCCGTTTGCCATGGAGTTCGAGGGGATGTTGCGCCTCTTCGTCGCCCCGGTGGCCGAGGCCGGGCAAGTCGAAGCGGCCCTCAAGCAGGTCCGGGCCGACAACCAGGAGATGCTGACGTTCGCCGGTGAGGTCAAACAGGAATACCTCGATGGCCGGGGGGCGCTGCAGGATCAGGTGTACGTCCGGGCACTTGCCATCGACTTCTTCGCCAATTTGTTGAACACCGTCGACGACTGGGCCGCCCGAGCGCTGGACGAGATTGCCCGGTGGGACAGCCATTCGGTGGAGGAGCGCAACGAACGGGCCATGAGCATTCTCGCCCAGGTTCCGGTCGACACCCCGGCCCAGCCGACCACAGAGACGCCGGTGGTGCCGGATTCGCAGCGGCGGTCGGCCCGCTACCCAAGAGGCTGACCCCCGGCCTCGCCTGGGCGGGCACCCACTATCACGCCTTGAGCGGGGAGGGGTGCGAGACGCGCAGGACCGGGGACGACGCAGCGCCGTCTCCGGTCCCACTCCCCGGTTTGTGCGAACCGGCCATGGGGCCGGTCACCTATCTGTGGCCGCCTCCCACCCCATACGGACACATTTTTCTCGCGCACGAATCTGTCCGTCATGACCCCCGCCCGGCCACATATAGTCGAGAGAGGGCAGGCACATGAGCCGCACACAGAACTGGTTTGATCGCCTCTATGAGCGCCACGCCGGGGCGATCCGTGCCTACTGCCACCGCCGGACGGCGTCGGCGGATGCCGACGACGCCGCCGCTGAGGTGTTCACGGTGGCGTGGCGGCGCCGCGATGAGATCCCGGGCGGCGGGCGGGAGCTTCCGTGGCTGTACGGCGTCGCCCGCCGGGTCCTGTCACAGCAACGCCGCAGCTCGGCACGCTACGAGCGACTGACCCACCGGATCCGGTCCGTCCGCCAGCCGGCGGCGCCACTCCCCGAGACGGTGGTCGTGCAGCGCACCGAATACCGACAGGTGCGCGAGGCCGTCGAACGGCTCCGGGAGCCCGATCGAGAGATCCTCCTGCTGTCGGCGTGGGAGGGGCTGTCCCACAGTGAGATGGCGGAAGCCCTGGGATGCTCGCTGGCAGCCGTAGACAAGCGGCTCACCCGGGCGAAACAGCGCCTCGCCCGCCACTACGAATCAACCCATGCAACGAGATCACATCGCCCCCCGGCGAGTGCGACCGGAGGAGGCGGAAGCTGATGAAACCCGAACAGGTCTATTCCCTGCTCGTCGAAGCCAACCCGATTCCCGATTGGGATGCGCTCCCCGACATTGGCCCCCGGCTCCACGCAGTCGACACAAGGAGCTCGACCATGCAAACCCAGACCCTCGAACGCACATCCCACGACTCGGCTCGCAGACCCCGCCGTTTGCTGCCGGCCCTGGCGGCCGTTGGGGCGGTGATCGTCGCCGGAGCGGCGCTCATCTTGGTCACCGGAGACGACAGCGAATCGGCGCAAGCGGCGCGCCAGGCCGCGGCTCTGGCCACCGTGCAAGAGTTCTACGGGGCTCTCAACTCGGCTGATCTCGTCACGATCGAGCGGCTGACCCAGGCCGACGAGCCCGACCTCACAATGTGGGCCTACAACGCGGTTTCCGCCGCCGCTCATCCCCGCGAGGTGGTCGGCTGTGAGGCAGTCGAAGTCGGCAACAGCCTGTACGTGGGGGTGGCATGCACGGTCACGTCGACCGACCCGGTGTTCATCGCCAGTGGCGTCACCGAGGTCATCGAGCCCTGGCAGGTGTTCGATGACGGTCGGCTGCAATGGCTACCGATCGAAACACCGGGATTCCGCAGCGCCGTGCTGAACACGCGCGACTACTTGCGGGCCGAGTATCCGACGGAGTACGGCGAGGTGTGCGATCCCAGCAGGTACGAGTTTGATTCGATCAACTTCAACCAGGGCATCGCGCTCACGCCGGAATGCGCCGAGCTGATCACTCCGCTTGGCAACGAGATTGCCGCATGGATTCAGGCCGGTAAGCCGTAGGAGGCGAGGCACCAAGCGCAGCCAGAAGCCCGTGGGAGATCCGGTCAGCGTGCCGCGCTTGACGAGCGTTGAGCGCGCGATCAAGAAAACGCGTCATGTGTCGAAGATCGCCACGGGGAAGCGCTAACCCCGGGGAGTCGTTATGCGGAGCACGCCTTCTGTTCTGGAGGATCACGAAGTCGCGCTGGATGGGCGTCTTAGACGGGAGGGCGGCCCTCGGTCAGGGCGCGAAAGCCGTTCTAGAAAGATTTCAACCCCGTCCGCTTCCTTGATATGGTCTCGCCCAGCCACTCTGAGAGACCGTGTATGACCGATCTACGCGCTGAAGATCGCGACGGGCTGGGGATAGGGGAGGAAGCGGAGACGTTTCTCTCGTTTCGTCATGCCGTGGAGGCTTTCGGAACGGCAAACCTGCGACGCGCATCAGGGCTGATCGGTGCGTTCCTCAGCCGGGCCGGAGCTCACCTGGAGCGGAAGGATCCGCTCCTGCCCGAAGAGCGGCGGCGGGTGATCTACGGTCTGTTTCACGAAGGCCGCCGGGCCCGCCCATTCGTGGCCCGGTTCGTCTCCTTGATGTCGTTGTCGGTGGCCATCGCCGTGCTGGGCATCCTCGCCGATTCGACGGCCGTGGTCATCGGAGCGATGCTCGTTGCCCCGCTGATGGGCCCCGTGCTCGGCGTGGCGGCCTCGGTGGTGATGGGGTGGCCGCGACGAATCAGCCAACAGTTCACGCTCGTGCTCATCGGGGCGTTGCTGGCAGTCGGACTGGCTACGTTGATTTCGCTGGCGGTGCCGGGTTCGGCGTACCCGCTTCCCGCCGAGTTGATCGCCCGCACCTCGCCCAACATGCTCGACCTCGGTGTCGCCCTGGCGGCCGGCGCCGTGGGCGCCTACGGACAGGTGCGACAATCGGCCAGCGATGCACTGCCCGGGGTGGCGGTGGCGGTCGCGCTCGTTCCGCCGCTCGCCGTGGTGGGAGTGACACTTCAGCTGGGCGAGTGGCAGATGGCGCTCGGCGCCACGTTGCTCTTCCTGGTCAACGTGGCCGGGATCGTGGTGAGCGCCTCACTCACCTTCATCGCCGCCGGCTTCGTCCCGGGACGCCGCCTGCTTGGGGGAAACGCCTCAATCGCCTCCGGCCTGCGGTGGGCTTCGTTCGCCGTCATCCTCGTCGTCCTCCCGCTGCAGTTTGGGCGCGGCAACGTGCTTCCCCCGACGGACCAGACGGCTGCCGCCACCGAGGCGGTTGAAGACTTTGTTGATGAAACGTCGTCGGAGGTGGTCAACGTAACCGTTGCGGTGGCCGAGGGCGTCACCGACGTCGACGTTGTCCTCGCCACGTCCAACTACGGGCCGTCGGTCACCTTGCTGGCCCGACACCTGGCGGAGACGCTCAGATCGCCGATCGACCTGAGCGTGCAGATCGTAGAAACCGAAACACAGAAGGCAGCTGTCTCACCATGAAAGCAATGAAACCCGTATCCGCAGTCAAGACATCCTTGAAGAAGCTCGACCAGGGGCGCTGGCGGCTCTTGCGTACTACTCGCGGGCTTCATCCGCTGAAGGTCCGCCGCTTGCGTCACGGTAAGAAATACGACATCTCCATCCGGGGCCCATGGGGGATGCGGATCGACTACCTCAACGTGTCCTACGGCGGCGTGATCGAGCAGCCCCGACCGGGCGAGCAGTCCGACGACGTTGAGATCTTCCTCTTTTGGGCTGAACTGGATGGCATGCGGGGCCTGAACCCGGTCACGGCCGTTCCCGAGCAGATCCTGGCCGTGTCCGCCAGGGCATAGCCGGCCTCCGGTCGGGGCCGCATGATCGCGCGGCAGTCGGGACGGGATCGGAGTACAGTCCGCCGACAAGCTCCAGACGAGCATCGAGTAGTTCGTCTCCGGGCATACCCGAGAAGTCGCTCGGACCGCCGGAACCCTCCGGCGGCCTCACTCCTTCTCCGAACTTCGGAAGGAGCAGGGTTATGCCGCTCTTCATGGACACCCACAAGAACGTGGCCGACTTGACGGCGGAAGCTGTCGAAGGGGCCCACAAGGCCGATCTGGCCACGCAGGAAAAGTACGGCGTGGACTACAAGCAGTACTGGTTCAATGAGGCCGAGGGCGCGGTCTATTGCCTGGTTGAAGCGCCCAACGCCGAAGCCGCCGTGGCCGTGCACCGCGAGGCACACGGGTTGGTCGCCGACGACATCGTCGAGGTGCACGAGGGCCACTGATGGCGGTATCGAGCCCCGCGAGCGATCCGCTCCGGGGCTTCGATCCGAAGGGCACCTACGACGCGGCCGCCCTCGACTATGAGCAGGGTTCGCGCGCCTTCTGGGAGCAGCTTTC
>JABDLU010000074.1 GCA_013002865.1 Acidimicrobiia bacterium
GGCCACCGGCTGGGATCCCAACGACGCCGACATCATCATCGGAACGTCGGCGGGGGCCACCGTGGCGGCTGTGACGCGGGCCGACCGGCTTCACATCGAGACCTTGACCGGCGGTGACCGCAGCCGGTCCGAGTACGTGAGCCACATCAGCCAGTTCCTACTGCGGCGGGCCCGGCCCTCCGGCTTCGGACGCTGGGTCCGGCACGGGATCCTCCCCGGCTTGCGGAAACCCGGCATCGACCTCACCCTGGGAGGCCCGGCCCTGTTCGACCCCGACGGAATCGCCGAATACGCCGAGTACCTGGCCGGTCCGTTGGCCAACTCCTGGCCGGATCGCCCAACCCTCATCACCGCCTACGACCTGGAGGAACGGCGCCTGGTGGTGTTCGGGACCGACGATGCCCCGGAGACGACGCTGCGAGAGGCGGTGGCCGCCTCATCGGCCGTACCGATGGTCTATCACCCCGTGGAGATCGAGGGTCGCCGCTATGTCGACGGAGGCGTAGCGTCCGGTACCAGCGCCCACTTGGTCTTCGAGCACGCTAAACAGCCGCTCGACTTCATCCTCATCATCGCACCCATGGCGTCGGACGAGGCCCGTGAAAACGCCCGCTTCTACGAGGGGATGTTTGACCGGCTGGGTGCCGAGGCCCTCAGCCGCGAGCTCGAGATCATCGAAGCCACCTGGCCGGAAGCCGATGTGGTCGTCCTCCGCCCCGACAACGACGTCTTGGCCGTCGCCCGCCCCAACCCGATGTCGGTGGAGATGTCGATCCCCACCTTCCTGCGCACCCTCGCCTTCCTCCGCCGCGAGCTCGCCGAATCCCACGTCTGGGAGCTTCTGGAGGAGCATTTGCGGTAGGGGATTACCTCCCCTGCGAGCGCAGCGAGTGGGGGAGGCAAGGAGGGGGGTGAGAGCGCGTTCCTGTGCTGCTGATTGAGTTTCAAGTTTCAAGTTGCCAGTTGCCAGCCAGAAGACGCTGGGCCCGATGCCTGAGGCCCGACGCCTGATGCCCGATGCCCCTCTGACTTGGAACTTGGAACTTGAAACTGGCAACTCGGTGCGTCTACGGACGACCGACTAGCTCCACCAGCACCGTCTCCCCGCAAAACCCCTCTACCGAGTCGCGGGCGGCAATCTCGACGGTGTCGACGCCGGCGGGGACCTCGACACCACGGAGCGATCTCGTGAACGGTTGCTCCTCGACGTGGGGGTGAGTGAGGATCCGGGTGCCAAGCACGGTTCCGTCGGGCGCCCGCACCTCCCAGGCGTCGGCGTACTTCTCCCAGCCCGTGTCGGGTGAGCGCACGGTGACGGAGAACGCAAACACGCCGTCGGATTCCGCGGCGACCTCGGCGCCCACCACATCGGCGCACACCGCCGATTCCGAGTCGGGCACGGCGGGGGTCCCGGTGTCGTCTCCGCAGGCCGTCGCCACAAGAAGGAGAACGGTGGCGACGGCGAGGAGGCGGCCGGCCTGGGCCCGGGAGCTCGCTATCGTGCCGACCATGAACGTCACCATTGAATTCTGCCGGGCTTGAAACTACACCGGCCGTGCGGTCAGCATGGCAGAGCAACTGTTCGAGGAATTCGGACAGGCATTTGAGATTCTCCTCATCCCGTCAAAGGGCGGGGTGTACGAGGTGACGGTCGACGACGACCTCGTCTACAGCAAGCTGGAGACGGGCCGTCATGCCGAGTACGACGAGGTCGCCCAGCCGATCCGGAAGGCGCTCGGGAAGTAGCCCGCGGTGGATGTTGCCGCCACCGTCACTGCGCTGACCGGCGAGCTCACCCAGCAATCAACGCCCGAGCGGGCCGAGGGTGAAAAGCGCTACCTGAAAAGCGACCTGGAGTTTCTCGGCGCCACCATTCCCACCATCCGACGAACCGCCAAACGCTTCCGACGCTCCTCCCCCGATCTCGACCGGGCCGATCTGATCAGCCTCGTCGACGGCCTGTGGGCGAAACGGGTGCACGAACTCCGGATGCTCGGCATCGAGCTGCTCGCCCTCTACGACGAGGTGCTCAAGGCCTCCGACCTGCCCTTCATCGAACGGTTGCTTCGCGAGTCGAAGACCTGGGCATTGGTCGACACGCTGTGCACCCGGGTGGTCGGCGGCATGGTCGAGCGGTTTCCCGAGTTGTCGGCCGAACTGGACCGCTGGGCTCGCGATGCCGACTTCTGGATCCGCCGTTCGGCGCTGCTGGCCCACCTCACGGCGCTGCGAGCAGGCGAGGGGGACTGGGATCGCTTCGCCCGAATCGCCGATGGCATGCTGGAGGAGAAGGAGTTCTTCATCCGCAAGGCGATCGGCTGGGTGCTGCGCGACACCGCCAGGCGCCGGCCCGAGCTGGTCGCCGGCTGGGTGGGGCCGCGCACGCATCGCATGTCGGGCATCACCATCCGGGAAGCCGTCAAGCCACTCCCCCCGCAGCAGGCCGACGCGTTCCTCGATGCCTATCGGGAGAGGCGCCCCGCCACCGTGTAGCGCTCAGGTCGCGCGCCGGGCCGGCCGATACATTCGCAGCGAGGAATGTCAATGAGCTCAGGCGACTCCCCGGGCGGCTCGACCGTGAGCTGGTCCGCCAACAACCCACCCCACAAGCCGGCCGGCCCCTACATCATCGGGCTCGGCGTGATTGCGGTGATGATGATCGCGTCGACGATTCTCACTGCCCGTGAGCTGAGTATTCAGGCCAGCGACGTCGGCGTGCTCAATCTGGCGACCTCCCAGCCCGGGCTCAGCTACGAGATCACCAACGGCGTGGCCCAGATTGCCCAGGCGGGCGAGGCCGACCCAGAAGTAGCCGCCACCCTGGCCGAGACCATCGACACGTTCTCGCGCATCTACATCGGCCTGCAATTCGGTGACGAGGAGCTCGGCTTGCCCGGCGCACCGAGCGACGAGGTGAACCGGCTGCTCGAGCTGGCCGACCCGCTGTTCAACCAGGTGATCAACCTGGCTCGCTCGGCCCTCGAGCGGCCCCCGACCGGCTCCGAGGTGGCTCTGCTGGAGCTGGCTTCGAGTGCCTACCGATCCCGCATGGAGGGCGTTGTCTTCCAGTACCAGCGGGAGACCGAAGCCCGGGTGCAGGCGCTGAGCCGACTCGAGTTCCTGCTTCTCAGCGCCGGCCTCCTGCTGCTGCTCGCCGAAGGCATGTTCCTCTTCCGCCCAGCCGCCCGGGCCACCCGGCGCCGCTGGCAAGACGTCCGGGCCCGCTACGACGCCGAGCGTGAAGCAGACCGCGCCGAGGTCGAGTACCTCTCCCAATTCGATCCGCTGACCGGTCTGCCCAACCGGGTCCTGTTCCGCGACCGCCTCGACCAGGCAATCCGGCGCGCCTCACGGGAGGGCGGCTGGGTGAGCGTGCTGTTCATCAACCTGGACAACTTCAGCGTCGTGAACGACCAACTCGGCCACGAGATCGGCGACCAACTGCTGCAAGTTACCGCCGAACGGCTGACCGGCACGGTCCGGGCTGCCGACACGGTTGCCCACCTCGGCGGCGACGAGTTCGCCGTGGTCATCGAGAGCTCGGACTCGACCGAGGCGACCGAAGCCGTCGCCGACAAGGCCGTCGACGCATTGGCCACCCCGTACCAGCTCGCCGGCAAGAACCTGCTCGTGACTGCCAGCATCGGTGTGGCCATCTATCCGGTCGACGGAGCCGACGCCGACGCCCTGCTGCGCGACTCAGCGCTGGCGATGTCGGCCGCCAAAGACGCCGGAAGAAACAATTACCGCTTCTACACGGCCGAATTGCGGGCCCGCACCTCGGAACGGCTCACCCTCATTTCCAACCTGCGGACGGCCCTCGACTCCCCCGATCAGCTGTCCCTCTGGTACCAGCCAAAACTCGACCTCGCGAGCGGCGCCATAACCGGCATGGAAGCCCTGGTGCGATGGCATCACCCCGACCACGGGCTCATCATGCCCGGCCGCTTCATCCCGGTTGCTGAGGAGAGCGGCCTGATAATCCCGCTCGATCGGTGGGTCATAGGAGAGGCGTGCCGCCAGCTCCAGACGTGGGAAGCCGACGGCCTCGGACACCTTGCCTTGTCGCTCAATGTCTCCTCCCGCCAATTTCACCAGGGCGACTTGACCGCCACCATCGACGAGACGCTCAACAGCGCTTCCGTGGACCCGGCCCGGCTTGAGATCGAAGTCACCGAAGGAACGCTCATCGAGGACATCAACCTGGCACTGGTCAACCTCAACGCGCTGCGGGCGCTCGGCGTGCGGATCTCGATCGACGACTTCGGGACCGGATACAGCTCGCTGAGCTATCTGAAGCGACTTCCCATCGACGTGCTCAAGATCGACCGGTCGTTCATTTCCGACCTTCCGGGCGATACGGACGACGCCGCCATCTCGGAAGCCATCATCAGCCTCGGCCACACCCTCAAGATGCAGATCGTTGCAGAAGGTGTCGAGACGGTCGAGCAGTTCGAGTTCCTACGGCGCCTCGGCTGCGACATGGTGCAGGGCTACCACATCGCCCGGCCGCTGCCCGTGCCGCAATTCGTCGAGTTCGTTCGTGACGCCGCCCGGCTGCGCGCCGGATAAATAGTCCCTTCACATCCGCCCGGCCCTCAGCGCACCTCGCACAACGTGCCTACGCTGATCGGGTATGCGGGAGTGGGCTGACGGGAGCAAACCAGACCTGGTCGGGCGTGCCGAGATGGCTGAGCGCCTCGGCGTCGGCGTGTCCACCATCGACCGCTGGCAGCGCCGATCCATCTTGCCCGAGCCTGACCTTCGCTTTGGACCCCAGGACGTGTGGCTGTGGGACACCGTCCGGGAGTGGGCGAAACACAAGAGTCGATTTCGCCGCAAGCGCCAAGCGGTCGAGGTCCCCGACGTCGTCGATCTCGACGGCCTGGCGGTCCGCCTGGGTGTGGACGACCGCACCATCGAACAGTGGCAACGGCGGCGCTTTCTCCCCGAGCCCGACTACCGCTGGGAGAGTGCCGACGGCTGGCTGTGGGCGAACGTGCAACGCTGGGCGCGCACCTCGCTGGCGGGCAGCCATGAGTCCCGCGGCATTCCCGAGCCGGCGGTCCGGACCCAGACACCAAGCGGTCCCCGGCTGGCGGTGGCGGTAACGCCCGCTGCCGCCCCCGTCGGGTCCATCCAGAACGGGAAGGCCGGCACGGCCGTCGGGCAGGCTGAAGCACCGAATCCCATCGCCGAGATGGATCGGATCGGACGCTACTTTTCGTCTCTGGCTGCAGACCTTCGGCCGATCGAGGCCACAGCCGACTGAGGGTCCGGGCAGACCGACGCCATCTCCGCCGCCACGACGACGGCAACGGCATCCCGGACGGCTGCCAGGGTGGCGGAACGGCGAGCTCCCGGTGAAAGCTCCAACTGCACGCCGTGCGATGCCGGCAGGTTCACCGGGTTGTTCGGATGCATACCGGCCAGGCCGGGCGGCATCCGGTCGGGATCTGAGATGACTCGCAGCCCGGTCCGGCGCTCCAGCGAGGCCGCCATCACCCCGGCAACCCGGCGATTCCGCCCTCCCACCAGGGCAACGTTCTCCAGACCCTTTCGGCCGAACCCGTGAAACGAGACGACGAGGTCGACGTGCTCCAGGAAGCGGCGGAGCTTGGGGCTCTGGCGAGGATCGTGCTCGACCGACGGGATGTGCCACGCCAGGTCGTCGGGCTGAATGATGGCGTAGTGGCTGGCCAGCGTTGCCCGAGCTACCGCGGCGGCGGCCTCAGCGGTGCCGTCTTCGAGGCCGCCGTGCAACGCCATCACGCCGACCGGACCGGCGAGACGGACCTCTTCCCGGACTCCCGGTGTGGCGAGCAGCTCGTGTAACACCCTTCCGATCGTAGAGGCGTCCTGGTCGCTAGGTTGCGTGGCTCCCGATTGGAGCCATGAATGCGCGAATCCTCCGGCGTTGCCCAAGCCCGCGTGGTCATCACGACCGCCGACTTCACCCGGGCGGTGACCTTCTATCGCGACCGGCTCGGCCTTCCCCTGATCGAACAGTTCGACACCGGCCACGGCACGGGTGTCATACTCGATGCCGGACGAGCCACCCTCGAGATCCTCGATGAAGAACATGCTGCGTTCGTGGACGAGGTAGAGGTGGGATCGCGGGTGGCGGGGACGCTCCGGGTCGCCTTCGAGGTCGCCGATGCCGATACCACCACACGTCTCCTGGCCGACGCCGGGGCGGCCGTCCTCTCCCCGGCCCGAACCACCCCGTGGGGTTCTGTGAACAGCCGGCTGACCGACGCCGACGGTGTGCAGTTGACGCTGTTCACTGAGCCGGACGAAGACCGGGGGCCGACGACGTAGCCGGTCAGAACTCCCGGCGGATCGGGTAGAGCAACACAGCGAGGAGCCGCCTCCACAGGGGTTCGCCGTCCGGTTGTACCAGTTTGCTACGAGTCAGATCCGCTTCGAAGTCCTCGATGAGCTGGGAAGTGAAGCGCTCGTCGACGATGCCGATGGCGACTTCCTCGTCCTTCTCAACCGAGCGCCGATTGAAATTGACCGACCCGACCATGGCGGCCCGGCCGTCGACCATGACCGCCTTGACGTGCATCATGGTCGGCTGGTATTGCCAAACCTGGATGCCGTCTGCCGCCAGCTTCCGGCACCGGTTGAGGGCAACCACCTCTGATATCCGTTTGTCGATGTGGGGACCGGGCAGCAAGATCTTGACATCGACGCCCCGGCGGCGCGCGGCGATCAACCCTTCGATGAGACCATCAGGCGGGTTGAAGTATGGGGTCTGGATCAGGATCTGCTCGTCGGCGGCGGCCACCAGAGCCTCGAGGAGCCGCTCGGCCGGGTTGAACCCGATGTGCGCTGAAGCATCCAGCACGGCAACGCCGATGTCGCCGGCGGCCGGGGGTCGTCCGATGTCGATGTCTTCCCGGCCAATCGGATGGCCGCAATCGCGCCAATCCGACAGGAAGGCCGCTTTGAGACCCAGCACGGCGGGTCCCTCGATGCGGAAGTGCGTGTCACGCCACTCATCGCTGGTGGCAGCCGTGCCTTCCCATTCCGAGGCGATACCGACTCCCCCGGTGAATCCGACGCAGTCGTCCACGATCAAGATCTTGCGATGGGTACGGTGGTCGGATTCCCACACCTTCCACCGGACGATGGGCCGGAATCGTTCGACGATGGCGCCGGCCGCCCGGAGCTCTTCGAGTAGCCCGTTGTCCATGTCCTGGGAGCCGAATGCGTCGAGCACGACTCGCACCCGCACACCGTCTCTCGCCTTCTCGGCCAGTGCGTGCGCAAAGTCCCGAGCCACGGTGCCCGTCCAATACACGAACGTGACGAAGTCGATCGAGGTTCTGGCGCTGCCAATGGCCTCCATCATCGACGGAAAGATCTCGTCACCATTGCACAAGACGGTGACGTCGTTGCCGGCCGCGAAGGGGGCGCCGGCGATCGATTCGACGGCGACGCGCAGCCGCTCAGCGGTCGAATCTTTGTCCTCTGTGTCGGGGGCGGCTGGATCGGTCATCGTCATGCGTCGTGTCCCAGTCTCTGCCGGAGCGCCTCGAGATCGAAGTCGGGTTCGGGGTAGCGAGGGTCCATCTCGGTAAGCGTCTCGATGAGCAGCGATGCCACCGCCCAGTTGCGGTACCACTTGTGGTCGGATGGGATCACGTGCCAGGGTGCGTGATCGGTGTGAGTAGCGGCCACGGTCTGTCCGTAGGCAGCCTGGTACTGGTCCCAGTGTTGTCGGGTCTCGAGATCGGCTTCGCTGAACTTCCACCGTTTGTCGTCACGCCGCAGGCGCCGTAGGAACCGGTCGCGCTGCTCGTCGTAGGAGATGTGCAGCAGGCACTTCAAGACCGTTACGCCAGATTCGGTCAGCTCGTGCTCGAAGTGATTGATGTCTTCGAGGCGCTGGTCGATTTCGGCGGCAGAGAGCGTGCCTTCGGCGGCGGGGACCAGCACGTCTTCATAGTGGCTCCTATCGAAAACCCCCAGCCGCCCCGCCCGCGGCACCTGCTTTCGAATACGCCATAGGAAGTGGTGGGCGCGTTCTTCTTCGGTTGGTTCCACGAACGAGGCAATACTGACGCCGGCCGGGTTGACCAACCGCACAACGTGTTTGATCGTGCCGTTCTTGCCCGATGCGTCGGTGCCCTGCAGGACCAGCAACAGGGCACGCTCGTCTTCGGCAAACAGCTTTTCGTGCAGGTCGAACAGCTCGTCGGCCATGTCGGCCAGCTCCTGCTTGGCCTGATCTTTCCCGTCCACTCCGGGGGTATCGGCGGTGTCGTGGGCCGCCAGGTTGAACACTCCATCGGCACCGACACTGGCCCGCACCTTCTGCTGCAGGCTCATCCGGCGTCTCCCGTGCGAACCTCGGTTTGACCGGCCCGAATAGCTTCTAGCTGGGCGTCGACGCTCAGCCCGTACAGGATGGCGATGGCGGAGAGTTGGGACCAGAGCATGACGCCGATCACACCCGCCAACGGCCCATACGTCTCACCGAAAACCGAGCTGGCGTTGAGGTAGAACGACAGGCCGACCGAGACGGCGAACCACAGCACGACGGCGACGACGCCGCCGATCGAAAGCCAGGAGAGCGAGGGCTGG
>JABDLU010000079.1 GCA_013002865.1 Acidimicrobiia bacterium
GCGACCAGTCCGTCGAGCACGTCGATCGTGGAATCGAAGGACGAGCGGGTCGAACCATTCTCGGCATCGCAGTTCCAGCCGCCATCGGCGAGGCGCTCCCCCACGATCCGATCGACAATCGCGGAGACGTCCATGCCGAAGTAGACACCGGTCTCGATCGTGCGGCCGTTGATGCAGGGCTCGACCTCGCCGTCGAAATAGCGCTGCCCGTCGTGCTCCCACCGGCCGTTGTCGGCGATCAATCCAACCGCCCGTTGGGCCGACTCGGATTCGGGATCGAGACCGAGGATCTGCAGCGTTTGCAGGGTGTGCATCGTTGCCGTCCACGGCTGGCCCTCCTCGCCGCCCCGGTATGAAGCCGGGAAGCACGCCCCGCCCGCCCACAGCCCGTCATCGTCCTCGAGGGCCAGGAGCCGGGCACCCCATCCCTCGGTTTCGACCCGCGCCCGCTCCTCCGCCACCGCATCCGGTCCGGCGTCGGTCAGATCACGCATCACCTGCCAGCGGATGGCCGGATCACCGTCGAGCAGCCATGAGATCACATCCATGGAGAGCGAGACTATCTCAACCCGAGGTCAGGGGTCGGTGGAGCCCAAAGGTCAGTGGTCGGTGGAGCCCAAAGGTCAGTGGTCGGTGGTCAGTGGTCAGTGGTCAGCTATCGGCTGTCGGCTGTCGGCCAGAGGGGGTTACCTCCCCCGCGAGCGCAGCGAGTGGGGGAGGCAAGGAGGGGGGTAGTTGTTACCTCCCCCGCGAGCGCTAGCGAGTGGGGGAGGCAAGGAGGGGGGTGAAAGCGCGTTCCCGTGTTCCCGCTCAAGTTGCAGGTTCCAAGTTTCAAGCAGAGAACCCCGTCACAGCTCCTGGCGGCCGACGAGGGCGCGGCCGAGGGTGACTTCGTCGGCGTAGTCGAGGTCGCCGCCGACGGGGAGCCCGCTCGCCAACCGGGTCACCTTGACGCCGAGTGGTTTGAGGACTCGCGCCACATACAGAGCCGTCGCATCCCCCTCCACCGTCGGGTTGGTGGCGGCTATGACCTCGGCGACACCTTCGGGCTCGATACGGGCCAGCAGTTCACGGAAGTGCAGTTGATCTGGCCCGATACCGGCGATCGGTGAGATCGAGCCACCCAGAACGTGATAGCGGCCGCTGAATTCATGGGTGCGCTCCATCACCACGATGTCCTGGGCACGTTCGACGACGCACAGGACGGTGGTGTCGCGGCGGCTGTCCAGACAGATTGTGCACTCTGCTCCCGCTGCGACGTTGAAACACCGGGAGCACAATCGCACCTGGCGCCGCATGTCGAGAACGGCGTTGGCGAGGCGTTCGGCGTCGGCCTCGTCGGCGTTCAAGATGTGGAAAGCGAGGCGCTGCGCGCTCTTGCGGCCGATCCCCGGCAGACGCGCCAATTCATCGATCAGCCGCTGAACGGGGGGTTCGAACATCAGCCGGGCCTCTAGCCCAGCAGCCCGCCCAGGCCGAGATCATCGAGGTTGAGGCCGCCCGCGGCGTCGCTGATCCCACCCGCCAGGGCTTCCTGAGCAGCTGCTTGCGCCTGGTTGACGGCCGCTACCACCAGGTCGCCGACGAGCTCAGGGTCTTCGGGGTCGAGCACCGATGGATCGAAGGTGACCGAGACCAGGTCTCCGGATCCCCGCACCACCGCCTTCACTACCCCACCGCCGGCGGTGCCTTCGAACTCCTGCTCGGCGGCCTCGGCCTGCGCTTCCTGCATCTTCGCCTGCATCGCGGAGGCTTGCTCCAGCAGCTTTTGCATGTCTTTCGGTAAACGTCCCATGGCGGCGAGCGTAGCGCACCCGCCTTCTTTGGCTTGGGCAAGTCCGGGGGACCTATCCGCGAACGAGAACACAGGAACGCGCTTTCACCCCCCTCCTTGCCTCCCCCACTCGCTGCGCTCGCAGGGGAGGTAACAACCGCGCTTTCACCCCCCTCGCCATCATTCCCAGAGTTTGGCGAAGCCAAACTCGCAAGGAACGCCGTCAGGCGTTCCCATCGTCCGGGACGACTTCGCCGCCGAGGATGTCTTCGACGAGTTTGGCGGGGTCGATGCCGCCGTCCTCTTCGCCGACCAGGTCGGCGGGTGCCGGGGCACGGGGCGGGTTGTCCGGCAGCGATGCCTGGACAGCAGGTTCGGCTGGCCCGGGACCCGGGGCGTAGGCGATGGCGACCCGGCCGCCCAGGAGATCCGATGCCGCCATCTCAACGACATCACGGAGCGCCTGATCCTCCTGGAGAGACTCGAGGTGGAAGGTCAGGTGGGGCGGCAGGTGGAGAACGAGCTTTTCGCCCTCGGCAGTCCCCGGGGTGGCCTCTTTGAGTAGGGCGTAGCGGCGGGGACCGACCGCCTCGCGAACCTTGCCGATGAGCGCGGGCCAGGCGTTCTCGACGGCCTTCATCGACAGCACGGCAGCCGCCATCTCCTCCTTCATCGGCGCCGACGGTGTTGCCGATGGTTCGGGCTGAGGAGCGGGCGTGGACGGCTCGAAGGGCGCATCGGCCTTTTCCGGCGCAGCCGACTGCTTGGGCTGGGGAGCGGGCCGATGTGGGGCCGGCGTCGGGGCCGCCGCCGTCGGCTGGGCGGGAGCCGGGTTACTCACCGCACCGTCGCGCCGCAACCGCCCTTCGATGCGATCGAGCCGGGCGGCAAGCGAGACCGGATCGATCGCGGTGTCGTGGCGGGTCAGGCGGATGATCGTCAGCTCGACCACCAGGCGCTCCTCCCGCCCTTCCCGGAGCTGGAGCAGTGCCTCGGACAGCTGATCAATGGCCTGGATCACGTCGGCGGCGGGCATGGTGCGGGCCATGGCCCGCCACCCTTCGATGCGGTCGGCAGACTCATCGACGATCTCTTCCAGGTTGGGGGCGTAGTGGGCCAGGAATACCCCCCGGAAGTAGGCGAGGGCGTCGCCTACGAACCGCCGCAGGTCCGAGCCCTGGGCGGCGACGTCGGCGACCAGCTGCAGGCCGGCCTGAGCGTCCTGGCCGACGATGGCATGACAGAGCCGCTCGAACGCTTCGGAGCCGACCAGGCCGAGAGCGGCGGAGACACCGGCCGAGTCGACGGTGCCCGACCCGAGGGCGGCCACCTGTTCGAGCAAGCCCATGCCATCTCGAACCGAGCCGCGGGCATGGTGGGAGATGGCGGTCAGGCCGTCAGAACCGGCCTCATATCCCTCCCGGTCGGCGATGGTCGCCAGGTACTGGCTGAGCGCCTCCACACCGATGGGGTGAAAATCGAAGCGCTGGCTGCGGGACCGCACGGTGTCGAGCAGCTTGTACGGCTCGGTAGTCGCCAGCACGAAGTGCACGTGCTCGGGCGGCTCCTCCAGGGTCTTGAGGAGTGCGTTCGATGCTGCCCGGGAGAGCATGTGCGCCTCGTCGAGGATGTAGACGCGGCGCGCCCCGGACACCGAGGCAACAGTGCCGACGTTGACCCGGATCTCGCGGATGTCCTCGACTTTGTTGTGACTGGCGGCGTCCAGCTCGATCACGTCCAGTGACGAGCCCTCGGTGATCCCCGAGCAGGAGTGGCATTTGTTGCAGGGCTCGCCGTCGGCGCTGCGGTCGAGGCAGTTGAGCGACTTGGCCAGCACCCGCGCCGTGGTCGTCTTGCCGGTGCCGCGCGGCCCGGCGAAGAGGTAGGCGTGTGAGACCTTGGACTCCAGCACTTCACGCCGCAGCGTGGCAGTGACATGATCCTGGCCGACGATCTCAGAGAACAGCTGGGGACGGTATTTGCGGTAGAGCGCCTGGTATTCCACCGGAAGATGGTACCCCAGCGCCCGGACACGCTTTCCGCGGCTTTAGGGACCAATGGCCCTAAGCAGCCGTTCGTCGATCGACGATATTTCGTCGTGAAAGGTTTCACGAGTGAGCTAGGGGTGAAGCCTTGGGCTTGCGGTTTCCACCCGGGACCGCAGAGCCGGAAGCATCAGTACAGATTGGACATCTGAATACGGATCCCCGTCCTCACCTAGCGAGGCAAATGGGAAGTCGGAGGCGGTTCTGCCGCCTCCGACTCGCGTTCGGGGAACGTTCCCGCCACGAGCGCGGTTAGATGGGGGATATGGAAACGAGCTCAGAAGCCCCCGTCTGCTACCGGCATAGCGGCCGGACCACCTATCTCTCCTGCTCGGATTGCGGCAAGCCGATCTGTGCAGAGTGCTCGATCGACTCGCCGGTCGGGCAGAAATGCCCGGACTGCGCCCGCCAGCGGGGCCGCGCCCAGGTGATCACCGGCCGCCAGATCCGGGCCCGCAGCACCGCCCTGCCGCCGGTCACGATGTTCCTGCTCGGGGCGTCGATCGTGGTTTACATGCTGGGAGCGCTCAGCCCGCAGCTCAACAACACCATCTTCGAGAACTTCGCCCTGTGGCCCCAGGATGTGGCGAGCGGCTCGTGGTGGCAGCTGATCACCACCGCCTTCCTGCACTCGGGGCTGATGCACATCCTGTTCAACATGTGGGCCCTGTACGTACTCGGGCCCGGTATCGAGCGCCAGGTCGGCTCGGTGCCGTTCGCGGGTCTGTATCTGGCGTCGGCACTGCTCGGCAGTGTTGCCTACGCCGCCTTCAACACCGGGCCGGCGGTGGGGGCCTCCGGGGCGGTGTTCGGGCTGTTCGGCGCCTGGCTGGCGTCATCGTGGCGCGCCCGCAACACGCCGGCGGGCCGCGCCCAGCTGCAGAGCATCGGCATCATCGTCGGCATCAACCTGATGCTGCCCTTGATCGCCCCCCGCATCGCCTGGGAAGCGCACCTGGGGGGTCTCGTCGCCGGGTTCATCATCGCCTACGCCTGGACCCGTCTGGCCCGGGACGAGCGGACCCGCTCCGCCATTGCGTTCGGCCTAGCCGCCGGCGCTCTGGTTCTCGGGCTGCTGGTGTGATCGGCTAGCGTCCGCAGGGAATACTCCACGAAGGGAATCGCACATGGCTGACTACATCTCCTCCGGCGCCGTCAAGGTCATCGAGGTAATCGGAATCTCGACCGAGAGCTGGGAAGACGCCGCCGACAAGGCCGTCGCCAAGGCCTCCGAGAGCGTCAAGGGCATCACCGGCGTCGAAGTCGTCGCCCAGACCGCCCGCGTCAAGGACGGCAAGATCTCGCAGTACCACTCGACGGTCAAGCTGGCGTTCATCGTTTCATAGGAGGTCGCCGGTCGCCGGTCGCCGGCCTGAAGACAGTCCCCCGACGCCCGACCTGAAGACAGTCCCCCGACGCCCGAACTGAAGACAGACCCCCGACGCCCGTCCCCGTCCCCAGCCAGGAGGCGGGAGTCTGGTCAATCCCCCGACGCCCGTGCCCCGGCCAGAAGCTGGCGCAGGGTTGAGGAACCGTGTCACCCGGGCAGGGGGCTCATCCGTCTGTAAGGATTGAGCGGTTGAAGGGAGCTCGACATGGACTGGTGGATTCTCGAACTGATCGTCACCGGCGTGCTGGTGGTGATCCTGCTGGTGCTTGGCCCGCTGATCAAGCGGTTCGGCAAGAGCTACGCGGCCGACATCTTCCGGGCCAACCCCCGGACCGGTAAGAGCTATCTCGTACTGATGGACGTCGCCTACTACCTGATATTCGCGGCGTTCATCCTGTTCACGGTGAGTTTCGAGCGCGACAGCGGCTGGGCTCAGCAGGTCAACGCCGAACAGCTCGAAGCCTCGACGTTGCGGGTCGGCGGCATGCTGCTGCTGATGGGCATCTTGCACGGGCTCAACGTGATCAGTCTGCCGATCATCGGCCGGCTGCTCGGCCTGGGTCGGACCCTGGAGTCCGACACGCCGAAGCCGAAAGCTGCCTGAGCTGCTCACCTGGGCCGCTCCGCTGGCCCTCACCCTCGAGCGTGACCCGGGGGTAGATGCCGACGAACTGGTCGGCAAGCTGTTCGCCGAGGAGGGAACCGCCCTGGTGCGCCTGGCCCGATTGTTCACCGACGACCGGAACGCCGCCGAAGACCTGGTGCAGGAAGCCTTCATACGCTTGCACCGCTCGGCCGATCGGATCAGGGATCCCGCCAAAGCTGCGCCCTATCTGCGTTCCATCCTCCTCAACCTGGCCCGGGACCACAATCGGCGCGGCCTGATGTCGCTGCGGCACTCCGAGGCGTTGACTCCGGCTGCCTCGCCCGAGGCGCCCGACGATCGCGTCGTCCTCAACGACGAGCAGGCCGCCTTGATCGACGCGATCGAAGACCTGCCGCCGCGCCAGCGGGAGTGTCTGCTGCTGCGGTTCTACTTCGACCTCACCGAACGCGAGATCGGCGCAACGCTGCGCATCTCGCCCAACTCCGTCAAGACCCACTGCCGCCGCGGCATGGACGCGCTCCGCCACCGCCTGGGAGAAGAACGATGACCGTTGAAGAGCTCCTGACGACCGCCCTGCACGGCGCCGACGACTACGAGCCCAGCCCGGACCTGTTCGCCCGGGTGAGACGCTCCATCGACGAGGATCGGGCCTACCGACGGCGCAGGCGCCGGGCGCTCGCGCTGACCGGCGGCGGGGTGCTGGCGGCGGCGGTGTGGGTTGCCGCGTTCCTGGACCTCAGCGGCCGAACCGCACGCATGGAGTGGTGGGCGCTCGAGGTGCTTACGGTGGCCCTCATGACCGTGATCGTGGTCACGCTTGGACCGGTCATCCGCCGGTTCGGACGCGAGCTCACGCTCGAAGTCTTCCGCAGCAATCAGGAGACCAGCGAGCGGTTCCTGCGGCTGCTCGACATCGCCTATTACCTCGTGTTCAGTGCCGTCATCATCATGACCACCGTGTTCGAAGCCGACCCCGCCTGGCAGGGTCGTCTGGCATCGCAGCTGGAGGACGAGCTCGTTCGCGTTGGCGTCCTCCTGCTGCTCATGGGAGTGCTCCACGCCGTCACGATCGCCGTGCTTCCCGTGATGGGCCTGCTGTTCGCCAGCAACTGGCGCCGGGCCGCCCGCAGCGCGCTCGGCGACGAGGCCCCCCCGCCCGACCCGGCGGCTGAGCGTGCCGATCGAGTGGCGACCATCATCGTATGGACGGTGGCTGGACTGCTCGCACTCCAGCTCGCCATGATCGTCCTGCCCGCCCTGGTCGGTCTGATCTTCGGGGCGACCGGCTGAAGCCACTCGAACGAGCATCGCTGTGTCACCCAACCGGCCGGCTCGCTCGTCTGTAGGGGTAGTTGCTCTAAGGAGGCACCATGCAGAATCACCCGCGGTGGTTTCGGCCGATCCTCGGCCTCATCGCCGGAGTCGAGGCGGTAGTCGGTGTAGGCACCCTGGTGGATCGATACCGGACCGAGACCCAGCCGCTGTTCGATGGAGTGGCCGCGGAGATCCCTGCCGACGCCGGACCACTGTGGGGAGATCTCCTCTTCAGTGGCGTCGTGGCGGCGTGTGCCATCGCCCTGGTCGGCGCGATCTACCTGTGGCATACGCGCCCACGGCAGGCGGGGTGGCTGGCGCTCGTGGGCTTGGCGCCCGCCCTCATATCTGGTGTCGTCTTCTTCTGGTTCCCGCCCTTCTGGCTGACGACGGCGCTGGCGGGCTACGTCTTCGTGCACATCGCTCGCACGCTGGCGCAGCCCCAGCCGGTCCGGTGAGCGCCCCCGTCGAGGCCGGCCGCCGCACGGCGTCCGGCCTCGCCGTGATGACCCTGGTTCGTCACGCTGCCGTGGTCGGGCTGGCCGGGGTTGGCACGGGAATCCTTGTCGGTGGCCTGGGTGGGCGGGTTGCCATGCGGATATCGGCCATCGTCGCGCCCGACTACGTGGCCGGAGCGTTGACCGAGGGCGGCAATCGGGTCGGCGATATCACGATCGGTGGCACGCTCGCGCTGGTCATCTTCGTCGGAATATTCGGCGGAGCGCTCGGCGCCGTCGCCTACGTGATCGTCGAGCCCTGGCTGGCGGTGGCCGGTCGGTGGCGGGACGCCGCCTTTGCCGTGATCATCACGGCGGTGGCAGCGCCGGGAACGCTCACGGCCGACAACTCCGACTTCTTCATCCTCCGCCACCAGGAGATCAACGTTGCCATGTTTTTCGGTCTATTCGTGGCATTCGGGCTGCTCCTCCCCCGGGCCGTTCGTCTGGCCGACCGCAAGCTCCCGCTCATCGATCCCGGGCGGCCGGTGGCAAGCGGTGTGGGCTACCTGGCTGTGGCCCTCGTTGGACTGCAGTTCGTGGTCGCCTTCTTCGCCCAGTTCTTCGTCGACGGGACCACCGACGGCCCACCCAACGTCCCGGTCGGACTCGTACTGGGGGCGTTGGCAGCCGTGACCATCGCGGTGCACGGCCGCCGCCTTCAAAGTCGGACGACGGATTGGCTGATCCGGGTGGGGTCCGGTCTGTTGATCATCGCGGTAGCCCTGGGGAGCGTCCGCACCGGTCAGAGCGTGATCGAGATCCTCGAGCTGTGAGCTCAGCCGAACATGCCGGCGACCGGGCGGGCCTCGGGGGTGCCGAACTCGACGATCTGATCGGCGACCATGTCGCCGATCTCGTTTGAGAGATAGAACGTCGACTCGGAAGGGCGGAAGACCCCGAACGTGTCGTCGCCGTCGCCGTCCCAGTCTCCGACCACGAAGCGGTCCCCGGCCACACCGAAGAACGACTCGACGTCGGCGACCTTCGTGGCGTTCTCATTGGTGATGTACACATAGCCGTTCGACGGGCGGAACATCCCAACCGTGTCGATGCCGTCGCCGTCCCAGTCACCGGCGAAGGGGACGTCGCCGTAGGTGCCAAAGTAGAAGCTGAGGTCGGCGGGCCCTTCGACGTTGCTGTTGGACAGGTAGAACCTGGCCTCGGCGGGGCGATACACCCCGACGGTGTCGATGCCGTCGCCGTCCCAGTCGCCGCACACCGGCACATCCTGCGGGATGCCGTAGTAGAACTCCAGGTCGGCGAACCCGAAGTCGTTGCTGTTGCGCAGGTACATGTACCCGTCGCTCTGCCGGTACAAGCCGGGGGTATCGAGGCCGTCGCCGTTCCAGTCGCACATGACCGCCTCGTCCAATGGGACCCCGTAGTAGAACGACTCATCACTGCCGTTTGGCATCCGCAGTGTCCAGAAGCCCGAGTTCGGGGCCTGTACCGCCACCCGCTCGCCACCGGGGTCGCCGAGCCGGGCGTAGCCCCAGCCGAAGGTGTTGTTCTTGCCCGATCCGTCCGCCAGCTGGCCGAGCTCGCGGCGCACGTCGATCGGGGTGGCGTCGGGATGGTGGCTCAGGTAGATGGCGGCCAATCCGGCGACGAACGGCGCCGCGGCCGAGGTCCCGGAGAAGGCCCCGGCCTGGGTGGCGGTCGACACCCGATCGGGTCCGACCAGGTCGGGCTTGACCCGGCCGTCGGCGGTCGGACCGCGGCTGGAGTAGAACTCGATGGTCCCGTGGTCGAAGTACGGAACCGCTCCCACGCTGATCACCCGCTCGACGGCGTTGGGGACCAGGAGGCTGGAGGCCGGTGTCTGCAGGCCGAGCTCCTCGACGACATTGGTGAACACGTCGTACGTGGTCCCGGTGGCCGGGTTGGCCGGGTCGCCGCCGACCGAGAAACCGAACTGGTGCGACGAGCTGTCGGTGTTGACCCAGGTAATCACTTCGAGCGGCTGGTGCCAGGGCTGGCTCTGGAAGGCCTCGGAGCAATCGAGCAGCTCGACGCCTCCGCCGGCGGGCTCCAGGTCCCACAGGCACAGGTCGAGATCGCGAGTCGGGTCGGTCCAGTTGAGCACGATCTGGAACTCGTCGCCCGGGGTGGCGAGGAAGTCGTTGATCTCGACACTGCCCGATAGCTCGGACCACCCGTCGGCGTCGGCGTCGGCGTAGGCAGCGGCGAAATGCTGGTCGGCCTCGTTGCCGGCGGCGTTCACCCAGACGATCCCGGCGTCGATGGCGCGGTTGGCCTCGGCGTCCTGCTCAGCGGTACCGTCGAACGGGCCCACCGACCAGCCACCGGACAGGTTGATGATGTCGACCTGCTGGGCGATGAAGTAGTCAACGGCCTCCCCCAGGCTGTCAGCATCGGCGTTGACGAAGACCAGGTCGGCTCCGGGCGCAACGTCGTGAATGATCTCGGCGACGGCGGTGCCGTGGCGGTTGGTGCCCCGTTCCAGCCCGTCCGGGTGAAAGCTGGCGGTGGTCACCGCAGTCGGCAGCTCCGTGCCGAGCAGGTCGCGATAGCCGCTGAACGAGCTGTCCAGGATCCCGAT
>JABDLU010000105.1 GCA_013002865.1 Acidimicrobiia bacterium
ACGACCGAGAACCCGGAGATCTGCGCGAAGCGGCCGTCACCGGGGACGTTTGAGTAGGCGTTTTCGAGGATCTCCTTGAACTGGTCGCGCGGTACGTCGGGCACCACGCTCACGAAGTTCCCGAACGGGACCATGTCGAAGGTGTCGAGCACGGTGATGTCGCCGGCGTCGATGACGGTGTTGTTGCGAATCCCGCCGCCGTTCTGGATACCGACGTCGGGGACCGGGACGCCGAAGTCGGCGGCCAGGTCACCGGCCTGCCAGCGCAGGGCGTCGGCGATGAGGTTGCCTTCGTTGGTTTCGACGCTGCGGACCCCGGTGCGGGTCCCGTCGAGGGCGACCTCGCTGGTGCCGAGGACGGTGGCATCGAGGTCTTCGATGGCGGCGACGACCGGATCGACCACGGTGGTCTGCAGCGTCGGGTCGGCCACAATCGTGCCGTCGACGACCTTCGGGCCGCTGTCGGCACCGACTCCGATGACGTTGCCGTCGGCGTCAAAGCCCACGCTCAGCTGCCCGACGTACTTGTACTCACCGGGGGTGGTGACCACCGGCACGTCGTTGCCGTCGGCGTCGGTGGCGGTGAGTGGGTAGGCGCCGAACACGTCGCCCTCTTCGCCCGGGACCAGCGGATCGCCCGGGTTGGCGAGGAGCTCGTCGCCGCCGCCGGCGATGGCGACGTCGACGCCGCTCAGCTCGGCGAGCAGGGCGATGTCCTCATCGATGCCCTGCAGGTGGCTGATCAGGACGATCTTGTTGACACCCGATGCGACCAGCGCATCGATCTCGGTCTGGATGGCCGCTACGAGATTGAAGTCGATGACGACATTGCGGGGGCTGGAGATAGAGCGCAGCCCGGTGGTGATGGCACCGACGATGCCGACGTCTTCACCGGCGGTGGTGACGACCGTGCTGGCAGAGATGACCCCGGAGTCGACGAATGCCTGGAGAGCGGGTTCGCCCGAGAAGTCGAGGTTGGCGGAGAGATAGGGGGGTGCTGAGGAGTAGGAGGAGAGGAACTGGGCTAGGACGTCGGGACCGAAGTCGAAGTCGTGGTTGCCCAGGGAGATGGCGTCGTACCCGATGGCCTCGATGGCGAGGGCGTCATAGAACGGGATGCCGTTCTCGAGGCTGGCGTTGAATTCCGGCCCGGCCAAGAAGTTGTCGCCGGAGGAAAGCATGAGGACGCCGTTGCCGTTGGCGGCGGCGTCGGCCCGCAGGCCGTCGACGAGGGTCTTGAAGCGGGCAACCCCGCCGAAGTCCTCGAGCCCGCTGCCGGCATTGACGAGCTGGGATTCCCCGTCGTTGTTGTGCAGCAGTGTCAGCGTGAAGTCTGCACCCGGCACCGGGTCGGCCGCAGTGGCCGGCGGTGGGGCAAAAAGAAGCGCCGCCAACATGGCGACGGTAAGAAAAATGCTCTGCGTTCGTACACGGAACCTGGCTACGGTCATTGGTCCGATCCCCTCTGTGCTCTGGGACCGGTGCGCGACCAGGCCCCCTACTCTCCGTAGCCGACCCTACGCGAACTCACCCGCCTAGTGACAGCCCGAGCCATGAAAAGATTTCGCGCGATTGGTGGCGGGCCTTGTCGACAGCGTCGCGAAGTGCCTCCCCTGCGAGCGCAGCGAGTGGAGGAGGCAAGGAGGGGGGGTGGGCAACCCAACGGGTTGCTTGGCGCGTTCCTGTGTTCCTGCTACGCGCCAGCGAGTGGGGGAGGCAAGGAGGGGGGTGAGAGCGCGTTTCTGCGTTCCTGCTACGCGCCAGCGAGGTGGGGGAGGCAAGGAGGGGGTGGGCACCCTACGGGGTGCCTGGTGCGTCCTTGTTCCTGGCACGCGCCAGCGAGTGCGGCACGCAAGAAGGGGGGTGAGGTGTTACCTCCCCTGTGAGCGTCTCCGAGATGGGAGGCCAGGAAGCGGCGAGCAATTACCTCCCCTGCGAGCGCAGCGAGTGGGGGAGGCCAGGAGGGGGGTGAAAGCGCGTTCCTGTGTTCCTGATTGGGTGTTGACTCCCCCAACCGTCGCCTATGGGTTGCTGGCGCGTTCTTGTACTCCGCCGCGCGTTCGACAGCCGCGCCGAGCCACCAACACTCACCCTCAACCTCAGATCGAGGGTTGGTCAGCTCCCGAAGACGAACGCGCCGGCGACCGGCCGCAGGCCCGCCGGCGCCACGATCGTCTGGTCGGCCTCGCCGGTGCTGTTGGAATTACGGAGGTAGAACCGGCCGGTGGAGGCCCGGTAGATGCCGACGGTGTCGATGCCGTCGTTGTCCCAGTCCCCGGCGATGATCACATCGCCGTTAGCCCCATAGAAGAACTGCAGGTCGGTCGAGGCGTCGTTTGAGGTGGGCGGCTCGAGCGCCATGTAGACGTAGCCGGTGCCGGGCCGGTAGAGACCGAGCTCGTCGATGCCGTCGCCGTCGAAGTCGCCGACGAACGGCACGTCGCCGTCGACACCGAACCAGTAGTCGTATTCGGCCTCCGACAGCGGAGCACCGTCCGGCCCGAGCTCGTTGACGATGAAGACGTGGCCCTTCC
>JABDLU010000135.1 GCA_013002865.1 Acidimicrobiia bacterium
CGGGCGATGTACTTCCTGCTGGCCGACGCCCGCCAGCGTTTCCACTACTTGTCTCATGCCCTTGGTGGCATTCTGATCTTCGTTGGCATCAAGATGACGCTGGCCAACTGGTATCACGTGGACACCTATGTCTCATTGCTCATCATCGGCTCCATCCTGGTGGCCGCCATCGTGCTCAGCGAGCGCAAGACCCGCCGTCTCGCCGAGGCTGCCCGCCGGGAGTCGGCCTGAGCGACAGGGTCGAGTAGGTTTGACCCATGGGTGAGAAGTCACAGAGCGGCCACAGCAAAGGCCGGAAGCCGCCAACCGGCAAAAGTCACAAGGGTCAGGGTCGCTCTGGCAACTACCGCGGGAAGCGTGGCGGGGGCTCGGGAGGCGGCCGGGGCCGTACCACGGGCGCTCGATCCGACAACCAGCCGCGTCCGGCGCTCGATCTGACCGCCGGGAGCCAGCTGCCCAAATGGATTCAGGAAGAGGTCACCCGCACCACCCGGAAGGAGCGGCGCGCCGCGGTGCTGCAGAGCCTCGAGGCCGCCGCCGACGCGTTTGCGGCGGCCCGATACGGCAAGGCCGTTGAGCATGCCGAGCGGGCCAAGCAGGCATCACCGAGCAATGCCACGATTCGCGAGATCCTGGCCCTTTCCCTCTACCGCCTCGGCCGGTGGCAGCCGGCCCTCCAGGAGCTCCGTACCTTCCGGCGCATTGCCGGTGAGACGACCCACATGCCGGTCGAGATGGACTGCCTGCGAGCACTCGACAAGCCCAAAGAGGTTGAGAAGGCGTGGTCTGACTTGAAGCACCTCGGTGGGCGGCCAGACACATTTCGCGAGGCTCGGGTGGTGTACGGGTCATACCTACTGGACGCCGGCCGGCCCGAGGACGCGTGGCAGATCGTGAACCCGAAGCGCCTCGAGGACCATCCACACGAGTCGGAGCTCCGCCAATGGTATGTGGCCGCCCGGGTCGCCACGCACCTCGGCGACACCGATTCGGCCACGCAGATACTGTCCGCCATCACTGCGGCTGATCCGGGCTTCCCGGGCCTCGACGAGCTGGAAGCGGCGATTGGCGCCTGAGGTTCCCGACTATCTGGGCCGAAACCGCTCGTACTGGGATGCTTACGCGCCGGATTGGGTGGAGCTGGGCCGCCGAGCCTGGGCTGCCGAGCCGTCCTGGGGGATGTGGGGCTTTCCGGACGACAACGTAGGGCTCTTCAGTGATCTGGCAGGAAAACGAACAGTCGAGGTTGGCTGTGGAACCGCCTTCATCTCGGCCTGGATGGCTCGGGCCGGAGCGAATCCGATTGGGCTGGACAATTCCGCTCGCCAGCTGGAGACTGCGACCGCTCTCCAGTCCGAGTTCGACCTGCGGTTTCCCCTCGTACACGGCGTCGGCGAGCACCTCCCGTTCGCCGACGGGTCGTTCGACTGCGTCGTCTCCGAATACGGATCGGCCATCTGGTCCGACCCCTATCGGTGGATCCCGGAGGCGGCCCGGGTCCTCCGGCCCGGGGGTGAGCTCGTCTTCCTTGGCAATAGCGTCCTCTTCATGCTGACGGTGCCAGATCTCGACGGTGAGCCGGCCGAGGAGACGCTCCGTCGGCCGTTGTTCGGCATGCATCGGTTCGAGTGGCCAGACGATGATTCCGTCGAGTTTCACCTTTCGCACGGTGCGATGATCCGACTGCTGCGCGACAACTCGTTCGAGATCCTCGACCTCATCGAGGTCGAGGCACCACCAGGAGATCCAGACGTGCGCTTCAATGTCACCCGAGCATGGGCGCAGCGGTGGCCCTCCGAGGAGATCTGGCGCGCCAGAAAGACCGGTTGAGTCAGCCTTCTCGCAGCGAGAGCCAGCGCCGAATGCCGGTCACTTGCATCGGCCAGAACGTGTTGCGGTCGTATTGGTCGATGGTTTCCTCGTCGATTCCCTCGGCCCGATAGGTGTCGAGCACCCAGGACCGCATCCGGTCGACGTCGGATTCATCGCCGGCCAGGCTGGCAACGAAGCTGACCCACTCGCCGAGCCGCTCCTCGGCTTCGGCAAAGACTCGACCCGAATCGGCCGCCACGCCGTAGTGCGCAAATCCGACAAACCCGGGCTCCCGGGCGGCCATGCGGCGGAGCTGCTCGACGACGACCGGCTCGGAGAAGTCCGGGGGCGGGGTGACCGGCTGCACCATATGACCATGCGGAAAGGCAATCCCGACCGAGTCACCCACGAACATCCCCCCGGAGGCGTCTTCGGCAAAGACGATGTGATGCTTGGCGTGGCCGGGGGTGTACATGACGTCGATGAGGCGGCCGTTGCCGAGGTCGATCGTCGAGCCCTCATCGAGTACAAGGAGGCGGTCTTCGGGCACCGGGGTCATCGGACCCCACAGTCGGGCCATTCCCTCGGGTGTGTAGATGCGCTCGGCAGAGTTCCAGAGGCGCTCGGGATCGGCCAGATGACGGGCCCCCGCCTGGTGGACACCGATGGCGGCACCGGGGTACCGCTCCGCGAAGTGCCCGGCTCCGCCGGCGTGATCGAGGTGCACATGGGTGACGACCATGGCGGCGACGTCATCGATGCCGAGGGACTCGAGTGCGGCCGTCAGGTTGCCGAGCACATTCGACGGACCGCATTCGATGAGGACCCGGTTTGGGGTGTCGAACAGGTAGCACGCCAGCCGCTCCGGCTCGCCGTGCATCCCGGCATCGATCATGTAGAGCGAATCGCCCAGATCCGTGACCGATACCTCGAACATGCTCGGACGCTAGTGCGTGTGTCATAGGCGGCCGGTACGGTCGGTTGCGGAGGACAGAAAGGAACGTAATGCATGGACTACAACGTGATCGTTCTCCAGGGCACCCTGGCCGCCCCGGCCGAACTGCGCGAGTACGAGTCGGGTGCGCGGCTGCTCCGGCTCCTCGTCACGGTGCGATCGACCGAGCCGCGACGACGGGTCGACGTCTTGCCGGTGACCTACTGGGACCCGCCCGATGAGCTGACGGCCCACCCGCTGGAGCGCGGGGACCGGCTCTGGGTGTGCGGCAGCGCCCAGCGCCGGTTCTGGGAGGCCAAGGAGGGCCGTCGGACCCGGGTGGAGCTCGTGGCGAGGCACGTCACCCGCTACGACGCGGACCCAGCAGATGCCGCCTGACGCCACCGGCCCGGTGGGCGGGGAGGCGCAGCGGCTTTAGGCTGATGCGATGCCCAGAGTGATGACTGCCGCCGGGTCGGCCATCGGCGCCGAAGCTGCTGCAACCGTGGCCGACAATGGCGGCAACGCGGTTGATGCGGCGCTGGCTGCGGTAATCGTGTCGATGTGTACCGAGCCGGGCATCATCGCACCCGCCGCCGGAGCCTTCGTCACGGTGTGGGAACCGGGGGAGGAGCCGGTGACGATTGACGGCTACTGCGAGATGCCAGGGCGGGCAGATCCCGGCCGTATCGGGTCGGGCCGCACCGAGGTATTCATGACCTACGGCGGGGGGATGCACACCAACATCGGCTACAGCTCCGTGGCCACGCCGGGGGCATTTGCCGCCTTCGACGTTGCGTCCACTCGATACGGCGCGGTGCCATGGGCCGAGGTGTTCGGACCCGCCGTCCACTACACCCGTACCGGATTCCCACTGCCCGGGGTCACCGCCCGCTACTGGGAGCACTCCCATGAAGTCATCTTCGGCTGGCACCCCGACAGCCATGCCCTCGTCCATCATGCCGATGGCTCGATCCGGGCCCAGGGTGAGATCCTGGCGATCCCGGACCTGGCCGATTCGCTCGAACTGATCGCCAAGAACGGGGCCGCCGAGTTCTACACGGGTGAGCTGGGTCGGGCGATCGCCGACGAGGTGCACGAACACGGCGGCATCCTGTCCCGCACCGACATGGAGCAATACCGGGCCGAGGCGCGCAACCCGATCAGGGTCGGTCTGGGGGACTGGGACATTGCCACCAATCCGGTGCCGGCCATTGGCGGGGCCGCCCTGGCCGCGCTGCTCCTGCTGATGGGGGAGCGGGGCATGGACGGCTGGAGCCCGGCCGAGATCAACCGCCTCGTTGATGCCCAGCGGGCCGTGTTCACGTACCGGGCCGCCCGATTGGAGGACTCTGCCGGGGACCTCCCAGCCGCAGTCGCCGAACTGCTCGACGCGGCCCGGATGGGGAACAGCGGCCGGCTGATGGCCTCGGGCTCCACCACACATGTGTCAGCAGTCGATTCCGAGGGCCGGGCCTGTTCGATCACCGCCTCGGCCGGGTATGGGAGCGGGGTTCTGGTGCCGGGGACCGGCATATGGCTCAACAACTCGCTGGGGGAGCTCGAGCTCCACCCGGATGGCTTTCACGGCCTGACCCCCGGAACCCGGCTGATGTCGAACATGGCGCCGACCATCGCCCGCAAAGCCGACGGCGAGGTACTCGCCATCGGCTCGGCCGGTGCCGACCGGATCACCACCGCCATCGCCGAATCGCTCCTCAACCACATGTGGCTTGACATGGACCTCGTGGAAGCGGTGGCGCATCCCCGGGTCCACGCCGAGGTGTTCGAGGGCGAGCCCACAGTTGCCTACGAGCAGCACCTGCCCGTCGAAACGAACGGGCCGGTGCGGCACTTCGCCGAGAAATCCATGTATTTCGGGGGCGTGCAGGCCGCCGCCTGGTCGCCGGAGGCGGGTCTGGTCGGCACGGCGGATCCCCGCCGTTCGGGAGAATCAGCTGCGGGGGGCCCCGGCTAGACGACCGGCCACGGGAGGGCCGGGCGATCCTCCGGTGGCTGGGGATGGCGACCGTCGGCGATGAGGTGATCGACCCTGTCGACCACGGCCGACTGTGCCTCGGCGCCGAGGTGGGCCGACAACCGCTCACCGAGCCGGCCGGTGAGGTCGGACCGGAGCGCCGCCAGGCCGGCCCGCAGTGGCTCCGGGATCGCCCGGCCCGCGAAGGCCCACAGCACCGTTCTGAGCTTCTCCTCGGGATGAAACGTCAGACCGTGGTCGATCGCCCAGAATCCTCCGGCGGGACCGGGAAGCAGGTGCCCCAGCTTCCGATCGGCATTGTTGGTGACGAGGTCGAGCACGGCCACCGGCCACAGAGACGGATCGGCGGTGTTGACCAGCGCTACGAGGTCGACGGACCTCCCCGGCTCGACGTAGCGTTGAATGGAGCCGGGACCGAGGGGGCCCTCGCCGAGGGTGGTCTCCGGGACGATCTCGAAGCCCAACGAGCGAGAGACCAGATAGGTCAGCCACTCTCGAGCGGGCAGCGAGGTGGCGTCGAAGTCCCACAACGGCCGCTGACCTGCCTGAGGCTTGTAGATGACCCGATCCCCCTCGCTGGTTTCGGCGAGCAGGGTCGTGTTCGACGCCTCGCGAAAGGCGCCCACCAGCTCGGCTATCTCAGGATTCCAGCTGGTGTCCACGGTGACCGTTGGTGGCCGGGCACACATGGCCCTCCTGGTCCATCGGCAGGTTGCAGAAGCGACAGAGCGGCCGGCCGGCCGCCACCACCCGCCGGGCCTCCTCGCACATCGCCCGCATCATCACCTTGTCGACCTCGAACTCGACTCCCTCGGTTTCGGGCTCTACGGCTTCGAGGAGAACCACGAAGGCGTCTCCTCGCTCGGCGATGGCAATGTCCCCGACCCGGAACTCAACGCTGTCCGGGTCCTCCAGCGGAGGAGTGGGATGGGCGACCTCGCTGCCTTCACCGGGCAGCACGTCGAGCACCCGATCGGACACGGCTGCCAGCTGCTGCTTTTCGAGCAGGAACCACCGGCGGGTGCCGCCGGCGTCGATCTGCACATAGAAGGCGCGGTGGCCGGGCTCGCCCACGGCTCCACCGGTGATTGCGTCGACCGCTCCCAGCCACCTCACAGAAAGGGCCCCGGATCCGGGGTGTTGACCGCCACCACTGATGGGAAGCCGCGTTCCGGTAGGTCAAGGACCGAGACGCTCGCCGGTGACACTGCCAGCCGCTGGTAAAGATCGAACGGCTGGCCGACGTAGTGGGAAACCACCATCTTGATGATGTCGGCGTGAGAAACCACCGCAATCCGTCCGCGCGGCGACCGCGCGACGGCAGCCTCGATGCCCCCAACCGCTCGGGATCCGGCCGCCCGGAGGCTCTCACCGGCGGGAAAGGTCACCCGGCTCGGCGAGACGAAGAGCTGCTGCCACAGCTTGGTCCGACGCAAGGGAGCAAAGGTCCGTCCGGTCCAGGTGCCGTAGTCGACTTCCAGAAAGGACCAGTCGACCCGCGGGGTGACGCCGGTCGTGGCGCCGATGGCCGTCGCGGTTTCCCGGCAGCGCTGCACCGGAGAGGTGAGCACTTCGGTGAGCTTCCCGGACGCAAACCGCTCGGCGAGTGCGGCTGCCTGACTCTGGCCGGCTTCACTGAGCGGAATACCCGCGGTCCGGCCACTGAGACGTGAGCCGGTCTCAGCGGTCACAGCGTGGCGAACGAGGTACAAGCGGGCCATCGGCGCAGGCTACCGGGCGCCGTACACTCTCCCGTCATGTCCTCGCCGCTGCTGAAACCTCGCTGGCTGATTGGTCACGTTCTCGTCGTTGCGTTCACGGTGCTGTTCCTGGTGCTGGGCTTCTGGCAGCTGGGCCGCCATTTCGACCAACGGGAGCGCAACGAGGTGGTGGCCGATCAGATCGCGGCGCCACCGGTGGAACTGCCGGCTCCCGGCACCGTCGATGACTCCTTCGAGCTGCAGACGGTGTACGCCACGGGACGATATGACGTGTCGGGCCTCCTGGAACGCCGTCCCCGAGTCGTCAACGGACGGGCCGGCTATGACCAGATCGTCCCGCTGGTCACCGATACCGGCACCGTTCTCGTCAACCGGGGCTTCATCGCCGATGCCGACGGGCCCGGTCCGGGCGCGCTATCGGGCCGCCGGGTCACGGTGACGGGCACCATCCGGCTCGATCAGGGCACCTCCCGATTCGGCCCCCAGAATCCCGAGTCCGGTCTGCTGGAGACCATCGCCCGCATCGATCTCGAGCGCCTGGCCGAACAATTCGATCGTCCCCTGTATCGGGTGTACCTCGATCTGGTGGCGGAAGAGCCGCCGGCGGGCGGCCCGGACACACTCCTCCCCGAGCCGCCATCGCCGACCACCCGCCCCCACCTGCCGTACGCCGTGCAATGGTGGGCGTTTGCGGGCGTCGTTACGGTCGGGTGGTTCCTCTACCTCCGCAAGCAGTTCTTCACCGCATGACGGCGCGCTGGAGCGTCGGCATCACCGCGGTGGCGGTTGGCCTCGGAACGATGATCGCCACCGCAATGAGCCTGCTGTCACGGACCTCGTGGCTCTTCGACATCGCCGCCAATTTCCGGTTTCAGTACCTGTGGATCGGAGGGCTGGCGTTGGCTGCGCTGGCGTGGAACCGATGGTGGGGATGGTTCGGCCTCGTGGCACTGGCCGCCGTGATCAACCTCGCAGCCGTCGCGCCGTACTGGACGTCGTCCATCGCAGAGCCCGCCGGAGAAGCCCGGCTCCACATCACCCATCTCAACACGCTGGCCTCGAATCGAGATTTCGATGCCATCATCGACCTCATCCGCACCTCGCAGTCCGATTTGGTCTTCCTGGCTGAGGTCACCCCGGCGTTACAGGACGCCATTGCGGAGGCCGATCTTCCCTACGCCGCCGTCACCGGTACGCCCGAACGGACCCGGATCGGCATCCTGGCGCTGGCCCGCGACCAATCCGCCACCGGTCGGCTCACCAACCTGGGTGTGAGCGAGGTGCCGGCCGTGCTCGTGAATACCACCCTGGGAGATCAGCCGGTGACCATCCTCAGCTTTCACACCAGCTCACCGGGTGAAGAGCATCGCGCCGCCGACCGGGACGACCAGCTGGCTGCGGCAGCCTCGCTGGTCGATCAGCGGGACGTCCCGATGGTGCTGGTGGGAGACTTCAATGCCACACCGTGGACGCCGGCGTTCCGCGAGCTGCTCGACGCAGGCCTGGTCGATGCGCAACGCGGACGCGGAGTCGCCGGCAGCTGGCCGGCCGGATGGGGGCCGTTCAAGATCCCAATCGATCATCTGCTGCACACACCGGAACTGACGACTACCGGCTTCGAGTTTGGGCCATCGGCCGGCAGCGATCACCGATCGCTGAACGTGACGATCGCTCCGGCCGCCTAGAGGGTGGCGGCCAGCTCCAGCACCTCGTCCTCATCAAACGGCCCGTACCAGATGAACCGGCCTTTGCCGTCGGTGTCGAACAGGATCGAGATCGGCTGACCCCGGATCCCCAGCGCCGACCATGACTCGAAGGACTCGTCGTACAGCATGCGGAAGGAACGTGTCCCGTAGTTCTCGACGAACTCGATCGCCTCGCCGTAAGTGTCCTGGGCGCCCAGACCGACGACGGTCACGGTATCTGCATTGGCTCGAGCAAACTGCTCGACGTCGGGCGCCTCCCGACGGCAGGTGGGTCAGTGGGGGGCCCAGAACCACAGCAAGACCGGCTCGTCTTCCAGAACGAGTTCCTTCAGGTTGACCTCGCCCCCTGCGAGGTCGGCCACCACAACATCGGGGTAGTCGGAATCGGCTAGGTCGGTCGGCGCAGTTGGGGCCACCGTCGTGGTCGAGTCGTCTGGTGGATCGTCCGCCTCATCGAGGACCGGTGTGGTTGTGGTGGTGTTGCTGGTCCCACCGCTGTCGACGGGACTCTCAAACGTCACCGCCGATTCACCGCTCCCGCAGGCGGCGGCGATCAGGGCGAAGGCGGCGATGAATATCAGGCGTCTCATGAGTCTCGACAACCTAACGTGACTCCGGCGCTTTCGGTTCCCTCCTGGCTCAGCGGGGATACGCCTGCACCTCGCTCGCCTTGATGGCCACCCACACGTCGTCGCCCTCCCGAAAGCCGCGTGCCCCCTCCGGGGTGACTTCGGCGACGACGGGAACCGATCCTCCAACTTCGATTCGGACCCGTTCCAGGCTGGGTTCGATGGCGGTGACGGGCGCCCGCCAGATGTTGCGGGGAGAGCCGCTTGGCCGGCTCGTGTATAGCGATACGGCCCGGGGGTGGACGGTGGCAAAGGCAGGTCCGTCTGGAGTCTCGGCTGCTACGAGAACGGCACCATCGGCTAACGCAATAACACCGCCCCGAGCCGTTCCGGCGAAGAGGTTGAGCCCGAGCAGCTCGGCAACATATCGCGAGCGGGGATGGCGACGCAGATCTTCGACCGTCCCGATCTGGCTCACTCGCCCGTCCGCCACGACGAGAATCCGGTCGGCGAGCGCGACGGCTTCGAGCGGGTCGTGGGTGACGAAGATCCGGTGTTGGCGACCGGACTGCAACTCGCGCCGCACAGTGCGCCGGATCGATGCCCGGTTGGCGATGTCGATCGACGCCAGCGGCTCGTCCAGAAGCAGCACGTCGGGAGATCGGGCCTGTGCCCGCGCCAGCGCCACGAGCTGCGCCTGCCCGCCCGAGAGCTCGGCGGGGCGCGCTCCGGCCAGATCGGCGATACCGAGGCGCTCGAGCCAGGCGAGGGCTTTCTCCGGTTCGGTCATGCCAAAACCGACGTTGTCGAGGGCCGTCATATGCGGGAAGAGCAGGCTGCCCTGTGGCACGTAGCCCACCGAGCGGCGTTCGGCGGGCAGCCAGATCCCCGCACCGGTGTCGGCCCATCGGGTCTCGTCGAGCAGCACGCGTCCCTGCATGGCGGGATCGAGCCCGGCCACGATCCGCAGCAGCGACGTCTTGCCGGATCCGTTTGGTCCCACCACGCCGAGGATTTCGTCTTCGCCCACCTGGAACGACATGTCGAGCTCGAAGCCGGAGCGACGGGTGGTGACATCGACGGCCAGCATCACCGCATCCAGGCACGGCGGGCGGCGAGAAGCATCCCGAGTGAGATCACGACGAGCACGAAGCTGAGGCTGAAGGCGGCCGCCGGATCCTGCTCGAGCTCGAAGAAGATAGCGAGGGGGAGCGTTTGGGTACGCCCGGGGAGATTACCGGCGAAGGTGATCGTCGCCCCGAACTCACCGACTGCCCTGGCCCATCCCAGAACGATCCCGGCCGCCAGAGCCGGGGCGGCCTGAGGGAGAACGATTCGACGGAAGCGCCGCCACGGGCCGGCTCCCAGGGTGGCGGCCACACCTTCCAGCTCGGCATCAACGCCGCGGAAACCGGCCTCCGCCACCAGCGCAACGAACGGGATCGCCACGAAGGCGGCGGCGACGACCGCCCCAGCAGTCGTAAAGGGAAGCCCGATGGAGAATGCCCCGTCGAGCCACCTGCCGAAGCTCCCGTTCCTCCCGAGAGCAGCCAGGAGCGCTACCCCGGAGACCACCGGCGGCAGCACGATGGGGAGCAGCACCGCAGCACGGAGGACGGTGCGGCCCCGGAATCGGCCCCGGGCCAACACCCAGCCGATCGGCACTCCGGTGAGAACGGCGAGCGTCACCGCGATCACCGACACGACGAGCGACACCCGCACCGCGCTGGAAGCGTCGCCGATGTCGGACAGGACCCGGCCCCAGGATGTCCGGACGATGAGGCCGACGACCGGCACCACCAATCCGGCTATGCCGACTGTGGCAAGAATCCCGAGCCGCCGCGGGATGCTCATGGGGCGAATCCGTGTGTTCGGAAGACGGCCCGCGCCCGATCACTACTCAGGAAGTCGACAAATTGGCGGGCCGACTCCGGGTGTGACGTGGCCCCCACGACTGCGGCAAAGTACGAGGCGTCGGTTCCAACCCCGGGCGGCAGCTCGACCGCCGCCACGTCGGCGGAGATATCGGTGGCATAGGCGAGACCGGCGTCGGCTTCGCCCAGCCTGACCTTGGCGACGACGGCTCGCACGCTCGGCTCGAGGCTGGCGGGCGATACCACAATGCCGGCCGCGGCGAGCGTCTCAGCGGCATAGGCGCCGGCCGGGACCTGCGAAGCTGCGAGCACCACCGTGACATCCTCGCGGACCAGGTCGGCGAGACCGGCCACTCCCTTCGGGTTGCCGGCCGCCACGACGATGACGAGCCGATTGCCGGCGATCCGAACCGGCTCCCCGGCGAGCAACCCCCCGGCGGCGAGGCGGTCGATGGTCGCCTCGTCGGCGGTGACGACCACGTCGAGCGGAGCGCCTTCTCTGACCTGGGCGGCGACCACCTGGCTCCCGGCCGCCGACACGATCACCCCGGAGCCTTCGAAGGCGTCTCCCACCGCGTCCATGACCTCCGTCAACGATGAGGCGGCCCCTACGGTGAGGGTATCCGTACCACTAGAGCAGGCTGCCAGGATCACACCCAGGATCGGCATGAGGAACCTGGTCACAGCTCGATGATGACGTTGGTTGCCTTCACGACCGCAACCGCCCGCACACCCGGTTCGAGCCCGAGGTCGTCGACGGCCTCGCGGGTCAGCAGCGCCACAATCCGCTGCCCGGCCGCAAACAACTCGACGGTGGCTGCCGCGTTGTCACGCACGACGTTGGTGACGATGCCGGGGAGGCGGTTGCGGGCCGATTGCCGGTGCAACGCCGGGGATCCGGGGGCGTTGACGAAGTCGGCGAGTTCCCGCCCGGCCACCATCCGATGGCCTTTCCCGGTGCGGTGCGCTGGGAGCTTGCCGGAGTCGACCCAGCGCCGCACAGTGTCGACGCTGACGCCGAGGACATCGGCAACCTCGCCCATGCGGTACTCCACGGTTCTACTACCTCGCAATCAAGAGGGAAACAGCAGGATAACCCTAGTGATTGCTGGTTGCTATATCAGTCGGGCGGTCAGATCGGCATCGGGGGCAGCCATCCCACCTGGCGGCGCAACCCGGCCAGCGCGATGACGACGAAGTCGGGGCGGTGCATGAGCTCCCAATGAACTTCCCGGAGCGCCTTCGTCAACTCGTAGGCACCGAGCACGGCATCGATGCCCTCCGGAGTCGCCGGGAGGGCGGGTGAGCCCGCACCGGCTTCGAGATAGGCCCCGACGTAGGCCGTACCGACAGAGCGATACCACCAGCCGGCATGGCCATACGAACCGGGCCGTTCCACGTCGCGGGCGGCCGCCAGTGACACGTAGTCGAGCGACCGGAGCATCTCGGCGACATCGCGCAGTGGCGAGGACTTGAGGCGGCGCTCCGACATCGCTTGGACATGGTCGCCGCTGAAGTCGGGCACGTAGAAATCCCCCCCGACGATGAGAACCTCGTCCAGCCTGAAGTCCCCGTGGATACGGGTGCGCTGGCCGCTGATGGGGAGGCGGCGAATGGGATCGAGCTGCGCCAGGATGGCCCGCTCCGCCGACAACATTTCCTGCAGCGTCTCACCCAGCTCGGGAGGGGCTGCGTCGGCCAGGCGCCGGATGGCGGCGAGCTCCTGGCGGACCACCGCCCGCAGCGATTGATACAGCGAGCGCTGGTAGAGCGGATTGAAGGCGACTGGCCGGAGATCGGGCTCTTCCGTTTGCGAGGCCAGAGCCGCATGCAGCTCGGCGGTGGTCAAGGCCAGGCGGTTGGCAGCGTCGATTGCCGCCGCCAGCTCGGTGCCGCCGGCGTACGGGTGGGGGATCTCGCCGGCCGCCGACCAGCCGGCGTGGGTGGTTTCCGGGGCGGCCTCACCCTCAGTCGTCACGAGGAAATCCCGGCACAAGCCGGCAAACGCCGACCAGGCATCGCCCTCGGCATCGAGTGACGCTTCGAGCAGGCCGAGACTGAACTCGCTCTGGGAGCGGTACTCCAGCGATCCAAAGACGGGGGCCAGCTTGTCGAAGGCGGTGCGCTCGGTGAGAAACCGCCGCAGCTCCAGGTCGGGGTTGATACCGGGCTCGACGCTCCGGAACAGCTTGAGGGTGAGGCCGTTGTCGTACCGGAGGAACGCCTCGCCCTGGCGCGTTTCGGTGACGGACGACACTGCGCCGGGAACGGCGTCTGGCATGGTGGGGGCCGACTCGCACATCAGGGCTCCGGCGCGGCTGAGGATCTCGTCACCGGCCAGGATTCCTTCGAGCAGCCGGGTGCGGAAAGCGGGATGGTGGACGGCATCGAAGACGAGGCCGGCGACGCCGTCATGGGTGACGTCCGCAATTGCGGCCTCTGGCGGAAGGTCGGGCACCGCGTCGCCGTACGCCATGCCGACGGGAAGCACGTACCGCTGGGCGCCGCCGCTGACGTACTCGACGTCGAGCAAGACGATCCACCAGACCGGCCCGCCACCCTCGTCGGCCAGCGGGATGGCGTCGTAGACCTCAGCACTCAATTGGCGGCGGTGGCGGCCCTGATACCACACCTGGGCAGCCGAGAAGCGAGCGAGCAGCTCCGGTAGCGGCTGGTCAGGGGCGAAGGCCGAGTCGAATGGGCGGTCGACGGTGACCGGCCCGTTCGACCGATCCTCGGACACCCGGAGGCTGAACCAGTAGAAGCCGTACGGGCTGAGTGTGAGCAGGTAGGGGAGCTCGCCGATCGGCGGGAACTGGACCCGGCCGAGCAGCTCGACCGGGGCCACGCCGGCGAACTCGGAGAGGTCGAGCTCGACATACTGGGAGTGGCGGCTGAGGTTGGCCACCACCAGGATGGTCTCGTCCTCCGATTCCCGGAGGAACGCCAGGATGTGCGGGTTCTCGGGCTCGAGGAACCGAACATCGCCGCGACCGAACACCGGGTGCCGGCGACGGCGCCGGATCATCCGCCTGGTCCACCACAGCAGCGAGTGCGGGTTGTTGTTCTGGGCGTCGACGTTGACGGTTTCATAGTGGAACAGCGGATCGACGACAACCGGGAGGTATAGCGACTGCGGGTTGGCGTCCGAGAAGCCGGCATTGCGATCATTGCTCCATTGCATGGGGGTGCGCACGCCATCCCGGTCCGGCAAGAACACGTTGTCGCCCATGCCGATCTCATCTCCGTAGTACAAAACCGGTGTTCCCGGCAGGGCCAGCAACAGGCTGGTCAGCAGCTCGATGCGGCGCCGGTCATTCTCGAGGAGCGGCGCCAGGCGGCGGCGAATCCCGAGGTTGAGGCGAGAACGCCGGTCGGCCGCATAAGTGCGGTACATGAAGTCGCGCTCCTCCTCGGACACCATCTCGAGGGTCAGCTCGTCGTGGTTCCGCAGGAAGATGGCCCACTGAGCGTTGTCGGGGATGGCCGGGGTCTGTTCGAGAATGTCGATGATCGGCAGGCGGTTCTCCCGCTCGAGCGCCAGGTAGAGCCGGGGCATGAGTGGGAAGTGAAACGCCATGTGACATTCGTCACCGTCCCCGAAATAGGCGACCGAGTCTTCGGGCCATTGATTGGCCTCGGCCAGGAGCATGCGGTCGCCGTACCGCTCGTCGAGGTGGGAGCGCAGTGCCTTGAGCTCCTCATGCGTCTCGGGAAGGTTCTCGCCGTTTGTTCCCTCGCGCTCGTGGAGATAGGGGACGGCATCGAGACGGACACCGTCCACGCCCAGGTCGAGCCAGAAGTCGAGCGCTTCGTAGACGGCCTGGCGCACCTGTGGGTTGTCGTAGTTCAGGTCCGGCTGATGGGAGAAAAACCGGTGCCAGTAGTAGGCGCCGGCCACCGGGTCCCACGCCCAGTTCGAGGTTTCGGTGTCGGAGAAGATGATCCTGACGTCCTCGTAGCGATCTTTCGTGTCGCTCCAGACGTAGAACTCCCGTTCCGGGCTGCCAGGCTCGGCTCGCCGCGCCCGCTGGAACCATGGATGCTGGTCGGAGGTGTGGTTGATGACCAGCTCGGTGATCACGTGGATGTTGCGGACGTGCGCCTCGGCCAGGAAGCGTTTGAAGTCCTCGAGTGTTCCGTAGCTGGGATGGACGTCCAGGTAGTTGGAGATGTCGTAGCCATCGTCCCGGAGCGGAGACGGATAGAACGGCAGCAGCCAGATGGCGGTGACTCCTAGCTGCTCGAGATAGTCGAGCCGGCCGGTGAGGCCGGGAAAATCGCCGATGCCATCGCGGTTGGAGTCGGCAAAGGCGCGCACATGCACCTCGTAGATGATCGCGTCCTTGTACCAGAGCGGGGGTCGCCGGATTGGCTCGATTGATGACATCGCGAAAAGCCAGCCTAGACCGGTGGGGGTCGGCCTGCCGGGCTGCGAGCGGCCGGTAGCGTTGGGCCATGTCACCCTCACCCTGGTGGGAATCCGCCGTCGTGTATCAGATCTACCCGCGCAGCTTTATGGATTCGACCGGCAACGGCGTCGGCGACCTGCCGGGGATCACGGCACGCCTCGGCTACGTGGCCGATCTCGGCGTCGATGCGGTGTGGATCTCTCCGTTCTACGTCTCGCCGATGCGGGATTTCGGCTACGACGTCGCCGACTACACGGACGTCGATCCGCTGTTCGGCACGCTGGGCGACTTCGACCGGCTGCTGGAGCAGGCCCATCGGCTCGGTCTCAAGGTGATTGTCGACATCGTCCCCAACCACACGTCGGACGAGCATCCGTGGTTCATCGAGTCGCGAGGTTCGCGATCAAGCCCCAGACGCGACTGGTACGTGTGGCGGGACCCGAAGCCGGATGGCTCACCACCCAACAACTGGCTCGGTGCGTTCGGGGGCAGTGCCTGGGAGTGGGATGCCGCCACCGAACAGTTCTATCTCCACAGCTTCATCCCCGAGCAACCCGACCTGAACTGGCGCAACGCCGAGGTGGTCGAGGCCATGCACGATGTCTACCGGTTCTGGCTGGACCGGGGAGTCGACGGGTTCCGCATCGACGTTGCCCACCGCATCATGAAGGACCCCGACCTCCGTGACAATCCGCCTGCCCCGGGCAGCGACGGAAACTTCAAGGACCTGGGGGAGTACGACACGCTTCACCACATCTACGACATGGGCCATCTCGATATCCACCAGATCTATCGCGACCTGCGCACCGTCGTCGATGCCTATGAGCCGCCCCGGGTTCTGATCGGTGAGGTGCACATCTTCGACTGGGCGGCCTGGGTCGCCTACTACGGGGCCGACCTTGACGAGATGCACCTGCCGTTCAACTTCAGCCTCCTGTACGCAGCCTGGGACGCCGCCACCATTCGCGCCAAAGTCGACGAGCTCGAAGCGAGTCTGCCCGATGGGGCCTGGCCCAACTATGTGCTCGGCAATCATGACGAGTCCCGGCTGGCCACCCGATTCGGGCCCGAGCGCGCCCGGGCGGCCGCGGTGCTGCTGCTGACGCTCCGGGGCACCCCGACGCTCTACTACGGAGACGAGCTGGGCATGCAACAGGTCGACATCCCGCCGGAGGACCAGCAGGATCCCTGGGCCCGGCTCGAGCCGGCGTTGGGACGCGACGGCGCCCGCACCCCCATGCAGTGGGACGCCTCCGCCTCGGCCGGCTTCTCGACCGCGCCCCCCGATCGGCTGTGGCTGCCGCTCACGCCGGATCACGCTTCGACCAATGTGGCGGTGCAACAAGACGACCCCACGTCGATTCTCACGCTGTACCGCAAGCTGCTGGCGCTGCGGCGAGGATCGACTGCTCTCACCCGGGGGGGCTACGAGCCGATCGACGACGTGCCGACCGGAGTCTTTGCCTATTACCGGACGGCGGGCGACGATCGGATGCTCATCGCCATCAACTTCTCGAACAGTTCGGTTGCCGTTGACACCGACGCGGTGCGCGACGCAGTGCCGCTGATCTCGAGCGAGCGGCAGTCAGCGAACCTGCGCGGATCGTCCCTCGAGCTATCCCCCAACGAGGCAGTGCTCCTGCGCTTGTGAGGGGCTCAGACTTCCTGGAACAGGTATTTGCGGATGGCGTCGATCCGGTCCTCGAACCCTTCCGGATACAGATACCAGAGGGTGGCGGTGAGCGACGACAAGAGCGCATTGCCGTCCTGGGGGGTGAAGCAGAAGCCGACCAGCTCGTTGCCATTGCGCACCGCAAGGGTCTCGACGGGAACGACGGTTTGGCTAAGGATGCGGCCGTAGAAGCCGTGGTCCCGCCCGAACGAGAACACCTGATTGGCCGACCGCTTGTAGGTGAGGGCGACCCGGGTGTTGGCCTGCATGCGGTCAACGGCCTCATCGACCGTCGTCTCGCGGTCGAGAGTCAGGCTGAACCAGATCGAGTGCATGTACTGGGTGGGCAGCTTCACCGCCGATGACCAGATGGGGAGGTCGTAGCCGAGGGTCCCGAACAGATGGTGGGCGTCCCGGGCATGGTGGGTGCCGAAACGCTCGTCGTCGTGGATCCCCACGGTGGGGGAGGGGACGAATGAGCCGTCCTGGCTGATGTCGTTGGCACGCCGCATGCACAGAAATCGGCCGTGCTCCAGGTGGCTGGTGCCATCGGCGTCCATCGCCAGGGTTTTGATCAGAGAAGAGATGTTGTGCGTGTTGCAGGACACAACCTGGATGAAGCGATCGTCATCGCGCACCAGCGCCGAATCGTTGATGCCGCGCGCATACGGCTTCCCAAAGCCGAACTCGGAGCCCTGAGCAAGAAACCCGAGCGGCCCGGGCGCCGACTCGTAGTAGCGGGTCTTGTTGGCATTGCCGGCCGGGGTGCAGTCGATGACCACCGAGGCTCGCTCGATGGCTTCCTGGGCGGTGAACTTGGGTGTGAGCCCGAGGGCTTCGAAGTCCGCGGCGCGGTCCTCATCGACGGCCAGCGACGCACCGCGCCGGATGAGATCGCTCACCTTGCCGCGTTCATCAATGAGCGGCGTCCGCTTGTGAAAGGTGATTTCGTCGATACCGAAGGCTTCACGATGGTCGTCCAGCAAACCGATCAGGGGCTCACCGATGGTGCCGGTGCCCTTGACGTGAACGGTGTGTGCCATGGAGTCCCCTTACTCGTATATCAGTGCGCTGAGCTTGCGCAGCTTGCTGAAGTCGTGCGTAGCGTTCATCGATCTGATCGACCCGGTCTTGGAGCGCATCACAACCGAATGGGTGGTGGCGTGGTGGTGCTTGTACTTCACGCCGTCGAGGAGCTCGCCATCGGTGATGCCGGTGGCGGCGAAGAAGACGTTGTCGGAGTTGACCAGCTCGCGCATCGTGATGACGTGTTCGAGAGACAGGCCGGCGTCGACCGCGTAGGCGCGTTCGGTGTCGTCCCGGGGCCACAGCTTGCACTGCTGCTCGCCGCCCATGCATGTCAGGGCAGCCGCCGCAATGACGGCCTCGGGGGAGCCTCCGATCCCGAAGAGAATGTCGATTCCGCTCTCCTCCTGGGCGGTTGCGATGGCGCCCGCGACGTCTCCGTCCCTGATGAGACGGATGCGGGCACCGGCCTTGCGGACCGCATCGATATAGGGAGCGTTGCGGGGCCGGTTGAGGATGATCGCGGTGAGCTCGGCAACGTCGCGATCGAGGGCTTTGGACACCTGCTTGAGGTTGTATTCGACCGGCGCCTCGAGGTCGATGGTTCCGGCGGCGGCGGGACCGACCGCGATCTTGTCCATGTACACCAGGCTGCCGGGCGCGTACATGCTGCCCTGCTCGGCAATGGCGATCACTGAAACAGCCCCGGGCATCCCCTCCGACGTGAGGGTCGTCCCGTCGACGGGGTCGACCGCCACATCGACGGCCAGACCGCGGCCGGTGCCGACCTTCTCCCCGTTGTGGAGCATCGGCGCCTCGTCCTTCTCGCCTTCACCGATAACGATGGTGCCGTCGATATCGATGTGAGACAGGATGAGGCGCATCCCGTCGACGGCAGCCTGATCGGCAGCCTCTTTGTCACCCCGGCCTTGCCAGCGGGCAGCGGCCAGTGCCGCCGTCTCGGTTACACGGACCAGCTCGAGACCGAGGTTGCGCTCGGGTACTTCGACCATCCATCACCCCTCTGATTCACATACAACGTACCGTATCGCCCCCGGCCCCGCATCTATTGTCGACTTAGAACTGCTCCTCTTCGGTCGAGCCGTGCATGGCCAGCGTGGAAGCCGCCCCGCCGGTGATGACCTGGGCGACCTGGTCGAAATATCCCGCCCCCACCTCCCGCTGATGTCGGGTGGCGGTATAGCCGTCGGCCTCCATCTCGAACTCGTGCTCCTGGAGCTTCACGTAGGCCGTCATGCCATCCTCGGCGTACCCGCGGGCGAGCTCGAACATGGACGCGTTCAACGCATGGAAACCGGCCAGGGTGATGAACTGGAACGTGTACCCCATGGCACCGAGCTCTTGCTGGAACTTGGCGATCGTCCCGTCGTCGAGGTGCTTCTTCCAGTTGAACGACGGCGAGCAGTTGTAGGCCAGCTTCTTGTCGGGGAACTGCTCGTGGATCGCCTCGGCGAAGGCCGCCGCTTCGTCGAGATCGGGGTGAGCCGTCTCGCACCAGATGAGATCGGCGTACGGGGCGTAGGCCAGGCCCCGCATGATCGCCTGATCGAGACCGGCCCTGACCCGGTAGAAACCGTCGCTGGTCCGCTCACCGGTTGTGAACTCCTGGTCTCGCGGGTCGACGTCGCTGGTCAGGAGCTCGGCGGCGTTGGCGTCGGTGCGTGCCACCACCAGGGTGGGGACTCCCAGGACGTCGGCCGCCAGCCGCGCTGAGATCAGACTGCGGACATGCTGGGCGGTCGGGACGAGGACCTTGCCCCCCATGTGACCGCACTTCTTCTCGGCGGCGAGCTGGTCTTCGAAGTGCACGCCGGCCGCACCGGCTTTGATGAACGACTTCATCAGCTCGAAAACATTCAGTGGGCCGCCGAAACCGGCTTCGGCATCCGCCACGATCGGCACCATCCAGTCGATGTCGTCGGTGCCTTCCGCCCAGGCGATCTGGTCGGCCCGGCGCAATGCGTTGTTGATGCGCCGCACCAGGGTCGGGGCGCTGTTGACCGGATACAGGCTCTGATCGGGATAGACCTCTTCGGCGAGGTTGGCATCGCCTGCCACCTGCCAGCCGCTCAGATAGATCGCCCGCAGGCCGGCCTTGACCATCTGGACTGCCTGATTCCCGGATAGGGCGCCGAGGGCGTTGACATAGGTCATGTCGCGGGTGATGTTCCACAGCTTCTCGGCGGCGCGGGTGGCGATCGAATGCTCCTCCCGCACCGAGCCGCGCAGGCGGATCACCTCTTCTGCGAAGTAGGGTCGCTCGATGCCCGCCCAGCGGGGGTTCTCGGCCCAGTCGGTGTTCAGCAACTGGGCTTCCTCTTCGATGCGCTGGGCAACGGTCATGTCATGCTCCTTGTTGGTGGTCATTTACTCAGCCTCCACGAGGGTGGCGTAGGCGGGGATGGTCAGAAACTCCTCGAATTCGTCGGCAACCGATACCCGCTCGAACAGATCGCGGGCCTGCTGCCATGGTCCGGCGGCGTAGGCGGCTTCGCCGATCTCATCGCGGATTCCCGCCAGCTCTTCGTCGGTGATGGCGCGGACAAGATCGCGGGTCACAATCCGGCCGTCCTGCAGGGCCGTCCCGTGGTGGACCCATTGCCATATTTGTGACCGGGAGATCTCGGCGGTGGCCGCGTCCTCCATCAGATTGAAGATCGCGGCGGCGCCGTTGCCGGCCAGCCAGGCGGCGAGATATCGAATTCCGACGTTGACGTTGGTGCGGACACCGGCTTCAGTTATGGCGCCGCCCTCCACGGTGGTGTTGAGCAGGTCTTTGGCCTCGACGGGGACGTCGTCGCCTTCCACGCCCAGCTGGTTGGGATGGTCGCCCAGCACCCGGTCGAACACCTCCATCGCAATGGGGACGAGATCTGGATGGGCCACCCAGGTCCCGTCGTGGCCGTTGTGGGCCTCGAGCTCCTTGTCTTCCCGCACCTTGCCGATGGCGCGCTCGTTGACATCGGGGTCCC
>JABDLU010000188.1 GCA_013002865.1 Acidimicrobiia bacterium
GTGGCGCTGTACACGAAGGTGCGGAGGGTGGCTCGCTTGCCCGACGTCGAGGCGAAGTTGATGATGGATCCGCCCCCGGTGGCAGCCATGTGGGGGGCCACCCTGGCCGTCAGCAGGGCACCCGACACCAGGTTCACGTTGAGCGCCGTCAGCCACTCCTCCCGGGTCGACGCCAGCCCGTTGTCCAGGTACGTGGCCGCTGCGTTGACGAGGATGTCGATGCGGCCGAACGTGTCGATGCAGTAGGCCACGAGCTCGTCTAGTTGGCGGTCGTCGGTGATGTCGGCCCTGCGGAAGTGCGCCCCATCGCCCAGGTCGGCAACGGCCGCCCGGCCCTCTTCGTCCCGAATATCCGCTGAGACCACCCGGGCGCCGGCCCGAGCCAGGGCGGCTACGACGCGAGCGCCGAGGAGGGTCGCCCCTCCGGTCACGATGGCCACCCTGCCCTCCAGGGACACGCTGCTCAGCGTCGGCTCCTTACCCGGCTATGCGTTGAGTTCGGCGGCGGCGGCGGTGAAGAACTCCTCCATGATGGTGTCGGCCTTCTTGCGGATCGTTCCCGAGCCCATGGTCGCCACCGTGCCGATCACGTTCCATTTCCCGTCGACGTGGATGGTGGTTCCGCCGTCGCCGGGCTCGAGGGCCAGGGTGCCGTCTACCACGATGCTGGTGGCGACCTGGCGGTCCTGACCTTTGGCCCGGAACGAGATCGACTTCCCCTCATCGAGATCGGTGACCGTGATGTCGAGATCGGCGTGCAGCTTGAAGGGCCCGAACTGATCGGTGAGCACCGCGGTGTATGCCGCCAGGTGCTCGACTTCGGTCACCTCACCGACCACGGTCACCCAGCCGGCCACCGTCCCAACGTCGGTCAGGACCCCCCAGCATTCTTCGGGCGAACGCCCCACCGTCAGGGAGCGCTCGAAGTTCTCTGATGGCATCCCTGCTCAGCCCTCGCCGTTCTTGGACACCACCGAGACGCCACGCTCCTCAGGTGGACCGTCCCAATTGATGAGCTGCCAGACGCGCTCGGGCGGGTTATAGGAATCGTTGACGATGGCCTTGCCCGGCCCGATCGCATTCTGGATCGCCGCCGACAGCGTGTGCACGGGCGCCCCGCCCCCTTCTCCCATCCCTTTGGCGCCCGTGCCCGTGAAGGGCGAGGGCGATTCCTGGTGATCGGTCTTGATGAAGGGCACGTCCGTGGCCGCCGCCGCGTGGTAGAAGAGGAAGTTGCTGGTCAGCAACTGTCCGTCCTCGTCGTAGTCGAACGACTCCTGCAGGGCGGCGCCGATCCCGTGGGCGGTGGCGCCATGTACCTGGCCCTCGACCACCATGGGGTTGATGCGGGTCCCGCAGTCGTCCACAACGGCGTAGTCGAGGATCCGGACCTTGCCGGTCTCCTCGTCCACCTCGACCACCGCGGCGTGAGTCTGGGTGGAATAGGTGAGCGTCAGGTTGCCGTACTTCTTCTCGGTGTCGGGGATCTCGAAGGGTGGCACGTACACGTGCCGGCACACCAGTGAGAGGCGCTCGGCCATCTCGTGGGGGAGCGTGGCGTTGTTGGCCAGCACCATGTTGGCGATCCCGATGAACGGAATGGCCGCCTCCGGTGGGCCCCCCTTGATGCGGGCTTCGCCGTTGGCCAGTTCCACCTGGTCCTGCTCGACGCCGAAGGCGTGGGCGGCGACCTCGATGATCTCGGCTTTGAGCTTGTTGACCGCTCCGATCACGGCGTTGATGCCGGTGACGGCGAACTGGCTGGCGTAGGTGCCTGAGAAGCCGATGTAGGCGCTGTGCGACTTGTCGAAGCCCGCCCACACCCGGATGTTCTCCGGGCTCATGCCGAGGATGTCGGCTGCCACCTGTGAGGCCGTTGTCTCGTGCCCCTGGCCTTGTGGGCTGGTGCCCAGTTTGAGCATCACCTCCCCGTACAGGTCGAGCAGGGCCGTGCAGGCCTCGCCGTTGCCGGAGAAGGGAAGCTCGGGGTTGAGTATCCGGGACTGCCCGAAGTTGTTGGTGCCGGAGTCGAGTGTCGTCCCGATCCCGATGCCGATGCGCTTGGTGCTCCCGGCCCGCTCTTCCTTGAGCTTCTTGGCCGACTCGTAGTCGATCATCTCGAGCACCCGGTCGAGCGCGGAGGGCAGGTCACCCGAGTCGTACACGCAGCCGTTCGGCGTCGTGTACGGGTAGTCCTCGGGCTGGACGTAGTTCATCCTCCGAACCTCGACCGGGTCGAGGTCTAGCTCCTGAGCGACCAGGTCGACCACCCGCTCGACGAACCAGATGTGTTGCATCCGCGAGTAGCCGCGATTCGGCACCGCCGGGCACTTGTTGGTGAGCGTCTCGGTGTAGTCGACGCGGACATGCTTGAACTTGTACGGCCCCGGGACCACCTGCGACCAGATGACCGCGCCGAGCGGCTCGTAGTGCAAGTAGGCGCCGGCGTCGTCGAAGGCCCGCATCTTGAACCCCAGCATCGTGCCGTCGGCCATCACCGGTACCTCGACGTCGAGGAACGTCCGCTCGTTGCCGTGACCACCGGATTGGTGATGCTCGGTGCGGGTCTCGGTCCATTTCACTGGGCGGCCGGCCTTGCGCGACAGCAGCGCCAGCGCCCCGATGGCGATGTACGAGTTGATCTTGATGCCAAAGCCGCCGCCGATGTCCTGGGAGACGAAGTCGAACTGGTCGATACCCACGCCCATCGAAGGGCCGATCACCAGCGCGCCGAACATCGGGAACTGGTTGTTGGATACCACCCGGATCATGTCGGTGCCCGGATCCCAATTGACGAGTACGGCGTTGCACTCGATGGGGGTCGACGAGTACCGGTGGAAGTGGAGCTTGTCGA
>JABDLU010000206.1 GCA_013002865.1 Acidimicrobiia bacterium
ACCTTCGATTACTCGTTCGATGTGGAAGCGCCGGTTGCGGCGGTGGCGGCGTTTCATGAGGACACGCGGGTGCTGCAGCGGCTCACGCCTGCCTGGGTGCAGATCCACCGTTTCGATCCCCTCGCCGACGGCGCCATCGCCGAGTTCACAGTTTGGTTTGGCCCGATTCCCATCAAATGGCGGGCGATTCACGAGAATGTCGGCCCACACGGGTTCACCGATGTTCAGGACGAGGGGCCGCTCGCGTCCTGGCGGCACACCCACCGGTTCGAGGCTATCGGGCCCGACGCAACCCGGGTCATCGAGCACATCGACTACCGCTACCGGCCGGGCTGGCAGGGCGTCGTCGGCCGTGTGTTCTTCGGTGCCCCCGCCCTGTGGGCGCTGTTCACCTACCGGGCGTGGCGCACCCGGCGGGCCGTCACTGGCGGGTGATCGACACCATTTCGATCTCGAAGGTGAGGGCTTCGCCGGCCAGTTGATGGTTGAGGTCGAGCGTGACCGTGTCGCCTTCGACCGACAGCACCGGCACCTGGGCCCCGGTCGTTCCGTTGACGAGCACGTCGCCCTCCTCGGTGCCTTCGGGCACCTGGGAGATGTCTACCTCCACCACCAGCTCGGGATCAACTTCCCCGTAGGCTTCGGCGGCCTCGATCCGTATGGTCTTCACTTCGCCTTCGGTCATTCCCCGCACGCCCTCGTCGAAGCCGCTGATCATCGCGCCGCTGCCGATCTCGAAGTCGAGCGTGGCACCCCGGGGGCGAGAGGCGTCGAACTGGGTCCCGTCGTCGAGGGTGCCCACGTAGTGGACGGCGACAAAGTCTCCTTCTTGAGCCATGATTCCATCGCCTCCGGTGTCGGCACTCGTTGTGGTGGTCGTCGTTACGTCCCCATCGGTCGTCGTGGTGGTGTCGTCCGCACCGCCCGAATCGTCCCCGCCACATGCCGCAGCCAGGACCAGGAGCAGAGCAAGCAGGGCCCCGCGTCTCAGGAGAGCCACGTTTTCAGCCTTTCCACAACGGCTTCGGGCACGAAACCGTACTCCTCGGCGATTCGCGCCGCCGGTGCCGAGTCGCCAAAGTGATCGATTCCGATCGTGAGTCCATCCTTCCCGGTGAAGCGGTGCCACCCCAGGGTGGCGGCCGCTTCGAGCGAGGCTACCGGCATCCCGTCGCTAACCACCGACTCCCGGTAGGCGTCGTCCTGGGCCAGAAAGGCCTCAACACACGGCATGCTCACCACCCGGAGGGAGGGTCCGTCGGCGGCCAACTCCCCGGCTGCCGCCAGGGCCAGGGAGACTTCCGATCCGGTGGCGATGAGCACCGCGTCGGATCCCTCCCGCAGCACATACCCGCCCCGGGCGACTCCCCCTTGCGGGCGATCGAGGGTGGGGAGACTCTGGCGGGTCAAGATGAGACAGGTCGGTCCGTCGGTGCGGTTCAGCGCCAGCTCCCATGCCTCGGCGGTTTCGGTGGCGTCGGCAGGCCGGACCACCCACATATTCGGCATGGCCCGCAGCGAAGCGAGATGCTCGATTGGTTGATGGGTCGGACCGTCCTCACCGAGGAACACCGAGTCGTGGGTGTAGACCCAAATCGACGGGGCGCCCATCAGCGCCGACAGCCGGACGGCCGGTCGCATGTAGTCGTTGAACACGAGGAAGGTGGCCCCATACGGTCGCAGTCCCCCATGGATGGCCATGCCGTTGACGGCTGCTCCCATGGCGTGCTCCCGGATCCCGAAATGGAAGTTGCGGCCCTGTCGCTCGGTGCTGGAGAAGGAGTCCGAGTCGTCGATGATGGTGTTGGTCGAGGGCGCCAGATCGGCCGAACCACCGATCAGGTTGGGAACGCGGGCGGCAACGTGATTGATGACCATGCCCGAGGCTTTGCGGGTGGCCATCGAATCGCCGAAGTCGAGCGAGCCGACCGCCACCGGATCGGGGTTCCAGTACGCCTGCCACTGTTCGGCGAGCTCCGGGTTTCCAAGCGCCTCGTCGCGGCGCTTCGTCCACCCGGCGCGGCGCTCCCCGCCCCGTTGAGCCACGATCCGGAAGGCTTGATAGGCCTCGTCTGGGACGTGGAACGGCTGATCTACCGGCCAGCCCATCAGCTCCTTCGTGAGCCGGATTTCCTCTTCACCCAGCGGGCTGCCATGGGCTTTCTCGCTGTCCACCTTGTTGGGGGACCCGTGGGCGATGTGGGTGTGGGCGATGATCAGCGACGGCCGGTCGGGGTGGCCGAGCGCGGATTCGATCGCTGCGCCGATCGCTGGGCGGTCATGGCCGTCGATGTCCTCGGTGTGCCACCCCATAGCCTGGAATCGCCCGGCGACCTCCTCCGAGAAGGCCAGGTCGGTGTCGCCTTCGATGCTGATCTCGTTGTCGTCGTAGATGTAGGTGAGGCGCCCCAGGCCGAGGTGCCCGGCCAGCGATGCCGCCTCCGATGAGACGCCTTCCATGAGGTCACCGTCGGACACGAGGCCGAACGTGCGATGGTCGACGAGGTCGGAGCCAAACACGGCCCGCAGGTGCTCTTCGGCGATGGCCAATCCAACCCCGGTGCCGAAGCCCTGGCCGAGCGGACCGGTCGTGGTCTCGATGCCGAGGTGCGGCTCGCGCTCTGGATGACCGGCAGTCGGATACCCGAACTGCCGAAAGTTCTGGATGTCCTCCAGCGTGACGGGAAAGCCGCTCAGGTGCAGCAGGCTGTAGAGCAGCATCGACGCGTGGCCGTTCGACACGACGAAGCGGTCCCGGTCGGGCCAGGTCGGGTCCTCGGGGTCAACCACCAGAAACTGCGTCCACAGCACGGTTGCGATGTCGGCCATTCCCATCGGGGCGCCGGGATGACCCGAGTTGGCGGCCTGCACCGCGTCCATGGTCAGCGCTTTGATCGCGTTGACGGCCGTTTGTTCCATGGTCACGTGCTCTCTCCCCGATTGCGGTCAGAGAAGGCTAATGCCGGAGATCGCCAGGGCGATCTCCGGCAGGTCGGTGGTCAGTGGTCAGTAGTCAGTGGTCCCAATCTTCCGGATGGTTGGTTCCGGTGGCGCGCCAGAATGACGGCCACGGGGAGGGAATGTGGAACAAACGGTGCAGTGGTTGCTCGAAGGCGATCCTTCGATCCGGTGGCAGGTTCAGCGCGACCTGCTCGGACGTGGCGAAGGAACCTGGAAGCGGGAACGCGCCCGGGTCGCCCAGCAGGGCTGGGGCGCCGATCTGTTGAGTCGGCAAGATCCCGATGGTGGGTGGAGCAACGCCATCTACAGCCCCAAGTGGACCTCGACTCACTACACGCTGCTGCAGCTGGTCCGCATGGGCCTTCCCACCAACAACCCGGCGGCCCGCCGCGGCGTGGCGCACCTGTTGGAGGCCGGCCAGTACCAGGACGGGGCGATCAACCTCGCCAAAACAGTCCCGGAGCCCGACGTGTGCGTCAACGGGATGGTGCTCCTCATTGCCAGTTTCTTCGGTGTCACCGGGCCCGTCACGGATGGCATTGCACGGTGGCTGGTGGGTACCCGGATGGAGGACGGCGGCTGGAACTGCGATCAGTGGCGGGGCGCCACCCACAGCTCGTTTCACTCAACGCTGTCGGTGCTCGAGGGTCTGGCCGCCCACCGGGCGGTTGTAGACCGGCCGGCGCGCGGCACGGTGGGCGCAGTTTCGACCGGCCAGGAGTTTCTCCTCGCCCATCGGCTCTACAAGTCGCACCGGAGCGACGAGATCGCCGATCGGGCGTTCACATTGTTCTCATTCCCCCCGCGCTGGCACTACGACGCTCTCCGGGCACTCGACTACTTCCAATCCGTCGACGCCAAACGGGATCGCCGGTTCGAGGATGCCATTGACTTATTGCGCACCAAGCGCCGCCCGAACGGCCGGTGGCCACTGCAGAACTATCACCGCGGCCGGGATCACTTCCGCATGGAGTCGGGCCTCCGCCCCAGCCGCTGGAACACCCTCCGGGCGATGCGCGTCCTGCGGTGGTGGGAGGGATAGTCGTTGGTCGGATAGTCGCTGGACCCCGTCCCTGGAACTCCAATCAAGAGCACAGGAACGCGCTCTCACCCCCCTCCTAGCCTCCCCCACCTTCGGCGGGGGAGGAACCAGAAGCGCCTGCCTCGCGAACGATGCCGTGAATCAACTCAGGTTGGTGGGTCGCCGTATCCGGAGAGCACGACCTGAGCGGGAGCACAGGAACGCGCCAAGCAACCCGCAGGGTTGCCCATCCCCCTCCTTGCCTCCCCCACTCGCTGCGCTCGCGGGGGAGGTAAAACCTCACGCCTGGTGCCCGAAGCCTGACGCCTGATGCCCAGTGCCTGCTCTGACTTGGAACTTGGAACTTGAAACTTGCAACTCCCATTGAGCAACTGGCAACTTGCAACTCCTCAGCTCTTGCTGCTGACCGCTTCCTTCGCGTGATAGCTCGAGCGCACCAGGGGGCCCGACTCGATGTGGGCAAAGCCGAGGCGCTCGCCTTCTTTGCGGTAGCGGTCGAACTCGTCGGGGTGGACGTAGCGGTCGATCGGGCGATGGCGGGCCGATGGCCGCAGGTATTGGCCGATCGTGACGATGTCGACGCCGACGGCGCGCAGGTCGGCGAGGGCGCCGACGACTTCTTCCTCGGTCTCGCCCATGCCGACGATCAGGCCCGACTTCACGAAGCCGGCAGGGTTGAGCCATTTGGCCCGGGCCAGCAGCGCAAGGGAGCGGCCGTAGTTGGCGGCGGTGCGAATGTCGCGCTGCAAACGGAGCACCGTCTCGGTGTTGTGATTGAGCACGGCCGGGCCGGCGGTCATCACGGTCTCGAGCGCACCACGGTCACCCTTGAAGTCGGGGATGAGCACCTCAACGTCGCAATCGGGCAGGCGGCGGCCGATCTCCTCGATGGTTTGCGCAAAGATCCCCGACCCCCCGTCGTCCAGGTCGTCCCGGTTGACTGAGGTCAAGACGGCGTGCTGCAGTCCCATGCTCGACACCGCCTCGGCGGCCCGCAGCGGCTCGAAGATGTCGACCTCACCCGGCTTGCCGGTCTTGACGTCACAGAAGCTGCAGGCTCTCGTACAGGTGTCGCCCAGCAGCATGAGCGTGGCAGTGCCGGACTCCCAGCATTCGAAGATGTTGGGACAACCCGCCTCTTCGCACACGGTGTTGAGACCCTGGGTGCGCATCAGGCGCTTCATATCCCGGTAGCCATCGTTCATCACGGCTTTGACCCGCATCCACTCGGGTCGTTCCGGTTCCCCGGCCAGGCGACCGGACACGAGCACGGGCTCACCGCCGGTCGCGCCGGAGAAGGTGCCGGCCGCCACCCGCCGGTCGACGTCGAATTCCCGGCCGGTGCCACGGGCAAACGCGGCCCGCTGCTCCTCTACGAACCGGACATCGAACACCTCTGCGAAGCGCGGAACGAGGAGGTCGATGAATTCCTCGTGGCTGACCTTGCGCGAGGCGAGCGCCGATACGGACGTGACCGGCCGGGTCAGGCCGCACGGGTTGATCTTGTCGAAGTAGGCCAGGTCGGGGTCGAGATTGACCGCAAACCCATGCATGGAGACACCTCGCGCCACGCGGACGCCGATGGCAGCCACCTTGCCCTGTTCGGTCCACACCCCGGTGAGACCTTCTTCGGGCCAGGCGTCGATGCCTAGCTCGGCCAGGGTCGAGATGAGTGCCTGCTCCAGTTTGCGCACATACGGCACGATCTGGCGGGAGTCGGGCAGCGCCATGATGGGATAGCCCACCAGTTGGCCGGGGCCGTGGAAGGTGATATCCCCGCCCCGATCGACCTCGAACAGCTCGGCGCCGAGCTCCCGGACCGCCGCCCGGTCGATCAGCAGATTGCTGCCATCCCCGTTGCGGCCAACCGTGTAGGTCGGAGGGTGCTCCAGCAAGAGCAGGTAGTCGTCATCGGTTCGGCCGGTCACCCGGCCCTCGTGCAGGGCTCGCTGCAGATCCCAGGCCTCGTCGTAGGGAAGCCGACCGAGCCAGCGGGCCCTCACGCCAGTTCCTGCTCCCAATCCCAGGTCTCGATGTTCTGCTTGATCCGCTGCATGAACAGCACCGCAGTTGATCCATCGAATGCCTGGTGATTCCAGGTCAGGCCGAGGTAGCCGATGTGGCGGATGGCGATCGAGTCGTTGCCGTGCTCATCGGTGACGACCACCGGTCGCTTGGACACCGTGTCGGTCGACAAGATCGCGGTGTTCGGCACGTTGATGATCGGTGCCGTCATGAACGATCCGAACGGGCCAGGGTTGGTGATCGAGAAGGTGCTGCCCGACACGTCGTCCGGCTGCAACGCGTCATTGCGGGCTTTGTCGGCTACGCCCTTGATCGCCCTCGCCAGCCCCACGATCCGCAAACCGTCGGCGCCGCGGACGGTTCCGACCACCAGGCCCTCCTGGTTGAGGTCGATGGCGATCCCCAGATTGATGGCGGAGTGAAAGACCGCCTTCCCCTGGTCGGCGTAGATGGAGCTGTTGACGACCGGGAAGGCGGTCAGGGCGTCGATGGTGGCCCGGGCAATGAACGGGAGGTAGGTCAGGGAGAACCCCTCGGCCGCCTTCCATTCGGCCTTGTGGCGCTGGCGAACCCGCTCCAGGTTCTCGTAGTCGACCTCGACCGACGCCCATACGTGGGCGGCGGACTGTTTGGCCTTGATCATGTTGGTGGCGATGCGCTGCCGCAGCCGGCTGAGCTCGACGACTTCGTCGCCCGGCATCAGCGATACACCTGCGGGCGCCTCGCCGGTGGCGGCCGCCGGGGCCGCGGTGGTTGGCGGAGGCGGAGCCGGCTGGGAGGGCTGGGCCGGGGCCTCCCGGACAGGAGCCGGAGAGGCCGCCGCTGGAGCGGTGGGAGCCGGGGACGCCGGAGACGGTGCGGCCGGTGCCTCGGCGGGAGCGGCGGCAGCCGCCGGGGCTTGGGCTTGCTGGGCGGGAGCGCCTGAGGCAATAAACGCTTCCACATCGCGCCGGGTGATGCGGCCGCCCTCGCCGGTGCCGGGCACCAGGCCGAGGTCGATGCCGTGCTCGCCGGCCAGGCGGCGGACGACGGGGGAAAGCACCTTGCGCTTGCCGTTGCCGGGGCCCGACTGGGGGCCGAGTGGGGCGGCGGC
>JABDLU010000011.1 GCA_013002865.1 Acidimicrobiia bacterium
AGCTGGGCCTGCAGGAACCCGGCGGCCTCGTCGATGCTGGGCCAGGATCGGAGGTGCCGTTCGGCATGGGCCCGGCGCTCATCGCGGCGCCGGATGCGTTTCGTCAGCGACGTGAGCTTGTGGATGCCAGTGATGTCCCGGTCCTCGGCTTCGGTGAGGGTCTCGACGCCGGCGCCCGCGGCGAACAGCCGGGCCAGCGCCGCCGCCCGATCAAAGGTGTGCTCACCTGATTCGAGCTTGGCGAACCGATCGGACAACTCCGGTGTCCGGCGGGATGTCTCGAGGAGCTCCCGGGCGGTGGCCGGCGCAACGTCGAGCTCCCCGGCCAACTGGCTGATGGAGGGATCGGATTCGGACCGCCGGGACAACTCGCGGAGGAGCTCCACCTGCCGGGCTCGATGACGGCTGATCTGGCGCTCCTCCTCACGGACCTGATCGATCAGGTCCACGGTGGGGAGCACCGTTAGCGGTTCGGCCAGCACGTCGAACATACGAGCAACGTATCAGCCGGGTGTGACACAAACCCGTTCTACAGCGCCTTTCGCCAGGCCGAGTACGAGGCCACCGACGTGCCGTGGGGCCGGTGGAGCCACGGCCAGGGATGAAGCTCGGCGACGTCGATGGAGACGGCCCGCCGCCGCCAGCCCGGCACGGGCGCAAAGGTGGTCGCCACCGGGCGGCCGGCCAGCACCGACTCCGGATCACCCCGGTGCACCTCGACAGTCCGCCGATCCGCCAGATCCCCCAGGGTCTCGGCGAGGAACACCAGCCGCTTGGCGGACAGCTGCAGGCCCGTCAGCAGCGGCTCGTCGAACACGAAGACGGCCGGCAGCCCGGGATGGGCGGCGAGCGCGGGGTCGGCATCCCCCAGGGACTCGGCGGTGAGCCAGACGGCCGCGGGCTCGTGGCGGATCTCCGGCTGCCGGGGCCCGCCGGTTATGTCCGGGTCCGGATCGGATCGCACCCGCGGGTCGGCGTCGATGCGCTCCAGCGGGGGGCCCGATGGCCAATCCTCGATGGGGCACCGGTCACGCAATCCGCAGCTCTCACATATGCCCGGGGCGCGGCGTTCCACCTGGCGGCGCGAGAACCCATACGGTCGGCCGGTCGCGGTGCCGACCGTCCACTGCCAGCCGGCCCGGTTGGCGGCCCGGGACCCGTCCAGCAGATGCTGAAAGAACCGGTCCTCTCCCTGCCGCCAGTCGGCTCCCCGTCTAACCGCCCACTGGGAGGCCAGCCACATACGAGTCTGGTTGACCAGCCACCCGTGCTCCTGCAGCTCTGCGACGTTCATCGCAACGCACGCCATGTCGTCAGGCCATGGCTCGGGGCCGGGCTCACCCCGTAACACGGCTCGCAGCCCATCACGGGTGGCGGTCCCCAGTCGGGCGTAGACGTGCCGGGCGTATTCCTGCCACAGCAGCTCATCGCGATACTTCGCCACATCGCGGGTTGGCCCGCCGCCGACGGCTTCCCATACCCGCCGCAGCGGGAGCAGACCGTGACGGATGTACGGGGAGAGGCGGGACGCTCCCCGGCGCTCGGGGGGCCACACCTCGTTTCGACTGCCGGCATACCCGCGGACTGAGAACCCGGCGAGCGCTTCGTCGGCTGCGGTCTGGCCGCCTACGAAGCTGGGGGAGGCAGCGGCGTCATCGTTGAACAAGCCCGCCAAATAATGATCGACCCAGTCGACCACCGCGGGCCGTGACACGGGCGGGCCCGGGAGCAGCGTCACGTGGCCTCGGCGAGTGACTTGAGGCGGTGGAGGGAGATGCGCAGTACGGCCAGGTACGGGGCGGCCGGCCATGGCGCAGTGAACTCGGCCCGGCATTCGGCATCGGCCAGCGGGGTGACCCGGTGCCCGGTGGCGCCGATCCCGGCGACCTCCCACGCCCAGAAGTGCCCGGGGGTCACGTCGCCGATAGTGAACGGCAGCCACAATCCGGCGACTGTTTGCACCCGGCCTTCAACTCCGGTCGCCACCCGGGCGGCCGCACTCTCGACCCGGCGAATCGAGATTCCCCAGGACGGCCAATGCTCGAACTCGGTCAGCAGCGACCACACCCGCTCGCCGGAGGCGGCAATGTCGAGGGCGGTGCCGATGTGCCTCACAGGCGATCGAGCAGTGCCCTGGCCGCGCGCCGGCCCGACAGGAACGCCCCTTCGATCCTGGCTCCGGCGAATACCTCGCCGGCGAGAACCACCGGTCCTCCTGCCTCGTACATGAAGGCCCCGGTATCAAAGGTCCGCTGCGGCTCGGCGTATCGCCACCGGTGGCCGCGGGTCTCGCTGATCGGGGAGGCGAGCAGCGGGGCGGCCGCGTCGCACAGCACTGGTACCCACGAGGCCGGATCCTCATCCAGATGATCGGCGGCGAAGGCCGGTGTGGAGTGGATGGTGACCGCCGGGACCGGCGACGTGCCCTTGTGCTCGTTGTCGCCGATCCACGCGATCGGGGAGTCGTCTGGGGTGAGATGGCCGTCCGGGAGGCCGGCCACACCGGCCAGGCGCGCCATGACCGCCAGGCAGGCGTTGTACGCCACGCTCTCCAGGGCCTCGTGCAGATCCGGCGGGGGTTTGAGATCGCCCCGGTCGAGCAGGCCGAGCATCTGTGGCACCGGCGTGGTCACGATGATCGCCTGGCCGTCTGCGACCGGTCCGGTGGCGGTCCCGGCGACGAAGGTCCCATCGGCGTGGCCGATGCTCGTCACGTCCGTGGCAAGACGAACATCGAGGCCGTCGGCGAGGAGCTCCGCGATTCGACGCATGCCACCGACCGCGCTGTGGCGCACGTTCGGCACGCCGTCCCGATCGGGAGCGTGATACCACTCCCGGAGGAGGCCGATCCCCATCCAGTCTGTGGCGGCCCGGCGGAAGGCGGAGTCACGCATCCCAAAGTGCTGCGCCCCGTGATCGAATCGGGCGTCGCCGATCCTTCGGGTCGCCATCCGCCCGCCGACTGCCCGGCCCTTGTCCAGCACGACGGTTTTGACGCCGTTGCCAGCCAGTTCTCGGGCGGCGGTCAGCCCGGCCATGCCGGCGCCGACGATGAGCACGCGTGATGAGGTCATTCCGGCCAGTTCTCGATGGGTCTCTGGACCGTAAACGGCGGTGGTGACATGCGCAATCTCACGAGGACGTCAGCCGGCATTCCGCCCTTGAGCGCGATGGGGGACGCGAAACGGGCGGGCCCGCGGCCCGCCCGTTCCATTCAGAATTCGTTCTAGCGCTCGACGATGGTCACTCCGTCGTCCTGGCGCTCGGCCTCATTGGCTGAGGCGGTCATCAGCAGCGTCAGGATCAGCCCGACGACTCCCACGATCATCAGGATCAGTCCGGCGGTGTTGAGGTTGAAGCCCTCGGTCTCGACGGACACGGCCCAATACATGATCGCCCCGACGGCGACGAGGAACAGACTTCCCCCGATTCCACTAGTTCTCATGGCTCGCACACTCCTTGTGGTTATTGCGACCACCCAGATACCCGGTGGAGGCAAGACCCAAACCACGTGTGTAGACGCGTTGAAGGGGCCGCCAAAGCGACCCCTTCAGTGTCGGCTTCAGTGTCGGCGCTGAGGCCGGTTAGCTGCTGGCCTCTACGTCGATGGCCTTCTGATCGCCGCCTCCAATGGAGACACGGCGGGGCTTGGCCTCTTCCTTGATGGGGAGGGTCACGGTCAAAACGCCCTGGTCGTAGGACGCTTCAACCGCGGTCGAGTCGAGCCGGTTGCCGAGCCGGATCTCCCGGCTGGTCGTGCCTGTGGCCCGCTCGCGAAGCAGCCAGTTGGCGCCTTCGGTGTCTTCCATCTTGCGGTCGACCGTCACCCGGAGCACGCCGGAATCGACGGTGAGGTCCACGTGATCGGGCTCGACGCCGGGGAGGTCGAACTTGAGCGTGTAGACGCCCTCTTTCTCGAACGCGTCGATCGGCATCAGCCCACCGCGCCAGCGGCCACCAACCTGATTCATCACTCGGTCCATCTCCTCAAAGGGGTCGGAGAAACGGAACATGTCGCAACAACTCCTTTCTGTCTGGGTCTCTACCGTTCCAAGGTGTGTAGATAATCTGATATTAAAGCACTCAGATAATTATGTCAAGACCCCATGAGGTCGAATTCTCTTTGCTGTGCCTGATCTAGGGGCGGATAGGGCGGCGGTATTCGGCCTCGAGGTGGTGGAGACCCTGCCACGGGCTGGACCGGTGGCCAAACTCGACTTCGGTCAGGCCGGCCGTGACGAAATCGTCGAGCTGGTGGCGGGCTACCGGCCAGGGAGGCCCGTCGACCGTCGGGACGGTATCTCCCCCGATGGCGGCCACCAGCAGCGTGCCGCCGGGAGCGACCAGGTCGGCGATTGAGCGAATCGCCCGCAGGCGCCATTTCGGGTCGAGGGACTGGATCGTGAACACCTCGACGACCAGCGCGAAGGCCTGCGACCAGTTGGCCGGTAGATCGAACAGATCGGCCACGGCGTAGTCGACGGAGGAGTCGGGGAATCGCTCCCGGGCCCACTCAATAGCGGTGGGCGACACGTCGAACCCCGTCACATACCAGCCCCTGTCCGCCAGGGCCTCGGCATCGTCGCCCAGGCCGGACGCCACCACGACGGCCGCTCCCGGTGGCCCGCCCGCGCTGGTCAGCCAGTTCTCGACGATGGGGCTGGGCGCGAGCGAAGCCCAGGGAATCGAGCTGGTTTCGCGACCAGCGCGTTGATATATCGCCTCGAAGTAGTCACCTGCCTCCGCCATCGCAGCCAGCGTATCCCACACGCCGGTGTGGCCGAACGGCCCTAGACGGAGTCGGCATAAAGCGGTCACGCTGGCTGAGTGAAGCGTCGCACCGCGGCCCTATTGGCCATGGGGATGCTGCTCGCCGCATCCCCGGCGGCGGGCGCCGAAGAGGCGGTCGAGCCCAGGGTGCTCCTGATCATGGATGCTTCCGGTTCGATGGGTCGGGTGGACGCCAACGGCATACGCCTGATAGACGGGGCGAAGGAAGCCCTCACAACGCTCGTAGACGCACTGCCGGAGGGCATCCCGATTGGGCTGCGGGTATACGGCCACCGGACTCCGAATACAGACAAAGCAACCGGCTGCCAGGACACCGAATTGGTTGTGCCGGTCGGACCGCTCGACCGCGCTCAGATGAAGCAGGCCATCGAATCGTTCGATTCGCAGGGATTCACACCGATTGGTTTGTCTCTTCAAGAGGCCGTCCAGGATCTGGGTGGGTCCGGCACCGTGGTACTCGTCTCTGACGGGGAGGACACCTGCGCTCCGCCAGACCCGTGCGAGATCGCCATCGACCTGATCGAAGAGGGTTATGAGATGAGAGTCGAGACGGTTGGCTTCTTCCTCGAGGACGACCCGGCACGGGATCAACTGCGCTGTATCGCTGAGTCGACCGGAGGGTCCTTTCGGGAGGTTGGATCGTTGGGACCGCTCGTTGCAGAGCTGGGTGCCATCGTCCGCGAAGCGGTCCCCGATGCGGGAAACTTCCACCTCCCCGTCCGGGGAAGCACTGAGCCGGCTACGGGTATCTCGCTACCGCTGTCTGAGGACAGGGGCGTGACCTCGGAGTGGTTGGAATACTCGGGGTTTTTTGAATCTCGGATCTCAGCGGGCGAGACCGTATGGTTTACGGTCGACGTCGAGGAAGGTCGGGGCCTCGGCGTGCACGGCGCTCACATCTCGGATTTGGAATGGCTGCCGGGTGAAACCCTCGAGATCCTCATTTTGGGCCCGGGCCTGGAGGACGCCCGTCGCGTTGCGCCACGGCGTGGTGCAGACATCGTCGATCTAACCGTGGTCGGCGAGCTCCTGGCGGCCGGCCACATCCAGCTCGGTGCCTTCACGGCGACCGATTTTCTTGCGTACGGTGAACTCGAGCCGGAGGAACGAGAAACGCTGTACGCACAAGGGATTGACGAGAGCTCGTACAACGATCTGTGGCATGGCATTGCTCTCGGACCACGCGAGGCGCCGAACCCCGCAGGTACCTACCACATCGGCCTCGCCTGGCACAGCGAGCGGGCCGATGCCGAGATCACGCTCGGGTGGGGCGCTTGGATCACCCGCTACCCGGCCGAGCTGTATGGGCGGGTCTACGTCCCTCGTGACGGGGCGCTCTCGAGGTCGTCCGCCGTCGAGCTAACCCCGACCCGAGACAGCCAGCCCTTCGATCTGTACGGGCTTCCCCCCGGGGAGTACCCGATGCATCGCTGGTTCTACTCGGGTGAGCTCAGGGCGGGGGAAACACGCTGGTATCACCAGCCACTCGAGTTTGATGAAGCGCTCGCAGTCGAGGCGACGCTCCTTCGCGACGAGGCGCCCACCACCGATTCAGGCACGTTTGGGGTCGCGATCTACGACGAAGCCGGGGAGCTCCTCGGAGGCCCATACGTGTCGGAGCCGACGGTCACGGTGTCCGCCGCGAGCGCGACGGCCGGAGCATCCATGGCCTACACAGGTGAGGGCGAGGTGCCGTTCGCCACAACCGGCGGGGCCTGGCTGGCAGTGACGTGGAACACGCCGATCGAGGAGACGGCCGAGGTGCGCCTCGTGGTCGATGTCCTTCCCCGGTTTGACGGGGTCACTCCCGTGTTTGCGCCCCCGGAGCCCGGCGCCTCAGAGCAGCCCGTCCAGCCACCGGCTGTGGCGTCCCCCGATGACTCCGGAAGTGTCATTGGACTGGTCGCTGGAGCCGTCGCCGGCGTGCTTCTTCTCGGTACGGGCGCGGTGTGGTGGCGCAAAGCAGCGGCCCGACGCCCCTGAGGGCCGTCGCCGGACCGACCGACCCGACAACGAAAACAGCGGCCCCGGAGGGCCGCTGTTGTTCTGAGCAAGGTGGCGGGTCAGCCTTTGAGGTACTCCGCCAGGTCTTCGGCCGTCGGGTCGCTTCCGTCGATGAACTCGTCGAT
>JABDLU010000017.1 GCA_013002865.1 Acidimicrobiia bacterium
AGGCTGAGGGTTTCCCCCGCCACCGTGAGGACCGGACGGGTGAAGGCGCCCGGGAGTCGCAGCACGGAGGCTTCCCCAGTCGCCAGTGTCTCGCCGGCCAGCGTCAGTGCGCCGGCGTTGTACAGGTTTAGCCAGAATGCCAGCGCATCGCTCCGCGAAAGGAGATCGGGCCGGGCGTCCGCCAATGTTGCGGTGTAGTGATCCAGATCGTCGAGCCGATCCGTGAGGACGGCCGCTCCGGCCGCCTGCATCGCGGCGAGCACCTCGCGCAGCGCCGAGTGGTCCGGAGGCGGATTATCTCCACCCGGGTTGGGTGGCGGCACCCGGAGCGAGCGAAGGATCGATAGGCCGGCTGAGAGCGGGTTGGGACCGTCCATTGGTGTCGCAACGCTGCATGCGGCCGGAGTGTTCCCCGGCTTGTACCATCCCTGCCATGTCCGAATCGACGATTGGCGACGTGCTCGGCACGATCGGCGGCCACGCCCCCTGGTCGAAGGCGGCCGGGTGGGATCCGGTCGGTCTACAGCTGGGCGACCCTGACCGCCCTGCGCGCCGCATTGCTGTGTGCCACGAGGTCACGGAAACGGTCGTAGCCGCCGTCGAGGCCGATGCGGTCGACCTGCTGATTTCGTACCATCCGCTGTTGTTCCGCCCGACCACCCGGCTGGTGGCGGGTCGTTCACCCGGGGGGCGTGCCTTCCGACTGGTCACGGCCGGGGCCGGGCTGGCCGTGGTGCACACCTCCTTCGACGTTGCCACCGGCGGGGCGGCCGATGCCCTGGCAGAGGTTCTCGGCATCGAGGACACCACCGGATTCGGCCCGGTTGGAGCGGCCGAGTCGATCAAGGTGGTCACCTTCGCCCCTGCCGACAGCGTCGACCGGATCGCGGAGGCGATGGCGGAGGCCGGAGCCGGCCGGATCGGCAATTACAGCGCTTGTTCATATCGCTCCGAGGGCACCGGCACCTTCCGGCCGGATTCGTGGGCACGGCCCACCACCGGCGCAGGCGACACGCTCAACCAGGAGCCCGAGGTCCGGCTCGAAATGATGGCTTCGCGATCGGCCGAGTCGAGCGTCGTGGCGGCGCTGGTGAGCACCCATCCGTACGAGGAGCCCGCCTACGACGTCTACGACCGGCGGGGCAACGATGGCATGCTTGGCCGGGTCGGCCGCCCGCCGGGGGGAACCACCCTCCGGTCGTTTGCGCACATGGTCGCCGAGGTGCTCGGCGGGAGCGTGCGGCTGTCGTGGGCGGGAGCCGACTTCAACCTGGCGGCTGTCGTGCCCGGTTCGGGAGCGGGCCTCATCGAGGCCGCGGCGGCGGCCGGCGCCCGGGTCCTCGTGACCGGCGATATCCGCCACCACGAGGCCCGCCGGGCCATCGATCTCGGCCTCAGCATCATCGACCCCGGGCATGCCCGGACTGAGCGACCCGGTGTTGCTGCCCTCCTCACGCTGATGCAGGGCACCGGCCTCGAAGTAATCGACCTGACCGGGATCGACCCCAGCCCGTGGGAGGGAGTGCAGTGACGGACAAGAGCTTTCTCGATCTGCTCGACCTGCAGGCGGTCGATACCGAAATCGACCAGCTGCTCCACGCCCGCCAAACCCTGCCGGAGTTGGACCAGTTCAAAGCCGCTCACAAACGCCGCGTCGACCTCCAGGCCGAGGCCGATGAACAGGCCGCCGCGCTTGCCGAGACGACATCGAACCTGAAGAAGGCCGAAGGCGAGCTGGAGTTGACCGAGAAGAAGAAGGGCTCCGAGGAGATGCGGATGTTCGCCGGCGGCATGTCGTCGAAGGACCTCGAGAACCTGCAGCGGGAAGTGGAGATGCTGGGTCGCCAAATCGAGGCCGCCGAAGAGGAGATTCTCGGCATGCTCGAGGTGCGCGACGAGCAGGACGAGCGCTACACCGCCACCCGCCGCGAGCTCGACGCTGTCGAGGCAGAGGCGGCCCGATTGGAAGCGGTGATCGCCGCCGAATGGAAGAAGATCGACGAGCAGGTGGCCGAGCGCCAGAAGCGCCGGGAGGACTTCGTGCCCCTCATCCCCGGCGAGCTGCTCGAGCTGTACGAACAGCTCAGGCCCGCCAAAGAAGGGGTCGGCATCGCCCGGCTCGTCGAGGGCGTGTGCGGGGGCTGCCACCTGACGCTCAGCCCGGCCGAACAGCACGAGGTGCTGAAAGAAGATCCGCCCCGCTGCCTGCAGTGCCGACGGATTCTCGTGCCCCAGTAGCAGTGGTCTTCTGGCATATCGGCGGCGCAGTCTTCCTGGCTCGCTGGGTGTTTCGGGACCCGGCGATGGATCTCCGCATCCTGGTGCTCGGTGCCGTGCTTCCCGATTTGATCGACAAGCCGATCGGATCGATCCTGTTCGCCTCCTACTTTGAGACCGGCCGGATCTATGCCCATACCCTGCTGTTTGCTGCCATCGCGCTCGGCGGGGTGATGGCCGTCACCCGCCGGGGCACGCCGGCCCGGAAGCGATGGATGGCCCTCCCCATCGGCGTGTTGCTGCACCTGCTGCTCGATATGCCGATCGCGGCCGAGACCCTGTGGTGGCCGACCCTCGGCCTCACCTTCCCCCCGTTTGCCGAGGGAGCCTTTGTCGACCTCGTGGCCTACATGGTGAATTCGCCGTGGGTCATCGCCCAGGAGGTGGCCGGGCTCGCCTACCTGGTCGGCCTGTATCGCAGGCGCCTTCGCGGCGACCCGGACGGGCGCCGTGAGCTGATAGCGACCGGACGGCTGGCGGTCTAGGGGACAACCGGGTCGGCGGCCCGGGTGCGGGGCAGCATGCGCACGGCCATCACCACGAGGAAGCCGGCGAACAGACGGCTGAGCACGTCGGCAGGCAAGCCCAGCGCGACCTGGGCTCCCACCAGGCCGCCGAGGATCCCTCCGGCGCCCGCTAGAGCCCCTACCGGCCAGTCGATCCGGCCCGCCCGGGCGTGTACCGTCGTTCCGATGAGCACCGTCGGCAGGATCACCGCCAACGATGTTCCCTGGGCGGCCTGCTGCTCGAGGCCGGCCAGGGTGACGAGGGCCGGCACGAACACGACGCCGCCTCCCACCCCGAGCGTGGCCGAGAGCATCCCGGCACCGAAGCCGACCGCAATGAGGACGGCGACCCCGACCATGCCGCTCACCAGCCCGCCGGCAGCCGGATCGCTGCCGCCGATGGCCAACCGGAGCGCCGACAGCACCGTGATCGCAACGAAACCGCGTGCCAGCCAATGATTGGGAATGCGGCCGGCGATCCGGGCGCCCAGGTACGCACCGGCCGCCGCTCCGATCAGCAGCACCAGCGCCCGGTCGACATCGACCGCGCCGTCGAGGCCGAACCGAGCCAGAGCAGCTGCCGAGGAGGCCACGATGGTCGCCAGCGACGTAGCTGAGGCGCGCCGCTGTTCAAAGTGGAGCCACAGCACGAGGCCGGGCACCACGAGCAGCCCGCCACCGACGCCGAAGAGGCCGCCGATGAATCCTGCCGCTATGCCGAGAATCGCCCCGTGCCACCGCATCGGCCGATTCAAGCACCAGGCTCGGCCGCCGCCGGTAAGACGGCCGGTTTTTACCCCGCCGGAGTGGATTCGTAGGTGGGGGAGGGGGATAGAGTCGAATGAGTGCCGAGGTACGCGTTCTGGCTAGTGATGTGCGCGTTTCTCCTCGTCGGGTGTGGGGGGAACGAAGCAACGACGTCGTCATCGTCCGCGCCCGCCTCGACCACCGTGCCGGTGGCGGGCAGCGCAACGGCCCTCGAGGCGGTGACGGCCTGGCTCGATGCTCTGTCCATCGGCCGCTACCGGCTGGCCGACGACACCGTCGTCACGGATCAGTTCGTGCTGGTGCTGGCGGTCGAGAGCTACTCGGTGGAGTTCTACGACGACCTGATGGCAGATGGTGTCGACCCGTCGGTCAGCACTACCTTCTGGGAGTCCTTCGAGGCCGGGGTCCGCGGGTTCACCGGGGCCGACATCACGGAAGTCGACGTCGTCGGCGAGCGCCGGTTTACCGCCTATGGACGGGATTTTGCAGAGGTTGAGGGCCAGTCACCTCGCGGCGACCTGACCATCGTTTCGATCAGGGGCGACGATGAGACCTGGCGGGTTGATCTGCTGGCGACGTTTGGTCCGAGCTTCGCGCCGCTCTTCAACTTATGGGTCGACCGGCTGCCCGCCGACGTCGTCCATCCGGTCGAGGATCTGAAACGTCAGTTGCCGTCGCTGCAGGTAGCACGGGATCGGGTTCAACCCGGAAGTGATGCTCGCGCCGACCTGGACGGGCTGTTGAGCCGTCTCGGGGGCTGACGCCGGTGTGCCCCTAGGCCAGCTCGCGCAGGGCGGGCAGGACCTCGGAGCCGACCAGCCCGATGGTGGCGGCGGGATCGGTGCTGGCGACCTGCACGGCCACATACTCGGCGCCGATCTCGGTGACGAGTGGCCGGTAGGCGTCGATCATCTGCTCGGTGTCGTGCACGATCGTGTACTTGCTGAGAATCTCGTCCCGATCCATTGAGTCGGCCTCGATCCGCAATTGCATGGGGTCGACCGCTTCCAACCGACCGGGGGCGCGTAGTCCCCGCATGGTGTCGAGGGCCTCCCAGGCCTCATCGTCGTGCTCGGCCAGCACGACCCAGCGGGTTGTCATGATTGGCGCCGGCGGCTTGCCGGCGGCTTCCCGGGCCTCCCGGAAGGGGGTGATCACCCGCTCCATCGAGACGGCGGGGTCTTTGACGCTCGTGATGAGGCCGCCGGCGTTGGCGCCCGCGAAGGCGGCCGACTTGGGGCCTCCGGCGGCCATCAGGACCGGGATGTCACTCACCGGCGGGCTGTACAGCTTGGCCTTGTCGGTGGTGTAGTACTCGCCTGCGAAGTCGAGTTTTTCGCCGTCGAACAGGCGGTGAATGATCTCGAGTGCTTCTCCCATACGGGCGATCCGCTCTTTGTAGCCGGGAAACGGGTACCCCATGGGGCCGCCGTTGATGTTCTCGCCCGTGCCAACGCCGAGCATGAACCGCCCGCCCGACAGCCGGTCGACGGTGGCGGCGGCCTGAGCGATCAGAGCCGGGTGATAGTGGAAGAGCGGGCAGGTGACGCTGGTGGCCAGCTCGACCCGCTCGGTGCGGGCCGCCACCGCTCCGAACCACGACCAGACGAAGCCGGCAGCCGAGTTCTGATCCACCCAGGGGTGAAAGTGATCGGATCCGAGAATGACATCGAAGCCCACTTCCTCAGCGAGCACGGCCTGATCGGCCAGCACTTCCGGCTGGTAGGACTCGTGGCTCGAGAGCCAGGCAAACTTCATGCCGGCAGCCTAGGCAGGGGGCCGTCACTCGGCCGGGTCGGCGGCGAGCGGAGGCTCACAGGCCGAGGGCGCGAGCAATCACCAGCCGCTGAATCTCGCTCGTCCCCTCACCGATGCGCAGGATGCGGTGGTCCCGATAGAAGCGCTCGACCGGGGAATCCTTCATGAGCCCGTAGCCGCCGTGGATTTGTACGGCCGCGTCGGTCACCCGGCCCGCCACCTCGGTGCAGTACAGCTTGGCCATCGCCGCCTCGGTCCGGAACTCCCGGCCGGCATCCTTGAGCCGGGCCGCCCGATACAGATAGGTGCGGGCGTGATCGATTTCCATCGCCATGTCGGCGATCTGGAACGAGATCCCCTGAAATGAGCCGATCGGGTGACCGAACTGTGTCCGGTGCTTGGCATAGTCGAGGGCAAGCTCGAAGGCGCCCTGGGCGGCGCCGAGCCCCATGGCGGCGATGCCGAGGCGCCCGGTGTCGAGGGTCTCCAGCATCTGGCGCGACCCCGCTCCCTGCTCGCCGAGGAGGGCGTCGGTCGGCACGTCGCAGTCGGCGAAGCTCAGCTCGGCGGTATCCGACCCCCGCCACATCAGCTTGCCGTGCATGGTGGTGGCCGTGAACCCGGCAGTGCCGTGCTCGACCAGGAAGCAGCTCAGTTCGGGGCGGCCTTCCACTCCGCCCGTGACCGCCTGCACGGTCACACCCTCGGAGATCGGTGATGAGGCGTTGGTGATGAATATCTTCGAGCCGTTGAGGCGCCACCCGCCGTCGATCGGCTCTGCGCGGGTGGCGGAGGCACGGCTGTCGGAACCGGCGCCGGGCTCGGTGAGGCCGAATGCCCACAGCCGCTCCCCGGAGCACAGGCCGGGCAGGTAGCGCTGGCGCTGGGCTTCGGTTCCGAAGTAGTAGATCGGAGCGATCCCGAGCGAGTTGCCGGCTGTGACCGTGGCGGCCTGTGACCCGTCGACCCGGGCCAGCTCTTCGGTGGCGATCACATAGGCGAGGTAGTCCATGCCCTGGCCGCCGTACTCCTCGGGCACGGCGATACCGAACAGCCCGAGCTCGCCCATCCGGCGGGTCAGGTCGACGGAGAACTCCTCCTGCTCGTCGAGCTTGGCGGCGACGGGTGCGATCTCGGCTTCTGCGAAGCTGCGCACCGTGTCACGCAGCAGCGTGTGCTCGGGATCAAGCTCGTGGTTCATCAACCCTCCAGGTAGAGATCGCGCAGGTCTCGCCGTTTCACCTTATTCGATGCCGTGCGCGGCAACGACGGGATGGAGATGACCGAGTGCACCTTGAAGAGCGGGTTCAGATGCCGGCGGATGGCGTCGGACACCTCCGATCTCAGGTCGGCGCCGGCCCCGTCGCCCTCTTCGACGACGTAGACGATGAGCTTGCTCGGCCCGCCGCCCTGGATGGGCACGGCGATGGCGGCCGCCTCGCGGATACCGGCGAGATCGGCCACCACTCGCTCGATTTCTGCCGAGCTGACCTTGATGCCGCCCAGGTTCATGGTGTCGTCGACCCGGCCCCGGGCGACATAGTAGGGACCGTCCAGACGTGCCATGTAATCGCCGTGCCGGCGCAACTGCGCCCCGCCGGGCCCGTCCGGCACGGCGGCGTAGTACTCCTCGTCGTGATCCCGGTTGAGCAGCTCCGTTGACAGCCCAATCGACGGCGGCACCAGAAAGAGCTCGCCGGCATCGGCCGGCAGGCCCGCTTCGTCCAGAATGGCGACATCGAGCCCCAGCGCCGGGGTGGAGAAGGCCGCCGGGACGCAGGGCTGCACGACCGTGCCGGTCAGGTACCCGCCGCCGATCTCGGTGCCGCCGCAGTACTCGATGACGGGCCGCCCGCCTGCCAGTGCCATCAGGTAGCGCATATCGGCGCGGTTGGATGCTTCGCCGGTCGAACTGAACGCCCGGATCCGGCTCCAATCGAGCTCTTCCATGCACTCGGACTGGCGCCAGCTGCGAACCAGGCTCGGCACCACACCCAGCATGGTCACGCCGGCCCATTCGACGAACTCGCCGAACCACCGTTCGGTCGGGGTGTCGTCGAAGAGGGCGATGGTGGCGCGATTGATGAGGGCGGCGAAGATCAGCCACGGCCCCATCATCCAGCCGAGGTTGGTCGGCCAGGCGAGCACGTCGCCGGGCTTGACGTCGTGGTGGTAGTGGGCGTCGGCGGCGGCCTTTATGGGCGTGAGATGCGTCCACGGAATCGCCTTCGGGGTGCCGGTTGTGCCGGAGGAGAACAGGATGTTCAGGTAGTCGGACCGATCAACCGCCACCGCCGCAGACGGCTGGCGCTCGCCGAGCAGTGCCTCCCAGGCGACATCACCGTCGGCCAGCCGGCCGGCCTCGGCATCGACCACGATGGCCCTGAGGTCGCCCGCCTCGCGTACCTTGCCATACATGGGCAGGGTGCGGTTGCCGCGATACACCACCCCCTGGGTTATGACGGCGTCGGCGCCGGCGATCTCGAGGCGGGTGCGGATCTCGGTGGGAGCGAAACTGTCCGCCACGGAGACGACGACTCCGCCCGCCTTGATGATGCCCAGATAAGCGGCCACCGCCTGCAGGGTCATCGGCATGGCGATGGCCACCCGGCTGCCCCGGTGCAGCCCCAGTTCACCAAGCCCGGCCGCTACCTGGTCGACGAGTTCTTCCAACTCCCCGTAGGTGACTCGTCCCCGCTCCCCGCGGTGCTCGAAGACGATGGCGATGTCGTCGGGGTCGGCCTGGAAGCAGCTCTCGACGATGTTGAGGCTGGCTCCGGGCAGCCAGTCGGGATGGATCGGGTCGTCGGGAGCACCCCGGATCGCCGCCGGTTCGGACTGGAAGACGATCCCCAGCCGCTCAATCGTTTTCGACCAGTACTCGTCTCGATGGGTGACCGACCAGCGGTGCAGTTCCTCGTAGCTGCCGAGGCCGAGCTCCCCGGCGAGATGCGTCACGTTGGCGCCGGCGATCGCCTCGGGGGAGGGCTTCCAACTCGGAACGGTTGTGGGCTGGCTCACGTAAGCCGAATCTAGTGGCCGGCGGTCACACCGTCCGGTTGCTCTGGCCTTCCCGGGTAGGCCGGAGAGCAAAGACCACGGCGGCGATGATGGGCGTTCCCAGGGCGGGCAGCCATGCCCAGAGCGGGACCGCTCCGATGAGGTCGGTCAGGTCTGATTGGAGGCCTTCCACCCAGGTGGTGAGGGAGTTGGTGGCCAGGGCGTTGTCACCGCCGGCCAGGATCAGCGTCCAGTAGAACACGATGAAGGCCCCGGCCAGGATCAGGACGACGCCGGCAGCCCGGTTGAAGCCGTGCGAGGCCCGGCGCAGCCGCGAGACCACCTGCTCCTTCCCGAGGGCCAGTCCGACGGTGAGCACCATCACGATGGCGGCCATTCCCGCCGCGTAGGCCAGGAAGCTCCCAACGCCGTCCAGCAGGCTCTGGCCGAACGAAGCTGCCACTACGCCGGCGAAGATCGGGAAAGCACAGGACAGCGACGCCAGTGCGTAGGAGACACCGAAGGTGAACAGCGTGCCGGCGCCCTGGCTGCGGGTGGTGGTGCGAAACGTGGGGACCCGGACTGTGAGTGAGTTGCCGAGCAGCAGCCAGACCCCGAGGCCGACCACACCGGCCCCCGCCGCCAGCGCCACCCAGGCCAGGCCGTCGGCCACCAGATTTTCGATGGCCGATCCGCCAAAGCGGATCAATAGCCCGGCGGTGCCGAACACCGCCACGAACCCCCCCGACATGATCAGCCCGATCTTGAGCGCCCGGCTGACGATCACGGCCCGGGAGGAGCCGGCTCCCTCGTCGAGGCCCATGAAGAAGCTCAGATATGCGGGCAGCATGGCAAAACCGCACGGGTTGACCGTCGACAGCAGCCCGGCGGCGAATGCGAAGATCATGGTGCGCCGATGATCTCTTCGATGCGTTCGGCGAGCTGGTCGGCCAGGATGATGCCGTGGTGACGCTCCAGCACCTCGCCGGCGGCGGTCACGAACACCGTGGTCGGCATGGTCGGGAGCGTCCCGATCTCCTGCAGCAGCACGCCGTCGGCGTCTTCGGCGATCGGATAGGTGATGCCGGTTTCGAACAGCAGCCGGGCGGCCGACTCCTCAGAGACCTCCTGGAAATCGACGCCGAGAAAGGCGACGCGGTCACCGAACTCGGCGTGGGCGGCGGCCAGGTCGGGCAGCTCAGCCCGGCAGGGCGCGCACCACGAGGCGAAGAAGTTGATGACGAGGGGGCGGCCGGCGTGCGCCTCGAACAACTCGTCTGGGCCGTCATAGGCGACGTAGTCGATGGTGGTGGGTGCCACCCCGGGCGCCGCCACCGGCTCCCCGGCGTCTCCCGACGCCCAGATCGCCAGCGCCACGGCCGCACCGACGATGACCGCCGAGATGGCGACGGCGCCACCGGCGCGTTTCAGGTTGCGAGGGGAGAGATCGGCCATGATTCGCTCCTATAACTCGCCGGGCACGCCGCCCGGTTCCCGAGTGTCGGTCGGCCGACAATCCACCGCCGTCACCGTCCCTGCCACCGGGGAGAGCGCTTTTCCTGAAAGGCCCGGGGACCCTCCTGGGCATCGGCACTGCGATAGACCGGCTCGAAGATGCGGTACCCCTCGTCGAGCGCCTCCGACCAGCCCCGCTCGGCAGCGGCATACACCATGGCCTTGGCCGCTCGCACCGCCAGGGGGGCATTGGCGACGATCCGCCCGGCCAGCGCCTCGGCGGCCTCGCTCAGCTCCGGGCCGGGGACGACCTGGTTGACCAGGCCGACTTCGTATGCCCGCCGGGCCGAAATCGGCTCGGCGGTGATCATCAGCTCCAGGGCGACCCGGGGCGGGATCAGCCAGGGGAGCGGTGCAGCCCACGGTGCTCCCCGCGACCACTTGGCCTCCGTGATCGCAAACCGGGCATGCTCGGCGGCGACGACCAGGTCGCACATCTGGGCGAGGAAGAAGCCGCCGGCGTAGGCGACGCCGTTCACGGCGGCAATGACCGGTTTGTCGGTGTGGAGGTTGCGTCCCAGGTACGGCAGGTAGTCGGCGGGGGGCACCGCCAGGCCGGTGGCCGCCATTTCCTTGAGGTCGGCGCCGGCCGAAAAGGCCCGTTCGCCGGTGCCGGTGAGGATGAGCACCAGAGCCGCATCGTCGTCGATGAAGCGGCGGAACCCATCGAACAGCCCGTCCCGGACATCCTGGTTGAGCGCGTTTGCGGCATCGGGCCGGTTGATGGTCATGCGGGCCACCCCGCCGGATTGGTCGTAGAGGACGAGGTCGCCGCCCATGCCTGCTCCTCAGTAGCGGGGGTCAGTGTACCGGTCGGGTAGGCTGGCTCCGGGCCCCCGAGCAACCACGAGGTAGCGAACTTGCCGGTTCTGGCATCACGAATCGACCCTCGCAGCGAGACGTTCGAGGCCAACCGGCAAGCCATGATGGCCCACCTCGACCGCCTGCAGACCGCCCTGGCCGCCGCCCGCGACGGCGGGGGGGAGCGGTATGTCACCCGCCACCTGGAGCGGGGCAAGCTCCTTCCCCGCCGCCGCATCGAGTTGCTTATCGATCGCGACGCCCCGTTCCTCGAATTGTCACCGACGGCGGCGGCGGGCACCGACTACGCGGTCGGCGCCGGCCTGGTATCGGGCATTGGGGTCGTGTCCGGTGTCGAGTGCGTGATCCTCGCCAGCGACCCGACCGTGCGGGGCGGGTCGGTGAACCCGCACACGCTCGCCAAGATGCTGCGGGCCTACGAGATCGCCCGCCACAACCGGCTGCCCCTGTTCTTCCTCGTCGAATCGGGCGGGATCGACCTGGAGCGCCAGGTCGACCTGTTTCTTCCCGGCGGGGCGATGTTCCGCGATTTGACCCGGATGTCGGCCGCCGGCATGCCCACTATCGCACTCGTCTTCGGCAACTCGACGGCCGGCGGAGCGTATCTGCCCGGCATGTCCGACTACGTCGTGATGGTGCGGGAGCGGGCCAAAGTGTTCCTGGGCGGCCCGCCACTGGTGAAGATGGCGACCGGGGAGGACGCCACCGACGAGGAACTGGGCGGGGCCGAGATGCACGCCCGGACCTCGGGGCTGGCCGACTACATGGCAACCGATGAGCACGACGCGCTCCGGATCGGACGGATGATTGCCTCCCGACTCAACTGGTCGAAGCTCGGCCCCGGGCGGCGGCGGGAACCGGCTGCGCCACGGCACGATCCCGCCGAACTGCTCGGCATTGCGTCTGCCGACCTGAAAGCACCGTTCGAGGTGCGGGAGATCCTCGGCCGGGTGGTCGACGGGTCCGTCTTCGACGAGTTCAAGCCGCTCTACGGCGGCAACCTCGTGACCGGCTGGTCGAGCATCCACGGCTACGACGTCGGGGTGCTCGCCAACGACCGGGGGGTGCTGTTCAGTGAGGAGGCCCAGAAGGCCGCCCAGTTCATCCAGCTCGCCAACCGGTCGAACCTGCCCCTGGTCTTCGTCCAGAACGTCACCGGATACATGGTGGGGAGCCGCTACGAGCAGGGCGGCATCATCAAGCACGGGGCGCTGATGGTCAACGCGGTCTCCAACAGCACGGTGCCCCACATCACGCTCCAGGTGGGCGGCTCCTACGGGGCGGGCAACTACGGAATGGCCGGCCGGGCGTTCGATTCCCGGTTCCTGTTCACCTGGCCGAACGCCCGCACCGCCGTGATGGGCGGTGAGCAGCTGGCCGGCACCCTGTCGATCGTGGCCCGCCAGGCCGCCGAGCGGTCGGGGTCCGAGTTCGACGAAGCCGCCGACGAGGAGCGGCGCCGCCGGCTGGCCGACCGCATCGATGCCGAAGCCGACGCCTTCTACACCAGCGCCCGGGTGCTCGACGATGGCATCATCGATCCCCGCGATTCCCGAACCGTGCTCGGGATCGCCCTATCGGCCGTGCACTCCAACGAGATCAAAGGCACCGACACGTTCGGTGTCTTCCGGATGTAGCCATGGACAAGATCCTGATCGCCAATCGCGGAGAGATCGCCCGGCGGGTCATCGACACGTGCCGCACCATGGGCATCGCTACCGTCGCCGTGTTCAGTGATGCCGATCGCCACGCCCGCTTTGTGTTCGAGGCAGACGAGGCCGTCCCGCTGGGGGGCGCCGCCGCCGCCGACTCCTATTTGAAGGGCGACGCCATCATCGACGCCGCCCGGCGCACCAGCGCAGACGGCATCCATCCGGGCTACGGGTTCCTGTCGGAGAGCGCCGCGTTTGCCGGCGCCTGCCGGGAGGCCGGCCTGGTCTTCGTCGGTCCTCGCCCGGAGACCATCGCCGCCATGGGGTCCAAGATCGAATCTCAGCGGCTGATGGCTCAGGCCGGGGTGCCGGTCGTGCCGAGCCGCACGATTGACGGCGTGTCGGACGACGAAGCGGTCGCAGCCGCCTCCGACCTGGGCTGGCCGGTGCTGGTGAAGGCATCGGCGGGGGGCGGCGGCAAGGGGATGCGCATCGTGCGGTCGGATGAGGAGCTTGTCGAGGCGCTCGCCGCCGGACGGCGCGAGGCGGCTTCGTCGTTTGGGGACGACACCGTGTACCTGGAGGGCTACGTGGAACGGGCCCGCCACGTCGAGGTGCAGATTGTGGGGGACCGGCACGGCCGGGTCGTCCACGTGTACGAACGGGAATGTTCCATCCAGCGCCGCTACCAGAAGATCATCGAAGAGTCGCCCAGTCCGGGCATCGGCGCGGAGACGCGGCGGGCGCTCCTCGATGCCGCCGTGACCGCCGGGTCGGCGGTGGGATATGAGGGGGCCGGGACCGTCGAGTTTCTCGTCGACGGAGCAGGCGGGTTCTACTTCCTGGAGATGAACACCCGTCTGCAGGTCGAGCATCCGGTCACCGAGGCCGTCACCGGGCTCGACCTGGTCAGGATGCAGATCGATGTGGCCCGGGGTGGGGCGTTGCCCGAGCAGGCCGACATTCCGCCGGCGCATGGCCACGCCATCGAGGCCCGGCTGTACGCCGAAGATCCCGGCCGCGACTTTCTCCCGGTGTCGGGCACGCTGCATCAGTTCCGCATCGATGGTTCGGTCCGAGTCGACGCCGGCGTATACGACGGCGCCGAGGTCGGCATCTACTACGACCCGCTGCTCGCCAAGGTGATTGCTCACGGCCGGGACCGGGCCGAGGCTGCCCGCATGCTCTCGGAGGCGCTGGCCGGAGCCCGGCTCCACGGGTTGCAGACCAACCGGGCGCTGCTGGTGCGGGTCCTGCGGGATCCTGAGTTCCTGGCGGGCGACTTCGACACCCAGTTCATCGACCGCCGGGGGGTCGACGAGCTGGCGGCTCCGCTCACCAGTGCTGCGGACGCCGAAATCCACGCCCTGGCGGCAGCGTTGTCCGACCAGGCGGTGCGACGGTCCGGCGCGGCAGTGCTCGGTTCCATCCCGTCCGGCTGGCGCAACAACCCATCGCAGTATCAGGAGGTGACCTTCCGGCGCGGCGAGGCTGAGATCCTGGTCGAGTACCGACTCGAGGCCGGTGCGGCCGAGGCTCGGCTCAACGGCCGGGAGGTGCGGGCCGGGCACCTGACCGCGGCGGAGGACCATGTTGAGATGACGGTGGAGGGTGTGCATCGCCGCTACACGGTGAGCCGGGCCGGCGGGCGCCACTACGTCGACAGTGCGCTCGGGTCAACCGATTTCGTCGAAATCGACCGCTTCCCCGCGGCGGCGGCCTCTGTTGCCGAGGGCTCGCTCACGGCGCCGATGCCCGGCATGGTCCGCCGGCTCGATGTTGCCGTCGGCGATGACGTGGAAGCCGGCGACGTGCTGCTGGTGCTGGAAGCCATGAAGATGGAGCACAACGTGGTGGCCCCCACCGCCGGGCGTGTGATCGAGCTCCGGGCCGCCGCCGGCGAGCAGGTCGAAGCCGGCCGGGTGCTGGTGGTGCTTGGGTCCTGACCGGCTGGTCAGCCGTCGTCCGAGGCGACCATGAACCCGCGACCGAGTGTCCAGGGACGTTCCGGCTTCACCGCAACGATCTGGTACACGTCGCTGCCGCCCAGCTCGAACGACAGCGCCGAGCCTGCCAGGTAGAGGCGGAAGATCCGGTGGCGCACTTCATCCTCCGGGGTGTCGGTCATCGGTGAACCCTCCAGGTTCTCGACCCAGCGGCGCAGCGTCATGGCGTAGCTGGGGCGCAGAGACTCGACGTCCCGCACGTAGAACCCGGCGTTCTCGGCTTCCACCAGGGCCATCTCGACCGGATGGAGCTCGCCGTCCGGGAACACATAGGTGGAAACGAAGGTCGGCTTCCCGCGACCGCCCCGCCGGTCGCGGGTTGTGATTCCGTGGTTGAGCAGGATTCCCCGCGGGCCCAGCAACTCGCTGAGTCGCGAGAAGTACGTGCCGAGCTCTTTGGCGCCGACGTGCTCGTACATCCCGATGGAGGCGATGGCGTCGAACGTGCCCTCCACCTCGCGGTAGTCCTGGACGAGAATGTCCACCTGCTGGTCGACGCCGGCCTCCTTGGCCCGGCGCCGGGCCTCCTCGGCCTGCTCGAGGCTCAAGGTGATGCCGACTGCCTCAACGTCGTAGTGGCGGGCGGCATGGATGACCAGCGCACCCCATCCGCATCCCACATCGAGCAGTCGCTGTCCGGGCGACAGCTGCAGCTTGCGGCACACGACGTCCAGCTTGCGCTCCTGGGCGTCTTCCAGGGTGTCGGTGGCGTCGAGGAAGTACGCGCACGAATACACCATTCGGGGATCGAGGAAGCTCTCGAAGAACTCGTTGCCGGCGTCGTAGTGGTGGCGGACGGCCTCCTCATCCCGGGCACGGGAATGAACTCGCCCGCCCCGGGTCGGCCGCTTGTCGGCGTGCCCGGCTGCTTCGGGGAGCTTGCGGAGACGGCGCATCAGCCGCAGCACCTTGACTGGATGACGGCGGGCGGCGTCGAGGCGGGCACCGAACTCCAGGGCGGCGTACAGGTCGCCTTCAATGTCCACGTCGCCGAACACGTAGGCCTCGCCGGCAACCAGATCTCCCGGGGGCATGAGCATCACCCGCAACGCCCCCGGATGGTTGAGCACCAGGGTGGCGGGAGCGTCCTCGGGGCCCCAGCGCTCGCCGGTCCAGATGCGAACCGCCGGGGCCGGCGGTTCGGTGAGACTGATGAGCGTCTCGTAGACCTCCCGGTTGAGGCGGATTTCCTCAGCTTCCATCGCGCCGACATTACCGGCTCGGCTCCGGCCGGGCACGTGGGAACGGCCCGGCGGGCGCGTCCAACTAGCGGCCGCCGTACGATCAGTTACAATTCGATTCGATTTCGCGCTTCGGAGAATGACCTGGATGCTGTACTTCGCCTACACGACCCTCATCGAGCCCGGCCGGATGCATGCCCATGCACCGGAGGCTGAGTTCCAATTCGTTGCTCACCTGCCGGAGACCCAGCTGATCTTCCCCTACAAGAACGGTGAGTGGCGAGGCGGTCTGCCTTCCGTGAAAGCCGAGCCCGGCAACACCGTCTGGGGAGCCATCTTTGAAGTGCCAAGCGAGCAGCTGAGTGCGCTCGACATCTGCGAGAAAGAAGAAGGGCGCGTGCGGGTCACCCTGTCGGCCATGGACCGTTCCGGCAAGCGCCACCAAGTGGTCACCCACGTGCACGAAGAGAACGGCAGCAAGCAGCACACGCCCAGCTCCGACTACATGGCCATCGTCGTCGCAGGTGGTCGCCACTGGAAGCTCCCCGCCGGCTGGATCGCCGGGCTCGAGGAGTACGTATCCGGCTGAGCCCACGCTGAATGCGGCTCAAATGGGGGCCCGTTCTGATCGGAGCGGGTGCCGGATTCCTGATCGGGTCGGTCGTGGGGGTGGCCATGGTCGGCTTGCTGCCGGGCGGCACCGGCCTCGATGCCCTTCTCGTTCTGCTGTCGTTTCTCATCGAATTCGGCGCCGGATTCGTGGCCGGCTGGCTGAGCCCGGGCTCAGAAGCCCTCAATGGCTCGCAGGCCGCTCTGCTGCTGTACGCGCTGGCGTCCCTCATTGCTCTCACCGGCGGAGCCAGCCTCCTGGTCCTGATCGTCGGAGCCGCCCTCGCCCTCGCCATCGGAACGATGGGCGGCATCCTCGCCGTGGCCCTGCGCGCTGACTGAGCGGCTAGGCCAACGCGCAGCAACCCGGAACCGAAGTCCCGGGTTGCCGTTGTCCGCCTGTAAGCCGGATTCTGTACGGGCGCAGTGCCCGTGACGGTCATCTATCTGGGACCGCCGTTGCCGGCGGCCTCATGCGGTCTACCTGGAACGTGGCGGGTGGGACACCCTGTTCCTGCTTGACCTTGCTCCGAGTGGGGTTTGCCGAGCCACGCCGGTCTCCCGGCGTGCTGGTGGTCTCTTACACCACCGTTTCACCCTTACCGGCCGCACGCGACGTAGGCGGTCTGTTCTCTGTGGCACTATCCGTCGGGTTGCCCCGCCTGGGAGTTACCCAGCACTCTGTCCCTGTGGAGTCCGGACTTTCCTCGAGCAGCCGAAGCCACCCGCGACCGTCCGGCGGACGATTCAAGAGTATCAACAGATAGTCACTTGTCATTAGTCCCTGGTCGTTAGGTCGCCGGTCGCCCGACCCCCGACCCTTTCTGGCCCGCAACTTGAAACATGCAACTGGCAACTTCAATCAAGAACACAGGAACGCGCTTTCACCCCCCTCCTGGCCTCCCCCACTCGCTGGCGCTCGCGGGGGAGGTAACTCTGCCGATTGTCTAAGGGAACCGTTTGGGGCGCCGATACGTCATATACACGATGGAGAATGAGATGACCGCGTTCATGAATCCGGACGACGAACGGCCGTGGGCCGCCCGCGCTGAATGTCGCGGGGAGGACCCGGCGATTTTCTTTCCCGGCAACGACGACGACCCCTCGGTCGGATTGGCGATCTGCGCCCGCTGCCCGGTGCGCCAGGAGTGCCTCGAGTACGCCATTGAAGCCCGGGAGCGCTACGGCATCTGGGGCGGGACCACCGAGCGGCAGCGCCGCCGCATGGCTCGCCGCACCGCCTAGCACCCGTCCAACACGCGGCGCAATTGGCCCGCACCACGACGAGACGCTCCATTTGGTCCCGGTAGTTGCCAGAATGGGCCGATGAGCGGACCCATTGCACCCGGATCGATCGATCCCCACGACTTCCTGGCGCTCGACGCCCTCCTCGACGACGAGGACAAGCTCCTGCGTGACACGGTCCGCCGCTTCGTTTCGGACCGGATCCTGCCCGACGTGGCTGCCTGGTTCGAGGCGGGCGAGTTCCCCCGCGAGATCGCCAAGGAGATGGGTGCGCTCGGACTGCTCGGCATGCACCTCGAGGGCTACGGCTGTGCCGGCACCACGGCGGTCCAGTACGGGCTGGCCTGCACCGAGCTCGAAGCCGGCGACAGCGGCGCACGAAGTTTTGCCTCCGTCCAGGGATCGCTCTGCATGTTCCCCATCTGGGCGTTCGGTTCCGAGGACCAAAAAGCCCGCTGGCTTCCCGGCATGGCGGCCGGCGACCTCATCGGCTGTTTCGGTCTGACCGAGGCAGATTCCGGGAGCGACCCATCCAGCATGCGGACGTCGGCTCGCCGGGACGGTGAGGACTGGGTGCTGAACGGGTCGAAGATGTGGATCACCAACGGTGGCATCGCCGACGTGGCGATCATTTGGGCCAAGACCGACGACGGCGTTCGCGGCTTCGTCGTGCCGACCGACACTCCCGGTTTTGGCGCAAACGACATCCCCCACAAGCTGTCCCTGCGAGCCTCGGTCACCTCCGAGCTGGTTCTCGATGACGTGCGGCTTCCGGCCGACGCCGTCCTGCCCGGGGTGGTCGGCATGAAGGGCCCGCTGTCCTGCCTGAACGAAGCACGGTTCGGCATTGCGTTCGGTGTCGTCGGGGCTGCCCGGGCTTGCTACGAAGCTGCGCTGGCCTACGCCGGCGAGCGCTCCCAGTTCGGCCGTCCGATCGCCGGCTTTCAGCTCACCCAGCAAAAACTGGTTGACATGATGGTGGCGGTGAACCGGGGCATGCTGGTGGCGCTGCACCTCGGCCGCATGAAGGATGCCGGAACACTGACGTCGACGCACGTCAGCTTCGGCAAGCTCGACAACGTTCGCATGGCTCTGGATGTCGCCCGGTCGGCCCGCGGGGTGCTGGGTGCCAACGGCATCACGCTCGAGTACCCGGTGATCCGGCATATGAACAACCTCGAGTCGGTCTACACCTATGAGGGCACCAACGAGATTCACACCCTGATCCTCGGGCACGCCATCACGGGCGAGAACGCGTTCTCCTAGAGGGCCGGGCGGGGGATAGCCTGCCGGGTCATGGCGGCCCGGGCACTCATCGGACTCTCGTTCGCCGGCTTCATCGCACTCGGCATGCCGGAGGGTGCGCTGGGGGTGGCCTGGCCATCGCTGGCGAGCGAGTTCGAGCGGCCGCTCGGGGAGCTCGGCCTCTTGCTGGTCGTGTACACGTCCGGCTATCTGCTCTCTACGGCCTCGAACGGCTGGCTCATGCGGCGTTTCGGTGTGGGCCGCATGCTCCCGGTTTCGTCGGCCATAGCGGCCGCGACGCTGGCCGTGTACGCAGGCACGGGGCGCTGGCCGGTCCTGGTGTCGGCATCGTTCCTACTGGGAGCGGCCGGGGGTCTCATCGACGCCGGGGTCAACGCCTACACGGCGCTGCGCCACGGCAGCCGCGTCATGAACCTGCTGCACGCCAGCTTTGGGCTGGGCGCCACCCTCGGTCCCTTCGTGATGACGTTCGCCATCGACACCGGCTCGTACCGCACCGGCTACGGGCTGCTGGCGGCCGTCCAGGCGCTGCTGGCCGCCGCCTTCTGGGTGTCCCGCCATCGCTGGTCGATACCACCCCCCAGCTCTGAGCAGCCCGGCCGGGCCGGCCGCCGTCCCCTCCTCGCCGCCAGCCTGGCGGTGTTCTTTCTGTATACGGGCGTCGAAGTTGCCACCGGCCAGTGGGCGTTCACGCTGCTCACCCTCGACCGGGGAATCGATCCTGTCCCGGCCGGGCTGCTGGTGACGGCCTATTGGGGAAGCTTCACGCTCGGGCGATTGATCACCGCCGGGATCGGCGACCGGCGCCGGCCCGAGGCGATGGTCGGGGCGGGAATGGCCGCCGCGCTTGGCGGGGCCCTCCTGCTGTGGTGGAGCCCGACCGACTGGCTGGGAGCCGCCGGCCTGATGATCACCGGGCTCAGCCTGGCGCCGATTTTCCCGCTCCTCACCCTCCTCACGCCGGGGCGGCTCGGCTCGAGCTACGCCCCGACCGCGATCGGCTTTCAGCTGGCGGCGGCCTCGGTAGGGGCGGCGACGCTGCCCGGGCTGATCGGCCTGGCGGTCAACCGCTCCGGCCCGGGTGCGATCGGGTGGCTGCTGGCGCTGTTTGCCGGCCTGCTCGCCGTGTCTGGCATCGTGTTGGCCGCGCCGGGCCGCCGGCCCGTCGGCTACGGTGGCGCCTCATGAGTGTCTTTGCGTGGGCGCCGGTTCTCAATGCCCTCATGGCCGGGGACGACCTGGCGCGCGACCAGGCGCGGGCGGCGATGCAGGAGGTCATGGGGGGAACCGCCACCCCGGCCCAGATCGCCGCCTTCATCGTCTCCCTGCGCACCAAGGGTGAAACCGCCGAGGAGATGACCGGCCTGGTGGATGCGATGTTCGAAGCGGCGGTCACGGTTGATGTGGGGGAGCCGGTCGTTGATGTGGTCGGGACGGGCGGAGACGGCGCCGGGACGTTCAATATCTCGACAACGGCCGCCTTCGTCGTGGCGGGGGCCGGAGCCAGAGTCGCCAAGCACGGCAATCGGGCGGCCAGTTCGCGCACCGGCTCGGCTGATCTGCTCGAGGCGCTCGGCTTCGACCTGGAGCTGGAGCCCGCCGCCACCGTCCAGATGATCCGTGACACCGGGTTCGGGTTCTTCTTCGCCCCCCGGTATCACCCCGCCATGCGATTTGCCGGGCCGGTGCGGCGCGAACTGGGCGTCCGGACCGTGTTCAACTTCCTCGGGCCGCTCTGCAACCCGGCCGGCGCCACCCGGATGGCGGTTGGGACGTCGGACCCGCACATGGCGGCGCTCATGATCGAGGTGCTGCACAATCGGGGTGCCGAATCGGCCTTCGTCTTCTACGGCGAGGACGGCCTCGACGAACTGACGGTGTCGGCACCTTCGTACATCTACCGGCTGAAGGACGGCGAAGTGACCCATGCCGAATGGACCCCGGAGGATTTCGGCGTTACCCGGGCCCCGCTCGAGGCCGTTGCCGGGGGCGATGCCCGCCAGAACCTGGCCATCACCCGGGCGGTCCTGTCGGGAGCTGCCGGACCGACCCGGGACATCGTGCTCGTGAACGCCGCGCCCGCCATCGTGGCGGCCGGCCTGGCCGACGGTTTCCGGGAGGCTATGGAGCTCGGCGCTACGTCGATCGATAGTGGCTCCGCCGCCCGCGTGCTCGAAGTGGCTGCCGAGCTGAGCCGCCGGCTCAGCGCCGGGTGAGCCGGTTCACGGCTGTTCGAGAACCGTCCCGAGGGTCTGGGTGCCGGGCCGTTCGCCGAGGATGATCTGACCGAGCGTGTCCTCGAGCACGCCGGGGCGGAGCTCACCGACGATCTTGCCGACCACAATGCCCTCCGCATCGATGAAGTAGGTCTCCGGGATGCCGAAGACGCCGAAGTTGATGGCGCCGCGGGAATCGGGGTCGATCACATGGGGGTAGCCGCGGCCCAGCTCGTCGAGGAACTCGCTCGCCCGGTCGGAAGTGTCCTGGAAGACCACCCCGACGAAGTTGACACCCTCGAACTGCCGGGCGGCTTCGGTGAGAAGACCATGCTCGGCCCGGCACGGGAAGCAGTACGAGGCCCAGAAATTGACCACGGTGATATCGCCAACCAGGTCGGGAAAGTGGATGGGCCCCGACCCGTCGAGTGCCTCAAGGGTGACGTCGGGCATCGGTTGGCCGATGAGGGGAGATTCGACGAAGTTGGGATCGTCGCCGAATCGGGTGGCGAACACGACGGCGGTGGCCAAACCGACTCCAATCAGCACCGCCGCCACCAACCACGGCCAGCCGGGTCGTCCCGCCTTTCCGGCTGGGGTCTCGGCGGTCATGGCTGTCCTCCGGCGTCCTCCACCATGCGGTCGATGGTGGCGGCTACGTCGTCAGAGAGGTCGGCGGTGGCGCGCAGCTCCTCGAGCAGTGTCAGGGCGCCGTCGGCATCGTTGAGCCCGTACAGCAGCACGTTGGCCAGGAAGAACTGCGCCTGGGCGTATCCGGGCGCTGCCTGCAGGGACCGCTCCAGGAACGCCACCGCGGTTGGTGACTGTCCCGGATCGGATAGGTAGGTCATCCAGCCGACCATCGCGTTCGCCTCCGGGTTGGCGGCGTCCTGTTCGAGGACGGTCAGGTAGTGGGGGAGTGCCTCGGAGAACTGCCCGGCGTCGAAATAGCGCCCGGCGAGGGCGAGGCGCATCGCAACCACCTCAGGGAAGTCGGCGACCACCTGTTCCATCTCCGCCGTGCTGACCTCGGAGAGATCGCGGCCTTCGATGCCGCCGGTGGCGAATTCGCCGGGGCCCCGGTCGTCGATGGCCCGCGCCACCAGGAACACCACCGCGATCACCGCTGCGGTCATGAGGAGCGTGCCGGCGACGACCCGCTTCATGCCGGGCCCGGTCGGGGTGGCCGTCTCGGGAAGCTCCCGGCCGGCCGCACCGGCCCGGGCGATTTCCTCCTCGTACCGGCTGCGCAGCTCGGCGGCCGTCGTCGGGTCGAGCTCACCGTCCGCCAGCTGGGTCTCGACCTCGGCGAGGTCGAGCCGGGCCTGGCTGATGCGTTCTTCGAGCTGGCGGCGGGTAGTCATCGGCGCGACCTGCCCAGCCAGATGATCAAGCCCACTCCGCCGATCAGCGCCAGGCCGGGCACCGCCCACAGCGCCACGGTGGTGGCCGACAGGCCGGGGGAGAGGATCGCCTGGTCGCCGTACAGGTTCCGGAAGTAGTCGAGGATCTCATCGTCGCTGCGCCCGTCGGCAACCTGTTCGGCAACGATGGTCCGCATGGTGCGGGCGGTGAGCGCCGACGAGTCCTTGATGGACTCACCGCGGCATTGCGGGCATTTGATCAGGGCGCTAAGCGATTCGACCCGGTCACCCCCCTGGTCGGGCCCGGCCACGATCCCGCCGATCACGATGGCGGCCAGCACCACCGTCAGCGCCGATACGAGCATCCGCCGAATGCCGATCGCCCCAGCGGTGCGCTCGTCGGTCTCTTCGAGCGCGGTCATGGCGCGGCGGCTTCCGTGAGCGGCCGGGAGCGGGCTCGCTTGCGCATGGTCAGGGACCACACGCCGCCGGCGACGATGATGAACCCACCCAGCCAGATGAGATATTCGAGGGGGTAGCGCCACAGGTCGAGGCCGATGGCGGTCTCGTTGATGCGCGTCAGGCTCAGATAGACGTCCCCGGACAGGTCGGTATGGATGGCCGGGGTGGCGATGGGCTGCACCTGGTTGGGGTAGGTGTTGAGGCGGGGCTCGAGGGTGTCGATGACCCGTCCGTCCCGGGAGAGCTGCACGGTGGCCCCTAGCTCGGTCCGGTTGGCCGTTTGGCGCTGGAAGGGCGCAACGTAGGTGAGCTCGAATCCGGCGAACTCCTCCGTCTCCCCGGGGCGCAGTGTGATGCTGTCTTGCACGGCGAGGGCGGCCGAGACGGTGATGCCGAGGGCCAGCACGGCTACGCCGATGTGGGCGATCTGCCCGCCCCAGTAAGCCGGTTCCCGGCCCACCACCCGCCTAACGCCGCCGAGGAAGCCCTCACCCGTCTTGCGGGCCTGCACGATCAGATGGCGGCCGATAACGGCAGTGATGAACACCGCCAGCATGAGCACGACCAGCACCGTGGCTTCCCGACGCCCCAGCAGCACCGCGGCTGCTCCCGCCGCCAGCGCAACGCGCAGCGGCGTGCGGATTCGCTCCCACACCACCTCGGGTCGGGCCGTCCGGTACGGGGTAATCGGGCCGAGGCCGATGGCCAGCAGGAGCAGGTAGGAGATCGGGGCGGCCAGCTGATCGAAGAACGGCCGGCCGACGGTGACCACCCGGTCGGTAAAGGCCTCCAGGAACAGTGGACCGAGCGTCCCGACCAGCACTACGACGGTGAACAGGGTCAGCAGCAGATTGTTGGCCAGGAACACCCCTTCCCGGCTGGCGAGCGATTCGAGGCGGGGTGACTGGGCGATGAGGTGCGCCCGGGAGGCGAACAGGCCGAGTGATACGACCAGCACGAACAGCAGGAACCCGAGCAGGGCCGGCCCGATGGCCGATTGGGTGAAGCTGTGCACCGAGGCGACGACCCCGCTGCGGGTGAGAAAGGTGCCGAGGATGGTGAGAGCGAAAGTGGCGATGACGAGGAGGATGTTCCACGAGCGCAGCATGCCGCGGCGCCGTTCGACGACGGCTGAGTGGATAAACGCAGTCCCGGCCAGCCAGGGCAGGAACGAGGCGTTCTCGACCGGGTCCCAGGCCCAGTAGCCGCCCCAGCCGAGCACCGCGTAGGACCACAGTGCCCCCAGGCTGATGCCGGCGGTGAGGAACACCCAGGCGAACAGCGTCCAACGCCGGGTGCGCTCCAGCCAGTCGGTGGCCGAACCGCCCGCCAGCGTCGAGATGGCGAAGGCGAACGGCACCGCGAAGCCGACATACCCGACGTAGAGGACCGGTGGATGGACCGCCATCAGGATGTGGTTCTGGAGCAGCGGGTTGGGCCCCGGCCCGTCGAGCGGAGCGACCGTGGTAACGAACGGATGCCAGCTGGTCTCGGCGCACACGCCGCCGATCAGCTCGGTGCACACCGCGAACGGGTTGGCGATGGTCGCCATCACCCCGAAGAAGAACACCCCAATCACCCCGAGCACGCTGAGGGCGCCAACGCCGAGCCGGTCACCGTCGGCGACCGTGCGGTACACCCCGTACACGAAGCCGGCCAGCACCAGCCCCCACAGCAGGATGCTGCCCTCGAGGGCGGCCCAGGCGGTCGCGATCGTGAAGACGAAGGGAGTAGCCGTCGAGTGATTGTCGGCGATGTACCCGATTGAGAAGTCATCGGTAAGGAGGCCGAGGACCAGCGCCGCGAACGCAATCGCCGCGCCCCCCAGCACGGCCCGGGTGGGGATGCGGGCCGGCGCGAGGGCCGACCCTTTCAGGAACGAAGCGCCTGCCCGGATCGCCAGCGCGGCCGATCCGCCCAGCGCCACGAGGATGGCGACGTAGCCGATGATGGCGATCACGGCTGCGCCTCGGAGCCGTCCTCCTGGTAGTTCCCCTCGTCGGGAACCCGGTACTCCTCGTCGTGCTTGATGAGCATGAAGTCCGAGTGGAACTCGCTGCCCACCCAGGCGCCCTCGATCACCACTTCGATGTTCTCCTGAAACAGCTGCGGGGCGCTTCGGGTGTGCAGGACCGTGACCTGCTCGGGCCCGTCGGGGTCGGCGGCGACGAAGCGCACGCCGGCGTCGAGCTCTTCGACCGAGCCGGGGACGACGAGCCCGGACAGGCGGAAGCGGCGTCCATCGTCGAATTCGGCCCGGGCCTCGACGGCTTCACCCGGTGTCATGTAGTACACGAACGAATCGTTGAGGCTGAAGGAGACGACGAGGCCGATCAGCACCGCCAGCACCCCGAGTGCAGGGATGAGGAACGCCCGGTATCTCATCGCAGATCGTCGAGGGCCTGCCGTGCCCGCCGGATGCGCAGCCCGAGGACGGCTACGAATCCCGCCATGCCGCCGAGGATGATCACGTAGGCGGCGCTCACGTACCACCAGGCGTTGTCGACTTGTGCGGCCACGAGGTCAGCCACGGGTCACCCCTTCGAGCGTCGGGGCGGTGATGGCGGCACCGGCGACATCCGGTGTGCCGGCCAGGCGGGCCTGTTCCAGCTCGTCCTCGAGCCGGGCCAGTTCGAGGCGGCGGCTCAGCATCACCGCATAGGCGAAGGTGAATGCAAGCACCGCCAGCCACAACGTCAGTCGCAGGGGACCGTCGATGCTGTTGCGGCTGGACGTCTGGTGGAGGCTGCGCCACCAGTTGACCGATTGATACACGATCGGGATTTGGATGAAGGCGACGATGCCCATGATGGCGGCCCGACGAGCCCGCTGCTCGGGGTCGAGCACGGCCCGGCGCAGCGCCAGGTACCCCAGATAGACGAAGAACAGCAGGGCGGTGGTCACCAGTCGGGGCTCCCAGGTCCAGAACTGGCCCCAGACTGGTCGGGCCCAGATCATGCCGGCGAGGATGGCCAGCCCGGTAAACACGACGCCGATCTCAGCTGAGGCGGCGGCCAGGCGATCCCAGGTGCGCCGGCGAGTGCGGAGCCAGGCCACCGAGCCGACGACGGTGACGCCGAACGCCAGGAAGGCCAGCCAGGCGGCCGGGACATGCACGTACATGATGCGCTGCACATCGCCCTGGGTGACGTCGGCCTCCACTGTGAGGCCTCGCACCACCGCCGCGATGACCACCACGATGGCGGTGATCTCCAACCAGCGGGCTTTCGGCTGCGTCATGTGGTGACTTCCTCCAACGGGCGGGCGGCCAGCACTCCGGAGACCGCCAACGCCAGGTCGACGGCGGCCAGCAGCACCAGCCAGGGGAGGATACTCCGCCCTAGTTGCAAGCTCTCGACGGCCTGGGTGGCGCCGACCAGCAGCGGCAGGGCGAGCGGGACGATGAGGAGCGGGGTCAGCGACGTGCGGGTGCCGAGGCTGGCGGTCACCCCTCCCGTCAGCGAGCCGAGCAGCCCGAGCCCGGCCGCGACCAGCGGCAGCACAGCGGCCATCCACCACCAGCCCCCCAGATCGGGGTTGTAGAGCGCAATCAGGATCGGCAGCAGCGCCACCTCGAAGAGCAAGACCAGCAGCGACGTGGCCACGGTCGAGCCGGTGAAGCGGGCGGCCGGGTCGATCCCGAGCAGCCGTACCAGGTCTTGCTGGGGCCCCTCGTCCACGGCGCTCTTGCGCAAGATCACCAGCACGCCAAACAGGAGCACGACGATCCAGAACAGGCCGGGGCCGAGCTCGGCCAGCAGCGGCGCATCGGTGCCGATGGCAAACGGAATCAGGACGAGGGCGGCGGCCGCAAACGGGACCGTCATCAGCAGCACCTCGGCCGTGCGGATCTCGATGACCAGGTCTTTGCGGGCGATCTCTCGCACCTGAGCCCAGAACGGCATCACGCCTCCTCCACCGAGCCGTCGACCAGGCGCAGCGACCGATCGACCTCGAGCCGGTCGGGCTCGTGGCTCACCAGCAGGGCGGCGCCATCCGCCGCCACCACCCGGCCGGTGATGGCGTCAACGAGGCCGATCGCGTCGGCGTCGAGCCCGGCGTGGGCTTCGTCCAGCAGCAACAGCCGCGGCTCCTGGATCAGGGCGCGGGCCAGCTCGGTCCGCCGCAGCATTCCCTTCGAGCTGTCCCGGGCCCGGCGGTCGGCTGCGGCGGCGAGTCCAACTGCCGCCAGCGCCTCGTCGGCCCGCCTCGGGTCCCGTCCGGTGAGCCGGGCAACGAATCGCAAGTTCTCGCCCAGGGTCAGCTCCGGATAGAGGCCGGGAAGGTGCCCCACCAGCACGATGTCGGGGCGAACGGCGTAGATCTCATCGGTGCCCAGCTCGGCGCCCAGCACCGCGCCCGTGCCGGAGGTGGGGCGCAGCAACGTTGCCAGGACCCGCAGCAGGGTGGTCTTGCCCGAGCCGTTCGGCCCGAGCAGTCCGACCTTCTCGCCTGCGGCGACCGTGAGCTTGGCCGAGGTGAGGATCACCGAGCCGCCAATCGACAGCCCAACGTCGTCCAGGGTGACCAGCGTTTTCGCGTTCACGGGAGGAGTGTACGGATCGCCGGGGTGCTCAGCCGGGGGCCGACCCGCGCTCGATGGGGAGCCCGGCGGTGTGCCAGGCGATGATGCCGCCGGTCAGGTTGAACACCCGTTCGAATCCGGCCTGGGTCATCAGGGCATGGGTTGCCTGGGCCGAGCGGCTTCCCGACCGGCACTGCAGGATGATGTCCTGGTCGCGAGGCAGGTCGGCGAACCACTCCTGAATAGTCGACATGGGCTTGAACTCGGCGCCGGGGATCCGGAGCATGTCCCATTCTTTCTGCTCCCGGATGTCGATCAGCAACGCGCCGTCACCCACCATCTTGGCGGCCTCATCCGGGGTAACGGCGGGCACATCGGGCAGGGGCGGTTGCAGCATGGCGAGTCACTGTAGTGGCCCGTCCGGCCGCCGTTGGCCGGCTCGGCTCCGCTGCCACGACCAGGCCGCAGTGGCACCGCCCAGGACGGCCGCGGCGGCGTACCAGGCGGTCGGGCCGTCCAGCAGGCTTGGCCGGAGGGGCTCGGTGGCGAGCCGCACCACGCCCGCCACTGCCAGGCCCAGCCCGGCGACGACACCGGGCGGGGGATAGCGCAGCCGGAGCCGGAATAGCCCGGTTGCGGCCAGGAGGAACGCCAGGGCGGCGTACAGCTCGACGGGATGGCGGGTGATATCGCTGCCGCTCTGCGCCCACGCCCAGGGGAGATCCGATGGGGTGCCCAGGCAGGCGTCCCGGAACAGGCACCCGCCGTGCCAGCCGGCGATACCGGCCAGGGCGGCCGGCGCCAGGCCGTCGAGCTGCTCGGCCAGGTCGGCCCGGAGCACCCAGGCGAGCGCGGCGAGAGCAGCCAGTGTGGCGCCCACGGTGTCCACGCCGGCCCTGACCAGCAGGATGTCTCCCGGGTTGGTCAGGGGGTTGACTCCACCCCGCACCATCGCCACGATCCGTCCCACCGCCAGGCCGACGACGGCAGCCGTGATGGCGGCGTCCCACAGATCGCGAACGCACAGGCTGGTATCGCGCCGCCCCATCAGCCACAACGCCCCGTACAACCCGGCCACTCCGGTCAGCGCCGCCCACAGCAGCGTGAATTCCATCAGCGGCCGATCTCGTCGAGGTTGAGGGCGAGGGTGCGCTCATCGATCACGCCGAAATGAAGCTCGAACAGGCTGCCATCGGCGCGATAGAACAGCGTGAGCGGGACCCCGCCCGCCCCGAGGGACCCCTGGGCGGCGCCCGATTGGTCGAAGTAGTGCTCGAATCCGGCCAGATCGAACTCATTGAGGAAGGCCCTGGCGTCGGACTGGTTGTCCCGCACATCGAGCCCGACGAAGCGCACCTCGTCGCCGAACTGCTCGTGGGCGGTGCGCAGCAGCGGTGCCTCCGAGCGGCACGGGATGCACCACGACGCCCACACGTTCAGCACCAGGGGCCGGTCGGTGTCGGCAATGAGGGTCTGGAGCTCGTCGGGGGTGATCTCCGGGAGCAGTCCCACGTCGCCCACGTCGTCGGATCCACCGCAGGCGGCGGCAGCAACGGCAAGACACACTGCAATGACGACACGGCGCATGTGACAAGTACACCACGCAGGAGCCGCTAACGGCTAACGACTAGCGACTAGCCGACTACCGACTAGCTTCGCTTCATGCCCGACGACCTCCTGACCCTCGATGAAGTCCTCGCCCGGTACGCCGACGGCCCCCAGACGGGGGTCTTCACCGACGGCGGATGCGTGCCCAATCCCGGTCCGGGCGGCTGGGGGGCCGTGTACGTCGTCGAGAGTGAGATCATCGAGCAGGCGCACGGGCACGATCCGGACACCACCAACAACCGCATGGAGCTGACCGCCCTGATCGAAGCCTGCTCGCTGGTTCCGGACGGCGAGGCCACCACGATCTTCAGCGACTCCAACCTGGCGGTGCAGTCGATGAACGAGTGGGCAAAAGGCTGGGAGCGGCGGGGCTGGAAGCGCAAGACCGGCCCGATCAAGAATCTCGACCTGGTCAAGGAGCTCTTCTATCTGCTGCAGAGCCGCCCCGAGCTGACATTGCGCTGGATCCGGGCGCATGATGGCTCGTTGTGGAACGAGTATGCCGATTCGCTCGCCAACGCCTGGCGGCGCCAGGAGCTGTAGCTCGGGAAGCAAACGCGGATCAGACCGGTTGATCCCGGTACGAACGACGTATTGCACGTAATCTGAGAGCGGCCATGGAGTACCACTACGCCCAATTTCTCGATGGGCACGGGAGTGTGGCCACCGACGTAGGGGGAAAGGCCTCGTCGCTCGACCGCCTGGTCGCCGACGGGTTCCCGGTTCCCCGGGCGGCGGTGATCACCGCCCGCGCCTACCGCTCGTTCGTGCGTGACGCTGCGCTGGAGCCCTTTCTCAAGGAGCTGCGGGAGGGCCCGCTGCCCCCCGCCGATCAGATCGTCGCCGACCGGGAGCGGGTGGAAGCCGAATTCCTGGCCGCTCCCATGGCCGCCGACCTCGAAGAGGAGATCCTCGGGCTGGTCGGTGAGTTTCTGGCGATCGGCCCGATCGCCGCCCGATCGTCGGCCACCGCCGAGGACATGGTCAATGCATCGTTCGCCGGGCAGTACGAGACCTTCCTCGGGCTAACGGCGCCCGATGAAGCGCTCGACGCGGTACGGCGCTGCTGGGCATCGCTGTGGTCGCCGCAGGTACGCAGCTACCGCCGCCGGGAAGGCATCGGCGAGGACGACCTGGCGATGGCCGTCATCATCCAGTCGATGGCCGACGCCAGCTGGGCGGGCGTGCTGTTCACCCGCGACCCACAGGGGTCGGCACTCGATATCAAGGTCGAGGCGGTTCCCGGCCTCGGCGACGACCTCGTCTCGGGCCGGGTCACGCCGCACGGATTCCTCATCGACCGCGCCACGCTGGTGATTCGCTCCCGCGGCGACCGGTCCCGGCTCGGGTTCCTGGAGGACCTCGCCCGGGTGGCGCTGCGTATCGAGAACCGGGCCGGCGCACCTCAGGACATCGAATGGGCCATGACGCGCAAAGGGATCCAGATATTGCAGGCCCGGCCGATCACCGTCGCCCGGCCACTCGCCATCCACGACGACGGCTTCGACACCCGCGTCGGCGGCAGCGACGAATACACCCCGCGCGGGATCTCGGAGATGCTGCCCGGCGTCGTGCCGCCGCTGTTGTGGTCTATCAACGCGCCGATGCTGGAGGACGCGTTCCGGTCGCTGTTCGATGCCATCGGTGTCTCGGGTGTGGCCGAGCATCGCCGCATCATCGGCCGCTTTCGGGGCCGCGCCACGCTCAACCTGAGCGTGCTCAGAGAAGCGGCCGTTTCCCTGCCGGGCGGTTCGGCGGCAGAGGTGGAGCGCCAGTACCTGGGACGCGCCCTTGACCCGGACGGCGACGAGTCGGAGGCGTCATCGGGCAATCTCTTCAAACGAGCCGCTGCCGCCTTCCGTAACTGGCGGGCCAATCGTGTGTTGGCCGACGAGGTCCGCCTGGTCACGCACGCGGTGCACGGCATTGCCGAGCTCGATATAAATCTTGCCAAGCTCCCGGCCCGCCGGCTCCTCCGCTACCGGGCCCGCATCCGGGATCTCGCCTGGCGCATCTACGCCACCGAAGTGGCCGCCTCGAGCGCGGCGGCCGCCGCCTACCGGGCCCTCGAGGTGCAGATCGGCCGCTGGCTGGGCGATGCCGAAGGCGTGCTGTGGGCGCAGCGATTGACGGCCGGCACCCTGGCGGAGTCGTCGGTGGGAGCGGGTCGGGTCAACCGGCTGAAGGACATCTACCAGCGCCACGTCGCCGACACTCCGGCGTTACAGGCGGCGCTGACCAGCGGCCGGCCAGACCGACGGGAACGCATTGCGGCGCTCGGTGCCCGGGGAGAAGCCTTTCTCGAGGAGGTCGACCTCTGCGTCCGGGCCTTCGGGGCGCAGGCCGTCTACGGAGGGCGGACCTGGAACGAGGACCTGCTCGGAGTGTGGAATCAGCTGAGCGCCTTCGCCCGCCCCGGCGATCGCGAGCCCGGTGTCGACAGCGAACAAAGCTTGGCCGAATTGATCGAGCTCCTCAAGCAATCACGGCGCTGGCAGTTCAAGCGGATCATCACCGGCCAGCTCATCGATATGCGCCTCCGGATGCTGCGCCGCATGGTGGACGAAGCCACGCTCTACCTCCGGTGCCGGGAGGAGGCCAAATCGGCTCTGCTGGTCCTGGGGGGCACGGAACGGGCTGTGATCTTCGAGATGGCCAATCGCCTGACGGCGTCGGGTCACCTGGCGTACTCGGGCGATGTCGAGCTGTTTTCCGACGGCGAGCTCGAACAGATGCTGCTCGGGGCAGAACCGGTGTTCAGCCAGGAGCTGGAGCGCCGCAGGCGAGCCCTCAACCGGGCCAAGGATGCCGGTCCGCTGCCGGAGGTGTTCCAGGGCGATCCCGACCAGCGGACCGCTGAGGTGGTCCAGTCCGGCCCGGTCATGCAGGGATGGGCGGCCAGCCCGGGCGTCGTCCGGGCGAAGGCCCGGGTGCTCACCTCCCTCGAAGAAGGCACGACGCTCGAGCCGGGGGAGATCATCGTCGCTCACAGCACCGACCCATCGTGGACGCCGCTGTTTCTGGTGGCCGGCGGCATCGTCCTGGAGGAGGGCGGGCCGCTGTCTCACGCCGCCATCGTGGCGCGCGAGTTCGGTCTCCCCGCCGTCCTGAACGTCAAAGACGCCACGCGTTCGATCACGACGGGCGAGGAGCTGCTGATCGACGGAAGCAGTGGGGCCATCCGGCGGATTCCGGCCCGGGAGTCGGCCGATGCCTGAGGCTCGCCGCACCGATCCGGTACGCGACGACGAGCTCGGCGTGTTCGTCCCCGCCCTGATGGGTGTCGGGGTGATCGTCTCCGGGGTGCTCGTGCTGGCCGACTGGGTGACCCATCTCCTGCCGAATGGGCGGGTCCGGCGCAGACAGCGGCTGGCCACCGGCGCCAAGGGTCTGGTGGTCAGCGTCGCCGGAGCCGCCGGAGTCGACGTGGTTGGGCCGGACTACGAGATCCGGGAATGGCGGCCCCGGCTGGTCTACCTCGGAGCGACGGTCGTGTTTGCGGCGGTCGGGGGAGGGGCGTTGGCGGCCGGCCTGATCGCCTACAACGACGAGGCCGGGCTGCTCTACCGCAACCCGTGGATGGTCGGTCTTGGCGTGGGGGCGGCAGCCGTGTTCGGTCTGCTGGCTCTGCAGCTGCTCTTCTTTGGCATAGTCCACCGGCGTTCGTTCCGGGCAGCCCATGTGCTGGTCGAGACCACCTGGTTCGGCCGGCTCAAGCCGCCGCCCGACGCGCCTGGCGAGTTTGCCCGATCACTACGAGTTGTGAAACCAAAGGGGAAGAAACGATGAAACGCCAACTGTCGGTCGTGGCCCTCGTCGGGCTGCTCGGTCTGGTCGCCTTCCTGGTCTACACCGGGGTGTACATCTTCGTGTATCTCTTCCGGGCGTTTCGGACCGTCGACCCGGTCGACGGGCGGGTCGTCGAGATCTGGCACGGCGATCCGTTCAGCCGGGCCATATTGATCAGCATCCTCTTCCTGATCGGGCTGGTCGTGCTGCTCTGGGTGGGGATCACCCGCGGAAACATCGTCAGCCGCGGCCAGCAGGTGCGCTTCCGGTCGGACCTCTGGGCCTGGCTGGTCGAACAGGGCGAGCTCACCAACGAAGCTCCCGAGCGGGTCGCCGAACGAGCCGTCTCCGCCTACCGCGCCCGCCTCGAAGGCGTCAGCAGCGGGTAGGAGTCGGTCGCCGGTCGCCGGTCGCCGGTCGCCGGTCGCCAGTCGCCCGACCCCCGTCGCCCGACGCCCGTTCTGGCATGGAACTGGCAACCTGCAACTGGCAACTCTCCGCCTGATGCCCGACGCCAACGACCAACGACCAGCGACTAGCGACTAGCGACTAGCGACTAGCCACTACCCCGCAACACTCCCGGGCGGGGTGAAAGCCGTGTCCCTCCATCGCGTGATAGGTGCCGATGACGAGGACGGTGCCGAGGAGGAGGCCGGCGAACACGTCGCTGGTCCAGTGCACATCGAGGTAGACACGGGATGCGGCAACGGTGAGGATGA
>JABDLU010000021.1 GCA_013002865.1 Acidimicrobiia bacterium
ATCGCCCGCTTCACTCCTCGAGCCAGGTGCTGAAGAACCGCACCGCCTGGCGGCGCAACCGTGGCGCCTCTTCGGAAATGCGCCGGGCCATGTCGTCGGGATCGATGCCGCTCGCTACCAGCTCGTCCGTCCCGGCCGCCGCCACCCAGTCCTGCCACATCGCCGGAGTGACCTCGGGATGGAACTGGACGCCAAGCGCCGAGCCCACCCGGAAGGCATGCGGATAGTCGGCGGTTGTGGCGAGCAGTTCCGCCTCCGGCGGCAGATCGAACGTGTCGTGGTGCCACACCACGACCGGGCCGTCGATGGCGGACAGTGTCGGATCGGCCGCCCCGGTCACGGTTGGCTGGACGGTGAGCAGCCCGGCTTCGGTGGTAGGCGCTCGATAGGCGGCGCCGCCCGCCACTTCGGCGAGCAATTGTGACCCCAGGCACACCCCGAGCAGCGGCGTGTCGGCGGCCAGCTGATCGGAAAGAAACGCCTTCTCGATGTCGAGCCACGGGTGCTCGGCCGTGTCGTAGGCACCCATGTGACCGCCGAGCACCACGATGCGGTCCCATGCGCCGTCCGGGATTGCATCGCCGGCGCCGAGATCGACGATGGTGGGGTCGGCCTCCACCTCGGCGAGGGCCTCCGTCAGCCACCCGGGAGTGATCTCCGGGCCATGCGCCAGGACGAGGACATTCACTGATAGGCCTCGATCGGTGGACAGGCGCACACGATGTTGCGGTCCCCGTACTTGTGGTCGATGCGTGCCACCGGCGGCCAGTACTTGGCCTCACGAAGGGCGGGCACCGGGAACGCCGCCTGCTGGCGGGTATAGGGGCGGTCCCAGTCGGCGGCTGCCAACTGGTAGGCGGTATGGGGAGCGCGGCGCAGCGGGCTGTCGTCGATGCTCATCGCTTCGGAGGCGACCGAATCGATCTCCTCCCGGATGGCCAGCATGGCCTCGCAGAACCGATCGAGCTCGGCGAGGGACTCCGACTCGGTCGGCTCGATCATCAACGTCCCCGCCACCGGAAACGACATCGTCGGGGCGTGAAACCCGTAGTCCATCAGCCGTTTGGCGACGTCGTCGGCGGTCACGTGGGTCTCCTTGGTGAGCGGCCGCAGATCGATGATGCACTCATGGGCGACGAGCTCGCCGGCACCGGTGTAGAGAATGGGGTAGGCCGGCGCCAGCCGGTGAGCCACGTAGTTGGCGTTGAGGATGGCGACCTCGGTCGAAGCCCGCAGGCCTTCTGAGCCCATGAGTGCGATGAACATCCACGAGATGGGCAGCACGCCGGGCGATCCCCACGGGGCAGCCGAAATGGCGCCCGCACCGGTCGCCGGGCCCGCTTCGGGCACCAGCGGGTGATTGGGGAGGAAGGGCGCCAGGTGGCTCTTCACGCCGATGGGTCCGACCCCCGGGCCCCCGCCCCCGTGGGGGATGCAGAAGGTCTTGTGGAGGTTGAGGTGCGACACATCGGCACCGAACTCGCCGGGCTTGGCGACCCCGACCATCGCGTTGAGGTTGGCCCCGTCCAGATACACCTGGCCGCCGTGGTCGTGGACGATCTGGCACACCTCGGTGATGGCGGCCTCGAAGACGCCGTGCGTGGATGGATAGGTCACCATCAAGGCCGCCAGCGCATCGTGGTGCTCGGCTGCCTTGGCCGCCAGGTCCTCCAGATCGACGTTGCCCTGCTCGTCGGTGTCGACCACCACCACCCGCAGGCCGGCCATGGCGGCGCTGGCCGGGTTCGTCCCGTGAGCTGAGGCCGGGATCAAGCACACGTCGCGGTGTCCCTCACCCCGGCTGTCGTGATAGGCCCGGATGGCGAGCAGCCCGGCGTATTCGCCTTGCGACCCGGCGTTTGGCTGGAGCGAGACGGCGTCGTAGCCGGTGATCTCCGCCAGCCAATTCTCCAGATCAGAGAACAGCTGGCGGTATCCGGCGGCCTGATCGAGCGGCGCGAACGGATGCAGGTCGGCGAACTCCGGCCAGGAGATCGGCACCATCTCGCTGGTGGCGTTGAGCTTCATGGTGCAGGATCCGAGCGGGATCATGGAGCGGTCGAGGGCTACGTCCTTGTCGGCCATGCGCCGCAGGTACCGGAGCATCTCGGTCTCGGAGTGGTAGCGGTGAAACACCGGATGGTCCAGGAAGCTGGTCGTCCGCTGTAGATCGGCCGGGATGGCAGGCCCCACCGCCGGCTCCAGCTCGGCCACGGTGGCCGCGAGACCAAAACTGCGCAGAACGGCCTCGATGTGGGCGGGCATGGTCGTTTCGTCGACCGAGACCCCGACGGTGTCGCCATCCACCCGCCGCAGGTTGATCCCTTCGTCGAGTGCGGCAGCTATCACCGCATCGGCGCCGCCGGGAACCGAAACCGTGAGCGTGTCGAAGTACGCCCCGGTGAATGGGCCGATGCCGGCTTGGGCCAGGCCGGCTGCCAGCACGCCGGTCAACCGGTGCACCCGGGAGGCGATGGTGGTCAACCCGTCGGGCCCGTGGTACGAGGCGTAGAGGCCGGCCATCACCGCCAGCAGGACCTGGGCAGTGCAGATGTTGGACGTTGCCTTCTGGCGCCGGATGTGCTGCTCGCGGGTCTGCAACGCCAGTCGGTAGGCAGTATGGCCGTCCTCGTCCACCGTGACGCCGACGAGCCGGCCGGGGAGGGCCCGGGTGTGCTCTTCGCGCACCGCTATGAAGCCGGCATGGGGTCCTCCGTATCCAAGCGGCACCCCGAAACGCTGACTGGATCCGACGACGACGTCGGACCCGAACTCGCCCGGTGGCTTGAGGAGGGAGAGGGCCAGCAGGTCGGATGCCACGGTGACCAGGGCATCCCGGTCGTGCAGCGCCGCCACGACGGGCTCGAGGTCACGAATCGCTCCGCTGGAACCCGGGTATGAGAGGAGCGCTCCGAACACGTCGGCATCGGCTGCCGCACCGGCCGGCCCCTCCACCAGGGTGATCCCCAGCGGGGCCGCCCGGGTGGCGAGAACCGCCCGGGTCTGTGGATGGGTGTCCTCGTCGACGTAGAAGGCGTCCGAATCAGACTTCGTGACGCGGTGGCACAGCGCCATGGCCTCGGCCGCCGCAGTGCCTTCGTCCAGCAAGGAGGCGTTGGCAATGTCCATCCCCGTGAGGTCACTCACCATGGTCTGGAAATTGAGCAGGGCCTCCAACCGGCCCTGGGAGATCTCCGGTTGATAGGGGGTGTAGGCCGTGTACCAGGCGGGGCTCTCCAGCACGTTGCGCTGAATGACCGCCGGGGTGATGGTGTCGTAGTACCCCATCCCGATCATCGACGTGACCACGGTGTTGCGATCGGCGATCTCCCGAAGTTTGGCGAGTGCTTCGGGTTCGGTGAGCTGGGCGGGCAGATCAAGCGGGCCATCCCAGCGGATCGTCTTTGGCACGGCTTTGTCGAGCAGATCAGCCAACGAGTCGATGCCCAACTCGTCGAGCATGGCCCGTTGCTGGTCGGCGCCGGGGCCGAGGTGGCGCCGGGTGAAGTCGGTCCGCTGCTGGAGGTCTTCCAGGGACTGTCGCATGCTCTCTCTCCTTGGACGCGCGTCGCTTGCTCCGACCGCTCCCCCTCTGTCGTCCAACCTGAGAGATTCACCGGCTCGTGCCGGCTTACACCTTCGGTGAGGCGTATACGCCTGCTTTCCAGAGTCGCCTGCCCCATGCGGTCCGTGTGCCTGAGAGGTTCCGGGGGATTGCTCCTTCGGCGCCCGGTCGGTGCCGGGACTCTCCCGCATGCGGTATTCGGCTCGCACCACCGGCGGCCCGGCGGTGACAGGGCAATGGTACTGGAGCGAGGCCGCCTTTGGCGGCTCGCTCGTCGCCGGTCGCCGGTTGCCGGTTGCCGGTCAGAAGGAACACGAGGAAGACGAATGGGTCTAGCGTTGGGTGGCATGGTTGAGTGGAACTTTGAACTGAACGTCACGGACGATGCGGCGGCGCTGGTGCGGCGCAAAGGCGGCACGGTGGCACTGGACTTCATCCCGCCCATCAGTTGAGGGGGGAACCCCGAGGTGTCGGTCGACACCCATCTGCAGGGCAAGCGACTCGGGAGTGGCTACAAGAGCTACACCGACGGCACGGCGACGGTCCTGGTCGCCCACTCACTCATGGGGTGGGCCTACGGCGTCCGCCTCGAAACCAGCCGCGGCCTCTTCGGAAAACGCATCAAAGCAAGAGTCGATCACAAACACCGGCCAACCTGACGACACTGACTCGGCCGCCCGGTGGGCGGCCTTCGTGGTCGACGGTCAACGGTCAACGGTCAACGGTCAACGGCAAGACAGAAGCGAGAGTCGGGGACCGTCGACAGTTGACGGTTGACCGTTGACAGCAACTCCCGAAGGGAGTTGCTCAGGGCTCAATGAAGATGCACTCGCCGGGGCACTCTTCGGCGGCTTCGATCACGGTGTCCTCCTGGCCATCGGGAACGCGAGCCAGGCCACTGGCACCATCGGGGCCGTGGCCTTCGCCTTCGGCACCGTCGTAGATGGTGGTGGTGCCGAAGTGCTTCGCTTCCTCCTTGACGATCCACAGACCGTCGTCGCGGCCCTGGAATACGTCGGGAGCGATCTCTTCGCACAGGCCATCACCGGTGCATAGGTCTTGATCGATCCAAACCTTCATCGAGAATTCCTTTCCGAGCGGACATAATAGGACAGCGGGTCCCCGTATCCCGAAGTTTCCTCACTCCGCCAGGGCAAGACGGATCCGCCGGAAACCCTTTCCCTTCGACTCGACCTTGACGATCTCGACGGCGCCGACTTCGTCTGTGCGATGCACGTGGGTTCCACCGTCGGCCTGGCGATCCAGGCCCACGATGTCGATCACTCGCACTTCGGTCAGCTCCGGCGGAAGCAGGCTCACCTTCGTCCTGATCAGGCTCGGATCGGCATCGGCTTCTTCCCGCGGCAAGAACCCGACCGTCACTTCCAGCGCCTTGGCGAGGTGCGTATTGAGCTCTTCTTCCATGGGGAACTTGTGGGCGGCGTCCCAGTCGGGCAGGTCGAAGTCCAACCGCCCCTCCCCCGGGGTCATGTTGCCGCCGGTGACCGGGCTCTGATATCGCTCCCACACCACGCCGCACAGGGCGTGCATCGCGGTGTGGGTGCGCATGAGCGTGTAGCGCCGCTCCCAATCGAGCTCTCCGCGAACCGCCGTCCCAGCCGCGGGAAGCGAGCCATCCACCCAGTGCCAGACCCCGGCGCGATCGGCAGTCACCCGCGACACCTCGAGGCGATCGTCCCCGACCCAGAGGGAGCCGACGTCGTGAGGCTGGCCGCCGCCTCCCGGATAGAAGACCGTGCGATCGAGCAAGAGGCGCCGGTCCGTCTCGTCCCGATCGACTACCGCGGCGGCCATGGACCGCTCATAGGCATCGGTGCTGTAAATCTTCTCGGCCACGGCGGCCAGCGTAGCGAACCTGGCTAGACCGCCTGCGAGGTGGTTTGTTGGGGTGGCGGGTCGATCGACGCGGTGAGGGCCGACTCCAGATACCGGGCCCGGCGCTCATAGGCGGCAACGGCCCGCTGGCTCTTCTCGTAGCGATCCCGCAGCAGGACGATCTCTTCGTCGCGGGCCTCCAACCTGCCATGAAACATCGAGCGGATCGCTTCCACTTCTCGATTGGCGTCGCGGCGCACCCACCACAACGCAAAGAGATACCCGATGAGGACGCCGATAGCCGCCTGCCACATGTTCCACTTACTCCTGATTAGCCCAACGTCATTATGACCCAGACTGGAGCGCGAAGTTCCCGCTTGCGCCTCGCTCCCGGCCCGACGGGGAAGAGTAGGTTGACCTGATGGAGGTGCGCACCGCCCACCGGCAGGATCTCGTCGAGATCGGTCGCCTCGCTCACGAGGTGTGGTGGACGGCCTACGCCGGACTCGTGCAACCGGAAACGATCAACCGGGCCCTCGACGCCAACTACACCCCGGCGGTGCTGGCCGAGCGTCTATTGAAGCACTATTGCTTCATGGCCGTCGAGGAGGGGAACACGGTTGGATTCGCCGAAGGCGTCCCTCGCAACGATCGTATCGTGATCGAAACGCTGTACTGCCGCGAGAGCGGCGACGTCGCCGTCGGCCGTACCCTTATCGAAGCCATGCACGAACTCTCGCCCGGCCTTCCGATGTGCTCGGATGTCATCCTCGGACATCTCGCCGCTGAATCCTTCTTCGAGTCGATCGGGTTTGCACCCGGCGAGGTGATGGAAGGCCGGCTCGAAGGCGAGGCCATCGTGCGGCGCCGCTGGTGGCGCCCGGCACCGGTACCGGCGGGGCATGAACACAGCTGAGCTGCCCAAGGCCCTTCTGCACGATCACCTCGACGGGGGGCTGCGACCCGGAACGGTGATCGAACTGGCAGCCGAGTACGGTCACAGGCTGCCGGCAGACGATCCCGACTCCCTTCAGGCGTGGTTCAATCAGGGCGACTCGGGCTCACTGGAAACCTACCTCGCCGCGTTCGCGCATACCACCGCCGTTATGCAAACCCCCGGCGCCCTGGAGCGGGTGGCCCGTGAGGCCGTCGAGGACCTGGCCGCCGACGGCGTCCGCTACGCCGAGATCCGGTTCGCACCCAGCCTCCATACCGCCGGTGGGCTCGAACCGACGGAGGTCGTTGCCGCGGTTGCGGCGGGAGCCCGCGCCGGCGAGGAAGCCACCGGTTGTGTGGCACGCCTGCTGGTCGTCGCCATGCGGACGATGGACGATGCCGCAGCCGTCGCCAAGCTGGCGGTGGCGAGCCGGGACCTCGGTGTAGTCGGCTTCGACGTCGCCGGGGCCGAGGCCGGCAACCCGGCGGGCCGCTTCAGCGGCGCTTGCCAGATCGTCATCGACGCCAACCTGGCGATCACCATCCATGCCGGGGAAGGCGATGGACCGACCTCGATCGCCCAGGCGCTCCATCAATGTGGGGCGCAGCGGCTCGGTCACGGCGTGCGCATCGTCGAGGATGCCACCGTTGTCGACGGCGAGATCGCCGAGGTCGGTTCCCTTGCCGAATACGTCCGCGATCGCCGGGTGCCGCTCGAGATCAGCGTCTCATCCAACCTGCACACCGGCCTGTACCCGTCGGTCGAGGATCATCCGGTCGGCATGCTCCACCGGGCAGGCTTCCTGGTGACCCTCAACACCGACAACCGGCTCATGTCGGGCACCAGGTTGTCGCACGAGTTCGACCTCGCGGTGGCCCATCACGGGTTCACCGTCGACGACCTCCACGTCGTCACCCGGCGGGCGCTCGAAGCCGGGTTCGGAGAATGGCCGGTTCGCCAACGGCTGCTCACCGACATCGACGCCGCGTACCGCGCACACGGCAGCACCGTCTGAGATCACCCCAGCTTGCTATCCAGCCAATCGGCGATGTCCTTCACGACCTCGGGCCCCTCCGGCTCGTTGTGGAGCTCGTGGCGGAGGCTGGGATATAGCTTGCGATCAACGACGGCCAACTCACCGAGGCTGTGTGAGGACTGGGGCGGGATGATCTCATCGTTGCCGCCGGCGATCACCAGCGTCGGGATCGCCAGCATCGCCATCCGCTCCCCCACCCGCTGCTGAGCTTCCAACGCCTCGGCGCCGAATTTGGCGGTGGCCTTGGTCTCGACCAGCGGATCGGAGAAATACGCCTCACCGACGGCGGCATCGCGACTGAGCTGATGCCCCTCCAGGTCGAGGGGAAGGCGAGCATTCGGCAGGACCTTGGCCAGGATCGGCGCCAGGACCTGCTTCCACTTGGCGATAGTGGCCTTGATCGCCGGACCGGACAGGACGAGCAGCTCGGGAAGAACCTCTGATCGCGTTAGGCAGTAGTCGAGGGCGACCAGCCCGCCGATGGAATGCCCGTACATGACGGTGGGCAGCTTGGCTTCGAATGCCACGGCCGACAGGCGGTCTTCGACGTCGTCGAGGAAAACCTGCCAATCATCTACGTGGGTGCGGTCTCCCCCTGATTCGCCGTGGCCGCGCTGATCGTAGGCGTGTACCGCATATCCCCGATCGACGAACTGTGCGGCGACGTGCTCGTAGCGTCCTGAGTGCTCGGCCAGGCCGTGAATGATCAGAATCGCCGCCTTCGGCGGGCCGGCCGGCAGCCACTCCCGGGTCGCCAGCTCTACCCCCGTCCGTGAGGTCTCCCGCTTCACCTCGCTCATATCTCTCCCTTCTGGGCGGCGTACCAGGCCGCTCCAACGACCCCGGCCCTGTTCTCCAGATCGGCCGCAATGATGCGCGCCGAGGTCTCCAGGTACGGGAAAAACTTCTCAGAGCGGCGGCTGACGCCCCCGCCGATGATGAACAGGTCCGGTGAGAACAGGAACTCGACATGCTGTAGGTAGGTATTGACCCGGCCGGCCCATTCCTCCCACGACAGGTTGTCCCGCTCACGGACCTTGGCGCTCGCCCAGTGCTCGGCGTCGTCACCGTTCAGCTCGAGGTGACCCAGCTCGGAATTCGGCAGCAGCTCGCCTTCGACGAATATGGCGCTGCCGATGCCGGTGCCGAATGTCAGCAGAATGACGACCCCGTCTGCGTAGTCACGGGCATGGCCGAAGTGCAGCTCGGCCAGGCCGGCGGCGTCGGCGTCGTTGAGGACCCAGACGGTGCGGTCGAGCACACCGGAGAATCGAGCAACGGCGTCGTCACCGATCCACGACGGGTCGATATTGGCGGCCGAATGCACGATCCCGTGGCGGATGATGCTCGGGATGGCAACCCCGACGGCACCGTCCCAGGTGAAGTGCTCAACGAGCTTCCGCACCGTCTTGGCGACCGCCTTGGGCGTAGCCGGCTGCGGAGTGGCAATGCGGTGGCGATCGGTCAACAGTCGTCCGGCGTCGAGGTCAACGATGCCGCCCTTGATGCCGGAACCGCCCACGTCGATCCCGAGGACGTGCGCGCCAGGTTGGATTTCCTGCTGGGCCATCAATCCTTCTCGATGAACGGGGTCGAGGCCAGGGACACCTGCTCCCACTCCCCCCGGATCTCAACCTCAACGGCCGGCTCGGGGTCACCCTTTGCCTGCGAAAAGCGATGGAACACCGGCGGCGGCGAAAGGTAGCCGAGCCCGATGCCGGTGCCGAGGATAGGACTGATGTTTCCGCTCGTCACGATTCCCTCACTCCCGCCGGCCCGGAGCCGGTAGCCGGCCCGGGGTATCCGCCGGCTCTTCATGGTGAAGGCAACTTGGCTCTTATCGACGCCTTTGCGCGACTGGCGGCGGAGAGCCTTCTTGCCGATGAAGTCATGGTCCCAGTCGACGACCCAGCCGAGGTCGGCTTCGAGTGGTGAGGTGTCTTCGTCGAGATCCTGACCCCACAGCGGGTATCCCATTTCCAGGCGCAGGAGATCGCGCGACCCGAGGCCGCACGGGACCGCGCCGCCGTCCAGCAGCGCCCGCATGACCTGCTCGGCCGCCTCATTCGGCACCATCAACTCCCCGCCGCGCTCACCGGTGTACCCGGTGCCGGCGGCGGGGAAGTCGACGCCATCGACTTGAACGGAGTCGACCCGAAATCGCCGGGGGCGCCACCCGAGGATGTCCTCGAGCAGATCGTTGGCAGTGGGCCCTTGCACGGCGAGCAGGGTGGTGGCTTCCCGGTTGCCCTCGATTGAGACGGCCCCCGGTGCCTCACGGCGCAACACGCCGGCAACGTCGTCGATGTTGACGCCATTCGGCATGACGATGAGGTCGTCCTCGCCGAGCCACCAGACGATGATGTCGTCCACCACGCCACCCCGGTCGTTGAGGAGCATCGTGTATTGGGCCCGTCCCGGCTCGATCCGGGTGATGTCGTTGCAGAACAGACGCCCGATGAGGTCGGTGGCACCGGGCCCGGTCACCCGCACCCGTCCGAGGTGGGACACATCGAAGACCCCGACCGTCTCGCGGACGGCGCCGTGCTCGGCCAGCACCCCCTCGTATTGCACGGGCATGGACCAGCCGCCGAAGTCCACGAAGCGGGCACCCAGTTCGCGATGGAGGGAGTCGAGGTGGGAAGCGGGCATCGAGCGGTCAGCCTACCCCGCGTTGCTCCCCGAGATCGGTGATCTGCGGCGGGCCGGGCAGGCGGGTCGGTGCCGGCAGGCCACCGTCGCCTTCCTCCAAACCGTATTTGAGGAGGAGGTGCAAATAATCCCGCTGGTAGAAGATCTTGCAGCGCACTTCGGGGTGGATTTCCCGGAGCCGGCGCACCTTGCGGTTCTTCTTGGTCACGAGCCGTTGATTCATGGTCGTGATCTCTATGTACATGTCTTCTTCCGGCAGGTAGAAGTCGGGGGTGAAGTATTTGACCGGTTCTCCGCCGTCGTCGAACTCAATGGGGAAGGCGGTCGGCTCGTACTCCCAGGCGATTCCGTAGAAATCCAATAGCCGCGCGAACTGGCGTTCGCTGTGATGGGCAAAGGGTTCGGTCTCAGAGGGAGGTACGGCTTCCGAGTCTCGGGTCTTTCTCAGGTGGCCTCCGCGGTCCTTGGCGGGGTGGTGTCGTCCCCTTTGTCTTGCTCTTCTGACTCGGGGAAGAGTTCGTGAAGCTGGCCCTGCAGTTCGTCCTGCACGGGGCCGACGGCGATGCCGAACACACCCTGGCCGCGCTGGAACACGTCGACGACCTCGGATGGGTTGTGGGCGGCGTAAATGGTGTTGCCGTCCGAGAGCAGGGTGACATCGGCGAGGGGGCTGTCGGTTTGCATCTGGGCGGCGAGGATGTCGATCGCCTGGCGGATCTTCTTCAGGCTCATGCCGGCGTCGAGCAGGCGCTTGACCACCTTGAGCTGCACGATATCGGTGAAGGAATAGCGGCGTTGGGAACCGGACCCCTGGGCGGATTGAATGGACGGCTTGATGAGGTCGGTGCGGGCCCAGTAATCGAGCTGCCGGTACGTGATGTCAACGAGCTTGCATACCTGCGGTGCTCTGTAGCCGTCCTCGCCCATCCGGTCCTCCTTCGCCGTGTATCTTACACGGTCGTAATTCCAGCCGTGGAATCTACCGGCGGGCTACCGACTTGTCAACAGGACCTGTGGATAACTCATACCGTCGAGCCGACGAGTTCCCGCAACCGGCTCAGCTGCTGGTCGGTGCCGATGGCCACAACGGTGGCACCGGCCAGGAACACCAGATCGGGATCCGGGTTGACGATGAGCCCGCCGCCGGGCTCTTCGACCGCAAAGATCATCGCCCCGGAGCGGCCACGAATGTGGGACTCGCGCAGGCTCACCCCCGCCAATGCCGACCCGGCGTCGATCAGGAATTCCTCCACCTTGAACTCGACGGTGCGGCCACCGTGGACGAGGTCGACGAAATCGGCCAGCTCGCGATGCAGGACGAGGGCGGCCAGCCGATGGCCCCCCACCTTGGGCGGCGCCACTACCCGGTCGGCTCCGGCCAGCACCAGTTTCTCCTCGGCCTCACCCTCGTTGGCCCGGGCGGTGATCAGCAAGTCGGGGCGCACGCTGCGCGCCGAGAGCACGATCACGAGGTTGTCAGAGTCGTCGGCAACGGATGCCACCAGGCCGGCCGCCCGTTCCAAGCCGGCCTTCTCGAGCGTCTCGTAGCTCGTGGCGTTACCCTCCACGACGAGCGCTCCAGCCGCCGTAGCTGCTTCACAGCGGCCCGGGTCGCTGTCGATGACGACTACCGACTCGCCCTCGTCGGCAATGTGCTGCCACGCATTACGCCCGACCCGTCCCCACCCACAGACGATGTAGTGGCTTGAAAGGTTGTCGATCTCCCGTTCCAAGGCGCGCTTTCTTCGATTCGGCTGATTGGCAATGACCACTTCAATTGCGGCAGTCGCAGTGTAGAAAACCAGGCCGACGCCCAGCACAACCAGGACGACGCTCCAGGTCCTGCCCACGCTGGAGAGCTCGAAGACCTCTTCGAAGCCGACGGTCGAAACCGTGATGATCGTCATGTAGAAGGCGTCGAATACCGGAGCACCTTCGATGAAGACATACCCAAGCGTGCCGACGACGGTCAGCACCAGCAGTAGTAGGCCGGAGGCCGTCAGTCGTTGCTGCGCGGTCACGAGCCGCCGGTGAAATCCTCGGGTTGCACGTTGTCGAGGAACTCCCGGAAGCGTTCGACCTCGGCCTCGTCATCCTCATCGTCCTTGATCTCCACGCCGGCTTCTTCCAACACCTCCGGGGTCGCAAACAGGCTGGCATCGGTGCGGGCGGCCAGGGCGATTGCGTCGGACGGACGGGACGACACGACGACCTCGCCTGCTTCAACCGCCAGCACTAGATCGGCGTAGTAGATCCCATCCCGGAGATCGTTGACAATCACCCGGTCGATCCGGGCGCCGAGGCCGACGGTGACATCCCGCAACAGGTCGTGTGTCAGCGGCCGCTGGGGCTCGACGCCTTCGAGGGCAAAGGCGATGGCGGTGGCTTCGGTGGCCCCGATCCAGATCGGCAGATAGCGCGGTCCATCGACTTCGCGTAGTAGCACGATCGGCTGGTTGGTGGGGAGTTCGATGCGGACCCCCACCAGCTCCATCGGGATTCCGTGGCTCACGACGCCACCCTATCACCGCTCATAATGGCCCTCTGCAGCACCTCGGGGTCGGCGGTGAACTCGGCAAAGTCGAGCACGGCCCACAGCGACCGGAGGTTCCGATACCGGCCGCCGTAGTCGAGGCCGTAGCCGAGCAAGAACTCCTCTCCCACCTCGAAGCCGCGGTACTCGAGGGGGACGTCGACGATTCGCCGGGGCGCCTTGTCGATCAGCGTCACCGTCCGCAACGATGCGACGTGACGGGTCTCGAACAGCTCGCGCAGGAACGACAGTGTGAGCCCGGTGTCGACGAGGTCCTCGACCAGGAGGACGTGGCGCCCCTGCAGCGACACGCTGGTGTCCATGGCGATGCGAACCCGGCCGCCTTCCCCGAACCGACTGACGGCCAGGAACTCGGCCTCGTGGTTGACCTGCAGGCTCCTCACGAGATCGGCCATGAACACGAGCGCGGCGTTGAGCACCCCGACCACCACGGGAGTCTGACCGGCGTAGTCCTCGCTGATCTGGGCTCCCAGCTCGGCCACCCGGGCCGTGACCGCATCGGCGGTGACGACCTCGGTGACCACACCGCTCATTCCCACGGGGCCTCCTCCCGTTTCGCCAGACCCCGCAAATGAGCCAGGCGGGCGAGCGTCGCCGCCGGGAGCGAGCTCCGCAACACTTCCGCGTCGTCGGGATCTTCCATCAACGGCACCAGCCTACGCTCGGCAGGGGTGAACACCGCAAAGCCGTGCTCGAGCAATGCGGTGGCGTCCCGGTTGGCATCCCTCGAGCCGAGCACCACCGCATAGAGGCGGCGCCCGTCCCTCTCGGCGCCGGCCACGATGACGTCACCCGCACGCGTGGTCCACCCGGTCTTGACCCCGAAGGCCCCGTCGACGATGTCCAGCAGTTCATTAGTCGACTCACCGTCGACGACCCGGCCGTCCTGCGAGATCATCTCGCCGGTCGGTTGGGCGGCCAGCCGGGCGAGCTCGGGGCGGGACATCACGGTGCGAGCCAGCGCGAGAAGGTCGGCCGCCGAGCCGTGGTGGCCGCGGGCTTCGAGGCCGTGCGGGTTGGCAAAGGAGGTGCCGGTCAGTCCGAGCGCGGCAGCTTCATCGTTCATGAGCTCGACGAAGCCCGCCACGTCACCACCAACATGCTCGGCCAGGGCCACCGCAGCGTCGTTGGCCGAGACCACCATGACCGCCTCGAGAAGCTCCCCGACCGTCCACTCCTCACCGGCGCGCAGGTAGATCTGCTTGTGACCGGTCGCCTCGGCACGACGGCTGATCGTCACCACCTCGTCCATTTCCGCGTGGTCGACCACCAGCAAGGCCGTCATCATCTTGGTCGTCGACGCGATCGATGCCGGCGCCGTTGCCCGATGCGACGCGATCTCGAAGTCGAACGTGTCGTCATACAGCAGCCACGACTCGGCGCTCACGGTGGGGACCGGCGGCCCTTCAGACACCTCGTCGAGGGCGCGTTGCATGGTGGGAGGGAAGGCCAGAGCCAGGATCAGCAGTAGTAGCAATTACGCCTCGAGATACCCGGCCAGCGTCGAGCGCAGGATGGCTTGTTGGAGCTCACCGGTGGCCTGCGCACAGTCGGCGAGAACCTCGGCAGCCCGGCGGCGGGTGTCGGGGTTGGCGTGACGAAGGAGGGGCACGGTGAGCTGGTGGAGCAGCTCACTTGAGCGCTCGGCACCCAGCCGCAGGGTGCGGAGGTGACGGGCTTCCAGCCCATTGCGCATCAGTCGGGCGGCGGACTGGGCAACCACCAGGTCGTCGCTGCCGAACACCTCGGCGCTGGCGGCGTCGGTGCCGGGTTGTATGACACGGTTCTCGACCAGCAGCTCGAGATCGCGAACGGTGAGTCCGGCGGCCCGGCACAGCTCTTCGCGATTCATCTCGGTGGGCGTGGTTGCGAAGTAGGTATCGGGTGGCGGCCCACTGGGAGCATCCGCCATGATCTCGCCGCGTTCCCAGGCGTTGAGCTTGGACTTGATGACTTTGAGCGGCAGGAAATGGTCTCGCTGCTGCTGGAGGATGTAGCGAATCCGACTGACGTCCTCAGACGTGAACTCCCGGTAGCCGGATTTGCTGCGGCGCGGTGAGACCATCCCTTTGGTTTCCAGGAAGCGCACCTTGGAAACCGTGATCTCCGGAAACTCTGAGCGCAGGCTGTTGATGACCTCTCCGATGGTTCTGACCCGGGAGTCAGCCATCGCCGTGAACCAGGATCAGGTGGTACTTGCCGATGATGATCTCATCGCCGGCCGTCAGGTCGGCGTCGTCGAGCCGTTCGCCGTTGATATAAATGCCGTTGGTGGAGCCGGCGTCCTTTATCCGGGGTGGCGCGTCGCCAACGGTCACCTCGGCATGGGCGCGGGAGACGGTGACATCGTCCAGGAAGATGTCCTGATCCGGGCCCCGGCCGATAGTGGTCGTCCCCGGCTCGAGCAGCCAGGTCAGCCCTGCCCGGGGTCCCCGGTCGACCACCAGCGCATACCCCTGCACCCCGTCGACGTCGGCGGGGCTTCGCAGCGCCGGCTCGTGGTCCGGATCGATCGGAACGAACGTGACCGTCGGATGCTGCTCTTCAGCCGGCTGTGGGTCTTGTCCCTCCATGGGCCCATCGTAGTTTGGACCGGGACGCTTGCTGCGCCTTCAGGAGGTGAGCTCCCGATAGGCGGCGGCATCGATTAGCGCGCTGCGATCCGCCCCGTCGGCCGGAGTCATGATGAAGAACCACCCGGCTCCGTACGGGTCGGCATTCACCAGGTCGGGGCTGTCGGCCAGCGCTTCGTTGACATCGTCGATGGTGCCGGCCAGCGGCGCGTAGATCTCAGAGACGGATTTGGTCGACTCGACTTCGGCGGCGACTCCCCCGGCTTCGAAGCTGGAGCCGGCGTCTGGCAGGTCCACATACACGACGTCGCCGAGTGCGTCCTGGGCGTAATCGGTGATACCGATCTTGAGACGCCCGTCCTCGAGTTCGGCAATCCATTCGTGCTCCGCCGTGTAGGCCAGCTCTTCCGGTACGTTCATGCGGTGCTCCCGTCGTTCACTTCGGCCAATTTAGCCCTCAGGTCCCGCCAGTAATCGGCCAGCACCCAGTAGTACAGAATCAGCCCGACCGTGCCGACTGCATAGGCCAGGTATTCCAGCCAATCCCACTCCCAGCCGGCCACCCAGTAGAACCACGTCACTGCGCTGTAGACCATGAAGGTGGCCGCCTTGCCGAGGTAGCGAACGGTGACGGACGTCACGCCGCGCAGCAACGCGACGATGGCGGCCACCCCGACGAGGGACTCGCGGATGAGCAAAGCGAGGGCAAACCAGGGCGGCAGGACACCGGCCACCCAGCCAAACAGCACAGCGACGAACACGGCAATGCGGTCTGCAAGCGGGTCGAGGAGCTTTCCGAGCTCCGACACCTGATTGAGGCGTCGGGCCAGGTAGCCGTCTACCCAGTCGCTCCAGGCGATGAAAAAGAACACGGTGCCGGCGCCGGCCGGGTCGTCTTTCCCGAAGAGCAGGTACAGGAAGTACGGAATGAGCCCAAGCCGGATGATCGAGATCAGATTGGGGATCGTGAACACGTTTCGAGCGTAGCCGTGACGACTGGACCCCCGGCAGGTATTCTGCTGCGCACCATTTCCCCATGGAGGCCCGGTGCGCGGCGACATCATCATTGTTGAAGACCATCACCGGTCGGCGGCCGCCCAGATCGTCGACCACATTGCGGCCCGGGTCGCTGCCGCGGACCGGCGCTACACCATCACGGTCGCCGGCGAGTCCGGCAGCGGAAAGTCGGAGACGGCACAGGCGATTGCCGAAGCGTTCCAGGCACAGGGTGTTCCGACCGCCATCTACCAGCAAGACGACTATTTCGTTCACCCGCCGAAGTCCAACGACCGCACCCGGCGGGAGGACATCTCGTGGGTGGGCACGAACGAGGTCCGTCTCGATCTTCTCGACTCCCACATGGCGGCGGCCCGCGACGGGGCAGATTCGGTAGAGAAGCCGCTGGTGATCTACGAGGAGGACCAGGTGGATTCAGAGGTGATGGACCTGACAGACGCCCGGGTCGTGATAGCGGAAGGCACCTACACCAGCCTGCTGGAGAATGTCGATACCCGGGTGTTCATCGCCCGTAACCGGCTCGAGACCATGGAGCACCGGCGCAAGCGCAATCGTGAGGGAGCCGACCCCTTTCTGGAGGAGGTCCTCACCATCGAGCATGAGATCATCGCTCCTCATGCCGAGCGAGCCGACATCATCATCACTCGCGACTACGACGTCGAGTTCCCCGACCGGTAGCGGGTAGCAGTGCTGCATGTCCCCCGGGTGTATCGCGGCTTCCACGACGCGTGGGAGCTTCGCCAGGACGAGCACATCGCCGAGTTCACCTCCGGCCGGGCCTCGTTCGTTCCCAACTTGCTGCCCGAGACGGCCGTCGGTCTCCCGGCCGATACCGTCCTCACCATTCTCAAGGGACGCCTGGGCGATCGGGTCGATATGGCGCTCGATCGCCGCCACATAGACCCCGAGGTTCCCGCCGCAGAACTGCCCGCCGAGATCGCCTCACCGGTGGCCGGCTGGGATTCCGGCCGCTGGCTGCAGACCACCAACATGGTTGGCATCAACGTGCGGACGGTTCAGACCTTCTGGAGTGTCATCAAGTACCTGCTCACCGTCCCGGCCCCGATCACCTCGGTGCATCTGCTGCCGATCTGGGAGCCCGGCGTGGTCGAGAGCCTGTACGGCATGGCATCGTGGCGCCTGAATAGCGAGTTCTACGACGCCGAGCTGGCCGACGCCGTCCCCCACCTCGACTCGACCGAGGCCCAGCTGCGCGCCGTCGTCAACTTGATCCATGCCACCGGTCGCACCGTGGGTATGGATGTGATCCCTCACACCGACCGGTATTCGGAGATGTCCCTGGCCCAGCCGCGCTTCTTCGAGTGGCTGCAGCGCCAGGACCTGCGGATCGTCGATCACTCAGACAACCTCCACGAAGATGTCGAGGTCGAGATTCTGCGCTGGCTCGAGACCGCCGGCCCGGCCAGCCCCGGCGTCGAGTATCCGACCGAGATAGGGGAGTTCTTCGGTGATGCGTTCGACGAGGCCGACCGGCTCCGCACCCTGTTCGGGTCACCCAGCGACCGGATCGGCCGTCACCGGCGCCGGGGTGACCTGGTCGCTTATCTGGCGTCGTACGGGTACGAGCCGGTCCCGGCGACCATGGGCACCCCGTTCCGTCACATCGAAGTGGATACTCGCAACCAGGGCCTGGTGGTCGACGCCGACGGCAACACGTGGCGCGACTACGTCCTGGTCAAGCCGGGCCCGTTTGCTCGCGTGTTCAATCCGTTGGCCCGCTACAAGCTGTACGGGCGCAAGGAAAACAACCGGCACTGGGAGATCGACTTCGACCGCCCGAGAGCCGAGGTCTTCGAGTATGTGGCCGGCCACTACGCCGATGTGCAGCGCCGCTTCGGATTCGACTTCATGCGGGGCGACATGTCGCACGTGCAGATGCGCCCCACCGGCGTGCCTAGCCAACTCGACGAGTATTACGACCTGCTCGGCGCTATCAAGAACCGGATCCAGCACACCAACAGCGTCCCGTATTTCGGGTACTTCGCCGAGACGTTCCTGCCGCCGCGCGATGTGTTCGGGTACGGCGAGGAGATGGATCATCTCGAGGCGGCCGACGCCGACGTGACCCAGGGTGACTTGCAGTCCAATGCCATCGGCTCGCCGGATTTCATGGTGCAGTTTCGCCAGTACCTGGACATCGCCGCCACCCGGGCGTGCACGCCGTCGTTCACCGTGATGACACCCGACAAGGACGATCCCCGCTTCGACCCGTTGTACGAGAAGGGCAATGTTGTCCGCTCATTCCTGTCGCTGTTCCTCACCGATGTACCGTCCTACGTCGCCCTCGGCCAGGAGGTCCGCGACGTGCACCTCACGCCCTGGCCGAACGAGCACTACACCAAGCTGTTCGTGTTCCACGAGCACGGCGAAGACAACGTCTACCCCTCGAAGGCCCGGCGCGGGCTGCGCTACCTGTGGGGCAAGAACGGCTCCCTGTTCGGCGCAATGACCCGGCTCCGGCTCTTCGCCGACGAAATCTTCCCCACCATCGCCGGGCGGTCGACTCGCTGGCTCCTGCCCCCCGACCCCCGCGGGTATCGCCGCGAAGTGGCCTGGACCCAGTGGGACCATCCCGACTACGTGTTCGTCGTCAACCTCGACGTTGAAGAGCCCACCGGCTATTTCGCCATACCATCGATTCCGGAGGCTCCCGAAGGCGCCACCCTGGAGCTGGCGTATTCGACGACCTCAGACGTCTCGCAGGCCAATACCTATCCCCCGTGGAATGGTCGGCATTTCCGGGTCTCGAGCCTCGAGCCCGAAGAGGCCCGCGTCTACCGCCTCAACCGGCCGGAGTAGCCCTACAACGCAAACGGCCCGGGCTTACACCCGGGCCGTCGTGCGTTTCGAGAGTCGCCTTAGTGGACTTCGTAAGCATCAACCAGGTGCCACGGCGTCTGGCCGGCCGGCCGGACCAGGACCAGCGCAGCCCCGCCGATGAGCAGGAGAACGAGTCCGGCGATGCCGAAGTCGGCTGTCTCGAAACCTGTGCTGGGGAGAGCCTGCGCAAAGCCGAAGTCGGCAATGAGCGAGGTTTGACCCTCGGCGAGTGTGACCGAGTAGACGCCCGCCGTAGTCAGGGCCACGCTGTTCGGCGCCGTGCCGGTCATCACCCGTACCTCGTAGTCACCGGCCGGCAGTCCGACGAACAGGTATTTACCGTTCGACGCTGAGACCGCCGTGGCGGTCGTCCCATCCGCCATGTGCTTCAGAGTCAGGGTGACCCCGCTGAGCACGCCTTCCCCGCTGTCGAAGAGGCCGTTCAGATTGGTGTCCATCCAGACCAGATCGCCGACGGTCGCGGTGGCCTTGACACCGGCCGCTCCCACGCCGAAGTCGGCGTCGAGGAACGTCGCCCCGGCCGTCAGGTCGACGGTTCGCACGGGCGCAGTCGTCAGCGCCGTTCCGGCGGGAACTGTGGTCATGTCCACGGTCACCTCGTAGCTACCGGCGGCCAGGCCATCTACCCGATAGCGCCCGTCGGCGTTGGTCACTGCATCGAGCGTCCCGCCGGTGTGAGTCACCACGACCCGGACGCCGGGAAGGCCGGCCTCGGAGCCATCCATCCAGCCGTTGCCGTTGTCGTCTGACCAGACGGCATCACCAATCGTCCCGAGCGCCGGCTCAACCACGACGGGTGCGAACCCGAAGTCGGCGTCGGCGAAGCCCTGGCCGACCCCCAGCGCCACATCGACCGCCCCCGGGGTGGTCAGCGCCGTATCGGTCGGACCATCTCCGACGGTCACCGAGTAGTGGCCGGCCGCTAGGCCGTCGAACATATATCGCCCATCGGCATCGGTGACGGCGTCAGCGGTGGCGGCGCCGCTCAGGGAGACGGGCACGCCGGCCAGACCGGTCTCACCGTCGTCCTGGATGCCATTGCGGTTGTCATCGGCCCACACCGTGTCACCGATCGTCCCCGTGGGGACGGGCGTGAACCCGGCGCAGCTGGCGATGATCGAATTGACGTTTGTCCCGATGGCGGCGTGGCGAACCCGCATGGTGACGGCCTCACCGGTCACCGCGGCCGACGACGTAAAGGTGAGCCAGTCCTGCTCATCGGGCAGGTCAGGGCTGACGCCGGACTGAAAGACGACACCATCCTGGGCGTCGAGCAGTTCCAGATACCACTGCTCGTTGACCTGATCGCTCTGGTCGATGAGCTTGGACGAGTGCTCGTCGTAAGAGACCATCGTCAGGATGTAGTCCCCAGCCGGAATCGGAGCAGGCAACGCCACGATGGCTTCACCGGGCGCGAACTCCGAGTTCGGGTTGAGGAGCAGTGCGTCGATCGAGATGGTGTGGTCGGCTGCACAGTCGGCCGGCCCCTGTGCCGAGGCGGCCGGTACGCCGATAACTCCGACGAGTGCAACGAGTAGGACGAGCAGGCCGGGCCTGCCCCGTGTGAGGGTTCCCATAGTCGTTCTCCGTTGGTTAGCCAGTCCGCAGCGCGGACCCCAACACCGTATCCCACTCTCCGCGGTTGTCAACCGCGGAGAGTGTTGTCGTAGTTTGGCGGCTCGTTTCGCCCATTGAGCGGAGCGCGGTCTAGCCTCGTCTCCCACAGTGGCTAGACATCAGAAGCTCGATCCCATCAACGCCGTCGCCCGGATCATCGTGGTCGGCCTGGCCATCGCGCTCCCGGTAATCGGGATCGGCGCCGCTCTGGTCGGCTCGGACGACAGCACGGAATCGACCCTCCTGTCCCGTTCCAATCTCACCCGCCCGACCACCGAGGTTCTGGGCGAGACCCTCATCACCACCCTCCCGATCACGCGATCGAGCCGCCCGCTGACGACGACTGCACCGGGATCGACCAGCACGACACCAGCCACATCGACCACGACGACCGCGCCGCCTGGCGACACTCCCGTTGGTCTTCCGCAGCCGATCCCATCGACGACCGCGCCCGCCACCACCTCGACGACCCGGCCTGCCACCACCACGTCGTCGGCGCCGATCGGGCTCCCACCGCCGGTGACCACCACCACGTCGTCCCTGCCGATCGGGCTGCCTCCCCCGGTCACTACGACGACCGTTGCGCCGACCACGACATCGACGACCGTCGCCCCGTCAACGACAACCTCGCTCGCCCCCACTACGACGACGCTCGCACCCACCACGACCACCACGCTCGCATCGACAACCACCACGGTGGCCCCCACGACTACGACGACCACGACTACCACCACTACGTTGCCGCCGACTACCACGACCTCCACAACGACTACCACCACAACCACGACGCTGCCACCCACGACGACGACCACAACCACCACGCTCCCCGAGCTCCCGACGGTGTGGGTACATCGCCTCGACGGCTCGTCGAACTGCTGCTCGGGGCCGGCGTGGACGGCGAAGGTGGAGATCGAGCTCAAGACCACCCAGAGCTACGACACCGACGGTGTCGTTGTCACCGGTCAGTGGAGCGGCGCCTACGGTGGCGTGGTGAGTGCACCCGCCGACGATGACGGCGACGTCGAGTTCGAGAGCCCAGAGATCCTGGTTGATGCAGATGTGACCTTCACCGTGCTCAACATCTCCGAGCCCGGCCTTGTCTACGTGCCGTCAAAGAACCGGGCCACCTCGGTGACGATCCCCTCGCCCCTCTAACCCGCTCGCCGAAAGCGCGTTTTCCAATCCCACACTACGCTGTATTGATTGCCACACTCTGTGGTATGGGCAACACATAAGGGGCATTGGGATATGGCAGCGCGGGGCTGTGGTGAGAAACGTGAGTCGGGGGCGGCGATGGTGGAGTTTGCACTGATCCTCCCCCTGCTACTCCTCCTGGTGTTTGGCACCATCGAGTTCGGGCGGGCCTACAACGCCCAGAACACCCTCACCCACGCCGCCCGGGAAGGCGCCCGCGAATACGCCATCACCCAGGACGCCACCGCCGGTGAAGACGCCGCCCGCAACGCCGCCACCTCCCTGAAACAGAACCTCCTCACCGTCAACATGTCCGCCTGCGACGCCGGACAACCCGCTACCGCCACCCTCCAGTACCCGTTCGAAATCAATATCGCCTTCTGGCGAGTCACCAACTTCACCATGCAAGCCGAAGGAGTCATGCGATGCGGCGGCTAACCAGCACCTTGCGCACCCACTGGCACACCATCCGAAACAACGACGACGGTGCCACCCTCGTGTTCGCCGCCGTCATCCTCGTCGCCATCCTCGCCCTGTCCGCCTTCGCGATCGACTTCGGTCGCATGTGGGAAGAACGCCGCCAACTCCAAAACGGCGCCGACGCCGCCGCCCTCGCCATCGCCGAAGACTGCGCCCGCGGGCTCTGTGACGCCAGCTACGACGAATACGCCACCGCCGAGATCTACGTCGACACCAACGCCCGCGACGGCCTCGCCTGGGCCCAACAAGTCGACCTCGACCTCACCAACCAAACCGTCACCGTCTACAACGCCACCGAAGACCCCGGCGGCGACAACA